>JBLRWU010000001.1:0-73757 GCA_047921155.1 Desulfurivibrio sp.
GTGGTCGCTTACGGGGCAATCGGGATCATCGCAGGCGGTATCCCGCAACTGACGCACCAGCTCACCGGTTTCCGGAAAGTGATGCCGGACCCACGGCGGCAGCACCGAATTGCCGCCCGCCACCGACAACCAGGCCAGGGTGTAGGCCAGGGGCCAGCCCGGCTTGTCGGGTGCGGTCAGCATTTTTCGGCTGGCGGGGAGGCAGGCCTTGTCGGACAGATAATCGGCAATCAGCGCCCTGGCCTCGGAATCGGCCGGCCGGGGATTCTGCCGCAGGGTCGCAAACAGGGCATTGAAGCCGACGGCAAACTCGCCGGTGCCCGTCAACCAGTGCCAGGCCGCCAGGAGATCCGGGGCCGATTGGCGGAGAGTCTGAAAGGTTCTCCACTGATCCTGGAACAGGTCAATGGTCAGTCGCGCGTCCAGCTCCGGATCATTAAGCCTTCCCCGCCGCAACTGTCCATCCTGATAATGTTTTACCAGGTGATGGTAGGGATTGCGGGGAAAGGCCAGGGGGTTGAGGCGCAGGGTGTCCACCACCGGCAGCTTAAGGAGCTTGAGATTGGGGGCGGCGGCGAGGAGACAGGGAAGATCGAAAGCGATCAGATTGTGGCCCAACAGGAAGGTGGCGCCGGCGGCGAACCCGTCGAGATCGGCCAGGGCCCGGGACAAACCGGCTCCGCGAAAAACAGAGGCTTCGCCCGTATCACCCCGTACTGCGGCAAAACTACTGATCCGCCCGCTCTTTTTCCCCACTTCAAGATCAATGGATAAACAGCGCGGGGCAAAACTCCGACCTCTATTCACCTCATCAAGCGGGGGGGATTTATGTAAAGTCAGCTCCATTTCGGTTCTGTCGGTCAGCCGCTCATCCGCGCCATCAGGGCGCAATCAGTTCCAGGCGGGGAAAGTAGCTGCGGTAGCGGGAGGCGTCGCGGGTCAGCAGCCGCAAGCCTTCCACCACGCGGGATCGGGGGGTTGGTTCCAATCAGGGCAGAACCCCCATGATCACGCCTGAATCGTTGGGCCCGGTGAAGTCCAGGCGGGTGACCGCGCTCACCCCGCAGTCGTTGAGCATTTGCCGGACTTCATCTTCCCCGTAAGAGCGCCCCCGGTTGCCGATCAGCATATTGAGGGAGAAAAGGGCCGGAAAAACCGGGGCCGCATGGGTTGCATCCAGAAAGAAATCGTGAATCAGGATCAGGCCGCCGGGCTCCAGAGCCGCCACCGTCCGGGCGATCAGGTGGCGGCACTCCTCCGGCGCATTGGAGTGAATAACCTGGGAAAGCCAGGCGATATCATGACCCGGAGGCAACGGATCGGCGAGGAAATCGCCGCCGACAAAGGCCACCCGGTCGCCCACGCCGGCCTGTTCGGCCGTCCTCCGGGCAAAGGGTTCGGTGGTGGGCCGATCAAAAACCGTGGCCTGCAAGCCGGGGTTGGCCAGGCAGAAATGGACCGCGTGGACCCCCGGCCCGCCCCCAAGATCAAGCAGCCGTTTTTTGCCGGCCAGATCGATCCGGGCGGCCAGCCTGGAAGCGATGGCGCTGCTCAGGTTGTGCATCCCCATGATAAAACTTTCCCGCTCCCGCTCCTCCCCGTGGGAACGTTTAGCCACCGGCCGACCGCTGATAACCGCCTGGTCGAGCTGGTTCCAGCCGTCGGCCAGGTGATGATGATGCATAACCATATGACCGACATAGCGGGCCGATTTCCGATCCAGCAGCACCCTGCTCTCCCGGGTGTCACGAAAACCCTGCTCGTTCTTGTCCAGCAACTCCATGGCGGTCAGGGCGTTAAGCAGCAGCTCCACCCCTCGAGGTGATGCATCCAGGCGGGCGGCCACCTCGGCCGCCGTCAGCCGCTCCTCCGCCAGCAGGCTGAAAATATCCAGCTTCACCCCGCAGTGAAGGGTGCAGGGCTGCCAGTATCCGCCAGACAGGCCCAGGATTCTGCCGGGATTGATCTCTTGCACATTTTCCATATCATCCTCCACGCAAAAAAGGGGTTGCGGAACCATCCGCAACCCCTTGATTTTACTGGAGCCAACGAGCGGAATCGAACCGCTGACCTACTGATTACGAATCAGTTGCTCTACCGACTGAGCTACGTTGGCTTTTTGCCGTGCAAAGGCCAACACCCTTTACCCTAAATCGACCGATTTCGCCAGCCTCAATTTCAGGGGGCAGCCGCTTAATCAGGCACCCGGCCCGGGCTGCTTCCACCACCTTGCCCTTCTCCGATGTTAATGATTTACCCTAATCCGCCCGATTGCTCCAGTGGCAATTTCAGGCCGGAGATGATAATAAAGCAGGATGCAAAACAAAAACTCCCCCGTAAATATCCTGGTGGTGGATGATGACGACTCCCACCGCTTTATGCTCCGGGCCATGCTGGACCAATGGGGCTGGCGGACCGAGGAGGCGGTGGACGGCCTGGCCGCGGTGGAGGCGGTGCAGCAGCACCCCTACGATGCGATCCTGATGGATGTGCGGATGGCCCGGATGGACGGCATGGAGGCCCTGACCCGCATCCAGGCCCACAACCCGGCGATCCCGGTGGTGATCATGACCGCCTACTCCTCCATCGACGCGGCGGTGGCGGCGATCAAGGCCGGGGCCCGGGATTACCTGACCAAACCGCTGGATTTTGAACGGCTGCGCCTGACCCTGGCCAAGGCCCTCGATCACCGCCAGGTCGAGGAGTCCCGCCGCGACCGGGGCGGCGAGGCGGCCACCGGCCTGGACACGGCCGGCATCATCGGCCAGTCCAGAGCCATGGGGGAGTTGCTGGAGATGATCTCCTATGTGGCCCCCACCGAGGCCACGGTGCTGATCAGCGGCGAATCGGGCACCGGCAAGGAGCTTGTGGCCAGCGCCCTGCATCTCAACAGCGCCCGCAAGGATGGCCCCTTTGTCAAGGTCAACTGCGCCGCCCTGGTGGAAAGCCTGCTGGAGTCGGAGCTTTTCGGCCATGAGAGGGGGGCCTTCACCGGGGCCGACCGCCGCCGGGAGGGCAAATTCCGCCAGGCCGACGGCGGCACCATCTTTCTGGACGAGATCAGTGAAACCTCACCGGCCATGCAGGCCAAGCTGCTGCGGGTGTTGCAGGAGCACGAGATCCAGCGGGTGGGCGGCCAGGAGACCATCAAGGTGGATGTTCGGGTGATCGCGGCCAGCAACCGGGTTCTGGAAGAGGCGGTACGGGAGGGAAAATTCCGCGAAGACCTTTTCTACCGGCTCAACGTGGTGACCCTGCCGGTGCCACCTTTGCGGGAACGCCCCGAGGATATCCCCCTGCTGGCCGCCCATTTCGTCGAAAAGTTTGCCGCCCGCAACCGCCGTCGGGTGGAGGCGATCACCCCGGGGGCCATGGACCTGCTGCGCAACCACCCCTGGCCGGGCAATGTCCGGGAGCTGGAAAACGCCATCGAGCGCGGGGTTATCCTGATGCGCGGCGATTACCTGGACGAACAGAGTCTGCCCCTGAGCCTGCACCGCCCCGGCCGGCAGGATAATAATAAAACAGCCGCCTCAACCCCCGCTTCCCTGGAGGAGGCGGAAGAGATGGTCCTGCGCAAAACCCTGGAGGAGACCGGGGGCAACCGCAGCGAAACCGCCCGCCGCCTCAACATCACCCGCAAAACCCTGCTCAGCAAGATCAACAAATACGGGCTGTAAAAAAACCGGGTTGGTCGCCGCCGGGTCGGGTTGAACCTTGCCGACCGGAGCAATCATGGGGTACTCTGTACCACATGGTGTCTATTATCGATCGATCATTTAATGGAGGTATGGCGATGGATCTTGGCAGGATGATTGTTCCCATGGGGTTGACGCTGTTGCTGGTGGCGGGCGGGGCGGGCCTGGCGGCGGCCGAAGAGTGCCGCAAACTGACCACTCCGGTGAGCGGCGAAGAACGGAAATACTCGGTGCGGGCCCAGGTGGACGGCACCATGGCCTTCGCCAATATCCCCTGCGCCGTTTACTGGCGCAACCATGAACTCTGCGCCACCGAACTCTCCTCTTTCCAGTTCAGCGCCATGGTGGTCGATTACCCCAGCGGCCAGGAGGTGCTGATGTCCGATGCCTACTACGTGGTGGCGGCGCCGGGCGAAAAACATCCCATTGCCTTTGCCGACCGCCAGGCGGCGGCAGCCTATATCGCCCAGCACGGCGGCGAATTACTCGACCACCAGCAACTGCTGATCCACTCCTTCTAGGGCCCGGGCCGGGTTCAGCTTGACCCGGCCCCGTTATCCCCGCTCTGGACCCGCCAGAGGCCGGCATAGACCCCGCCCCGGGCCAGCAGCCCGTCATGGGTGCCCCGTTCGGCGATGGTCCCGTCCACCAGCACCAGGATCTCGTCACAGTGGCGGATGGTGGAGAGGCGATGGGCCACGGCCACGGTCATCCGACCCCCGCGGAAGCGCAGCAGGTTGGCCTGGATCAGCTCTTCGGTGCGGGTATCGACGGCGGAGGTGGCCTCATCCAGCACGATCAGGGCGGGGTTGCGCAGTACCGCCCGGGCCAGGGAGATCCGCTGGCGCTGGCCGCCGGAAAGTTTGAGGCCCCGTTCCCCGATCATGGTTTCATATTTTTTCGGCAACCGTTCGATAAACTCATCGGCCCCGGCAATCCGGGCCGCCTCCTGCACCGCCTCCGGATCGGCGGCGGGGGAACCGAGGCGGATATTTTCCGCCACGGTGCCGTAAAAAAGAAAGGCCTCCTGGGAAACGTAGCCCACATGGCGGCGGAAACTCTCCAGTTTGAGGCGCGGCAGGGGGCGATCATTGACCCGGATCTCCCCGGTTCCCGGATCATAGTAGCGCAGCAGCAATTTCACCAGAGTACTCTTGCCCGCCCCGGTGGGGCCGACAATCCCCAGCACCATCCCCCGCTCCAGCTCAAACCCGATCTTGCGCAGCACCGGCCGCCCCGGGCTGTATTCAAAGCCGACATTTTGCAGAGAGATCCTCTCCGGCGGGGCGGCCAGCACTTCGGCCCGGGGGTGATCCCGGACAATGGGGGTCGTGGTCAGCAGCTTGGAGATGCGGCGGGCCGAGGCCTCCGAACGCTGAATCTGGTTGATCAGCATCCCGAAGATAAAGAGGGGGAAGACCAGGCGGACGGCAAAGAGGACAAAGGTGGTGAAGTTGCCCAAAGTGGGGCCGTCTGCGGTGGCGGTCAGCCAGGCCCCCACCGTGATCAGCAGGGCAAAGGCCATGCCGGCCACCAGATAGATCAGGGGGATGAACTTGGCCCGTTCCCGGGCGGCGGCGATGGCGGCGTTGACATACTCCCGGGAGCGGCGGGAGAGCAGTCGCAGTTGCTCCTCCTCGGCGGTGAAGGCCTGGATCACCCCGATCCCCCGGATATTGTTTTCCAGGATGCTGTTGATCTCCCCCACCGCCCGGCGGGCCTTGCGGTACTGGGGCTGAACCCGGGTGGCGAAAAAACGGACGGCGACCATGGCCACCGGCAGCGGAGTGATCAGCAGCAGGGCCAGGCGCCAGTCCAGCCAGAGGAGAAAACCGTAAACCCCGACAAAGGTGATCACCAGCCGGACGATGTTGGTGGTCACATCGGAGAAAAAATGCTCCAGGTTATCCACGTCGTTGGAGGCCACCGCCAGCAGATCCCCGGTTTGCCGCTCCTCGAAAAAACCGGCGTCCAGGGTTTGCATCCGGGCGTAGACCGCCAGGCGGATATCATGGCGCACCTCCTGGGCCATGGAGTCCAGGCAGTAGTCGCTGATGCTTTGAAAAACCGCCAGGGCCAGAAAGGTTCCCAGCACCGCCAGGCCGAACCAGATAAAAACGCCCGGGGCCGTCTCGCCGGCGCCCCGGGCGGCGATGGCGTCCACCACCCAGCCGATCAGGACCAGGGGCAGCAGATCGAAAAGGCGGGCCAGGGCATTGAGGGCCAGGCCGATGCCGATCCGGACCTTGTAGGGAGCGACAAAGGGAAAGATCTTCCAGAGGTAATGACCCAGGGTGGCGGCATGGCCCTGATCCTGATCCGGGCTCTGGTCGTGGTTGGTTATGGAAGTCACGGTCGATCCGGTTAATGCTTAACTGCGCCAGCCGGCGAAAACTTCGTCGGCCAGGGGCGTTGCTTCCAGTTCCCGCAGGCTGCGTCCCGCCGTCTCGGCCTGGACCACCGCCCGGCCCTGAGCGCGATAGGTTTTGCCGGCATAGCGCAGCACCAGGCCGGCGGCGGCGGCCAGATCCTGTTCCTCCTGTTCCTCCTGTTCCTCCTGTTCCTGCCGGCCGGCCGCTTGCGGCAAGGCGGGCGGCCGGCGCAGGAGGGCGGTGGGCCCGGGATGATCCCGCAGATTGAGAAGCCAGTCGGAGGGCAGGGCCAGGGTTTGCAGGCGGTCATTTTCCGGCTCACTGCGCCCCAGCACCAGCCAGGCGCCGCTGGGCAAACGCATGACCCGGCCGGCCAGCAACAGACGGATATCCTCGGCGGCCGGAATCTTCCCGGCCAGGGCGGTCTCGCCATAGAGTCCCCTGATCCGCTTGGCCAGGTTGGGATCGGTGAGGACACAGCCGCCGCCGGGGCTTTCATAATCCACAATCCCGAAACGGGCCGCCAGTTCGATCTGGGGGGTGCGGTTGCGGCCCCGAAAGGCCAGCAGGCTGTCCCGGTCCACCAGCCCCTCCCGCTCCGGCCTGGTAGGGGGGAGATGGCGGGCGCTGAGCGGCCGCAGCAGCAGATCATCGCAACCGCTGTCCCGTTCGATCACCCGCAGGGTATCGCGGCGCTGGGACATGGGCCGCTGGCCCAAAACCTCGCCGGAGATCAGAAAGGAGGCGTCAAGCTCCGTCAGCATCCGCAGGGCTTCGCCCATCAGCATGATCTTGCAGTCGACACAGGGATTGAAATTCTTGCCGTAGCCGTGGGCCGGGGCCGCCAGCATCCGCAGATAGGGTTCGGTGAGATCGCGCAGCAGCACCTCGATCCCGTAGCGTCGCCGGATTTCGGCCCGATAGCCTTCGGGATCGGCCAGCAGGGCCGCGCCGAAGAAGGGGGTGACGAACTTGACCGCCACCACCCGGATCCCCTGCTCCATGATCAGACGGCAGGCCAGGGTGCTGTCCAGGCCCCCGGAGTAGAGGGCTAAGGCGGTGGTCATTTCGGGGTTTTCCTTTTGCTGGCCAGCAGCTCGCTGGCGTATTCCATGGTTTTGGCGGTCACCCCGTCCCCGGCCAGCATCCGGGCCAGTTCGGCGGGACGCTCCTCTTCGGCCAGCCGCACCACCTCGGTGATGGTGCGCTCGCCGCTGGCCCTTTTGCGGACCACATAATGATCATCGGCCCCGGCGGCGATCTGGGGCAGATGGGTGATGCAGAGCACCTGATGGTGGCCGGCCAGCTCGCGGATCTTGCGGGCCACCGACTCGGCGGTCTTGCCGCTGATGCCGGCATCCACCTCGTCGAAAATCACGCTCTCCACCTTGTCCTGGCGAGCCAGAATCGATTTCAGGGCCAGCATCAGGCGGGAAAGCTCCCCTCCCGAGGCCACCTTGGCCACCGGCTTCAGGGGCTCGCCGGGATTGGCGGAGAAGACAAATTCGGGCCGATCCCAACCCAGACGGGTCAGATGCTCAACCTCGGAGATCTCCGGCATATCCACGGCAAAACGGGCCTGCTCCAGGGCCAGCGAGGCCAGCTCCGCTCCCACCCGGCAGCAGAGATCCTCGGCCACCCGGCGGCGGGCGGCCGAGAGTTTAGCGGCCAGCAGCGCCAGCTCCTCCTCCAGTTCCGCCACCTCCCGGGCCAGCTCGCCCATGGCGGTTTCCAGATTTTCCAGGTTTTCCAGCTCCTGCCCGGCCTCTTCGGCAAAGGTCAGAACATCTTCCAGGGTGGGACCATACTTGCGTTTCAGGCGCTGCAACAAGTCGATCCGGGCGGTGACCCGATCAAGCCGGGCCTGATCGCTGGGTAGCTCCTGCAGGTAACGGGAGATCTCCAGTTGGGCCTCTTCCAGGATAAAGGAGGACCCCGCCACCTCCTCGGCCAGCTTGGCCATCCCCCCATCCAGGGCCGCCATCTGTTCCAGGTTTTTGCGCACCGAGGCCAGGGGGCCGTTGATCTTGCCGGCCAGATCGGAGTAACAGTGCTGACCCAAGGCGATCAGGCTGTCGGAGGATTTCAGCCGGTCCCGCTCATCGAGCAGGAGTTGGTCCTCCCCCGGCTCCGGGGCGATCTCGGCGATCTCTTTGCATTGAAAGCTTAAAAAATCCCGCCGCTGCTCCTTGTCCTGCTCCCGGCTCTGCAGTTCGAGCAGCCGGGCCTTAACCGCCTGCCACTGATCGAAACGGGCGCTGAAGGCCCGTCGCTGTCCCAGCAGATCGCCGGCGGCGTCGATGCAGTCCAGGTGATAACGGGCCTGCAAAAGCTGTTGATGGTCGTGCTGGCTGGCCACGCTGAGCAGATGTTCCACGATGCCGCCGATGGTGGCGGCGGTGGCCATGGAACCATTGAGGTAAAAACGGCTTTTGCCCTTGGCGTTGATGATCCGCTTGACGATCAACTCGCCGGCCTCCCCGACGCCGGGAGCATCGTCAACGCTCACCACCCCGGCCGCCGCCAGCACCTTCAACAGTTCGCCGTGATCGGGATCGAACTCGAAAAAGGCCTCCACCGTGGCTTGATCGGCCCCGCTCCGCACCCAGTCCCCCGAGGCTCGGCCGCCGGCCAGCAGATGGATGGCCTGGAGGATGATCGACTTGCCCGCCCCGGTTTCACCGGTCAGGACGATCAGCCCCGGCCCCGGGTTGAGCCGCAGCTCTTCAATCAGGGCGAGATTATTGATCCAGAGTTCTTTGAGCATCGGCCAAAGATACCGGATCTTTTTGGAATTGCAATAAAGGCTAACAAGTTATGGCGTTTTGCCCGCTTCATCGGTATCATACGCAGCAATGCAACTTTCAGGGCAGATTCGGTGTCTGCAGACCGACGGAAACCATTTTCTCCAACCAACCGGTAACCTTATTTTCATTTTCATGACCGACCTTTTTCAATCCACCATGCAGAACCTGTTTCGGCGGCTAAAGAACGCCAGGGCCGTGGTCTGCCTGCTGATTCTGGCCATCCTCCAGCCTCTCCCGGTCCAGGCCGTGAGCTTGCAGGATGAGCGGGAATTGGGTGAGCGGCTGCTGGTCCTGATTCGTAAAGAGTTCAAGCTGATCGACGAGCCGGATATCAGCACCTATATCCGGGGTCTGGGCCAGGAGATCCTGGGAGTGGCTGGCCCGCAGCCGTTCAATTACCACTTCTTTGTCATCAACAACCGGGAGTTCAACGCCTTTGCCGCCCCCTCCGGCCTGATCTTTATCCACTCCGGCCTGGTTGAGGCCAGTGACAGCGAGGGTGAGCTGATCAGCGTCATGGCCCATGAGGTTGGACATGCCGCCAGCCGGCACTACGCCGACCGTACGGACAAAATGCAGCGGGTCAACCTGGGTGCCACCGCCCTGGCCCTGGCCGGGATGATCCTGGGAGGGGGCAGCGCCCTGGGAGAGGCGGTGGTGGCCGGGTCCCTGGCCGGGGGTACCGCCATGGCCCTGCAGTTCAGCCGCCAGGATGAAGAGGAGGCCGACCGGCTGGCCTTCAGGTGGATGCAGGAGATGGGGCGAGACCCGGCCGAGATGCTGGGCATGCTGCGCACCATGCGCAGTATCAGTCGCTTTCGCCGGGCCCAATTACCCGCCTATCTGCTGACCCACCCGGAGCCGGAGCATCGGCTGTCCTATATTGAGGACCGGCTCCATATGGACAAGGCCCCCATCCGTCCGCAACCACGGTTGAGTGATGCCGCTTTCGAGTTTCAGTTCCATCGGGTTCGTCAGCGAATCTTCTCTCTGACCCGTTCTTCCCAGGAGCTGCTGCCGGCTTTAAAGCACCGGCTGCGCGATGGTGACGAAGCTCCGGAAATTTTCATGGCCCGGTTCGGACTTGCCCAGGCTTACCTGGCCGAACGCCAGTACGACCAGGCGATTGCCGAGATCAACAAGGTGATCGACCGTTTCCCGCAACAGCCCATTCTATTGGCCGACCTGGCGATCATTCAATTTGAAGCCGGACGGCAGGAAACCGCCTTGGGCAACATGGCCCAAGCGGTCAAGCGGGATCCGGACAACCCCTACATCCTTTTTCACCGGGCCAGGATGTTCCAGCAGTTGGGGCGGATCGCCGACGCCCTGCCTATTTATGAACGCCTGCTGACCATGACCCCGGACCACGCCCGCCTCCATTTTCGCTACGGTCAGGCCCGTTCCGACCAGGGCGACCGGGCGGCAGGCCACTATCATCTCGGTCTCTACCACTGGTATGAAGGTGATGCGCGGATGGCCAGCCATCACCTCAATGAGGCGATTCGCCTGGATCCCGCCGCCGAAGAGGGAACCATCGGGCGGCAGGCCAAGGCCCAACTGGTCAATATCGCCCGGATGGAAAAATAGGAGTCGGGAATGTGGCAGCCCAACGATATCGTCCTCGACCATTACCGGGTCGAAACGGTGGCGGCCGATCCCACCGGTGAGGGTGGCGCTCTTTATGGCTGCCGACATCTCTCCCGACCCTTTCGGGCCCTGTTGGAAACCCCGCCGCCCCGTTTGTTGACCAGCCCCGCCGGCTTGCGACAGATCATCACCCGGGCCGAACAGCGGATCCGGCTGGGCATGCATCCCAATTTGGCCGCTGCCTTTAATCTTCGTTTTACCCGGCGGCTGCCGGTGCTGATCGGTGAAGCGGTGGCCGGCGAGAGCCTGGCGGAGCGGCTGGCCGCCAAGGGCTGCGGCCATTATCCCCGGATCGATCTTTCCCTGGCGATCCAGTTTTGCCACGCCCTGGAATATTGTCACCATCTGGGGATCATCCACGGACGGCTCAGCCCGGCGGCGATCACGATCACCCCCAACTCCCTGCTTAAGGTAACCGGCTTCGGCCTGGCCGGGGCCGACGAACAACTGGAGCCGAGCCGGCTGCAAGCCCTGATCAGTGAGGATATCAGGGCGTTCGGCATCTGCCTGTGGCAGATCTTCTGTGCCACCCCTCCCTACATCGACCGTAAACGGCCCGGTAAACCGCAGCCGGTAAATCCCGCCCTCACCTTCCCGGTGCCGCTCCAGGTGGCCCTGTTGCGGAGCACCGCCAGCGATTCGGCCCGGCGCTACCGTAACTTTGCCGAACTGCGCCGTGATCTCAACCTGGCCTACCGGGAACTGTTTAAAATCCCCTGCCCCTACTTTGCAGCGCCTCACTCCGATTACCGGGCGGAAATCCTCAACAACCAGGCGGTGATGCTGCTGGAGGAGGGGAAAGAGCGGGCTGCGGCCCAAAAACTGGCCCGCAGTCTCGAGATCAACGATACCCTGCCGGAGGCGGTCCACAACGACCTGCTCTGCCGCTGGCGGCTGGCCGGGGCTGCTCCGGCCCGGATCCTCGGCCGCATCCAAGCCAATTACCGACCGCAACTGGAACAGCCCGGCCTGGTGGAGCTGGAGCGGGCGGTCACGTTACAGCTCTCCGGGCTCAAGGACGATCCCGACAAGCCGGGCCCCCAATTTCGGATGATCGCTCCTGCCGACCGGCTGGCCGTGTACCGCCACGGCCCGTCCCGGAGGAACTTGGAGAAAAATATTAGCGACCATCTTCGGCAGCGGCGTTACCAGGCGTGTTACGATCTCCTGCTGGCGGCCTGGAGCCGGACCGGATTCCACAAGGATAAATTCTACAACCGGATTTACGGGGAGCTGCTGATGGTCCGGGAGAAGAAGCAACCACTCCAGGCCCAGCGCTTCCTTAAACTGAGCGGCCACCAAAGCCCGGTGATCGCCCTGGCCACCATTCCCTGCAGCCGCCGGATCGCTTCCCTGGGCGCCGACGGGCGGCTGATTATCCACGACCTGGAGAGCAGCGGCAAACCCAAGCTGGTGGAAAACCGGGAACTGAAGGCAACCTGCATGGCGGTCTGTCCTGAAGGTAAGCACCTGGCGATGGGCGACCGCGAAGGCTCAGTCCGCCTGCTTTCCCCCCGCGACGGCGAAGTAACGGGCCAGGGCCAGCGCCACCCTGCAGCGGTAGGCGCCCTGACCTTCAGCCACGACGGCAAACTGCTGGCTTCCGGTGGCGAGGACGGCAGCATCATGGTGCGCCGGCTCTCCACCGGCAGCGAACACCAGGCCTCCCCGGCCGCCGGCGGCTCCATCCGCGCCCTGCTCTACCCGGGCGACGGCCTGGAACTGATCTCCGGTGGCGAGGACGGGGTTGTTCGCGCCTGGAAAAGCCGACTGCGGGAGTGTGCCGCCACCATCAACGCCCATGCCGGTCCCCTGAACGCCCTGGCCGCCGTCGGCGGGACCGAGGGGGAGAATCTGCTGATCTCCGCCGGGGATGATTGCTTGATCAAGATCTGGCAGCGGCCCGACGACAAATGCCGCCAAACCCTGGCGGGCCACGGGGAACGGATTCGCGCCCTCCATACCCTGGCCGACGACCAAACCCTGATCTCCGCCGGCGAGGACGACCTGATCCGGATCTGGGATCTGACCGACGGCGCCAATCTCTTCACCCTGGATGGCCGGGGCGACGGGGTCTGCAGCCTGGGCCGGGGCCCGCGCCCCCACACCTTTCTGGCCGGACGGGCCGACGGCATCATCAATATCTGGATGCTGATCCATCAACTTGATTTCGACCTTATCTGAGCCATGACCACTCCCGACCCCAATATCCCGCTGGCCGAGAGAATGCGGCCCGACAGCCTGGCCGAGTTTGTCGGGCAGCGCCACCTGCTCGACGACGATAAACTGCTCGGCGGCCTGCTGCGCTCGGGCCACCTGCCCTCCCTGCTGCTCTGGGGCCCGCCGGGCTCGGGCAAAACCACCCTGGCCCGCCTGCTGGCTCGCAACAGCGGGGCGGATTTCATCTTCTTTTCCGCGGTACTCTCCGGGGTCAAGGAGATCCGGGAGATTGTCGAGCGCAGCCGGCTACGCAAGGAGGAATCGGGCCGGGGCTGCGTCCTCTTTGTCGACGAGATTCACCGCTTCAACAAAAGCCAGCAGGATGCCTTTCTGCCCCACGTCGAGGCCGGGTTGATCACGCTGATCGGCGCCACCACCGAAAACCCCTCCTTCCAGGTAATCGCCCCCCTGCTCTCCCGTTGCCGGGTGCTGGTCCTCAATCCCCTGGGACCGCAGGAGCTGGAACAGATTCTGCGGTCCGCCCTGGCCGACCGCTCGCGGGGGCTGGGCGAACTGGGCCTGACCATCAGCGATGAAGCGGCCGCCCATCTGGTCGGGATCGCCGATGGTGACGCCCGCAATCTCCTCAACAGCCTGGAGATCGCCGCCGCCCTGGCCGCCGACCGGCATGGCGAGCAAGGGGCGGCCAGGGAAGCCGGGGTGATCGAACTGGCCACGGTGGAGGAGGCCCTGCAACGCAAGAGCCTGCGCTACGACGCCGACGGTGAGGAGCATTACAACCTGATCTCCGCTCTGCACAAAAGCCTGCGGGACAGCGATCCCGATGGGGCCCTCTACTGGCTGGTCCGGATGCTGATGGCCGGCGAAGAGCCACTCTATATCGCCCGCCGCCTGATCCGATTCGCCTCCGAGGATATCGGGCTGGCCGACCCCCAGGCCCTGGCCCTGACCATGCAGGCCCGGGAGGCCTATCATCTGCTGGGCAGCCCCGAGGGTGAGCTGGCCCTGGCCCAGGCCACGGTCTATCTGGCCACCGCCCCCAAGAGCAATGCGGTTTATGCCGCCTACAACCAGGTTCGGGGAGCCATCCGTCGCACCGGCACCCTGGCGGTGCCCCTCAATCTGCGCAACGCCCCCACCAGGCTGATGCGGGAGCTGGGCTACGGCAAGGATTATCAGTATGCCCATGACGATCGCCTGGGCCTGGTCGATCAGCAGCATCTGCCCGACGATTTGCAGGGGAGCAGCTTTTACCAACCCACCAATCGGGGCTACGAAGCGCTGGTCAAAGATCGCCTGGAGAAGTGGCGAAAAATCCTGGCTCAGCGAAAACCAAAGCCATAACTCCTTGATATTTGGAACTAAAACCCTCGTTATTCCAACCAAAAAACAATAAAAAATAATGTTTGTTTAACAGTGAGAATTTTCTTTTATTTTTCAACCCGTTACCTTATATTCAATTATTAATTAAAATTACAGCAATGGCATAAGTAGAGGTTATAACCTCTGTTTCACATCGAGCCTCACTGAGGACCATGATGAAGAGAGTGGACCAGTTGCGCACCATGTCGATCTGTGTTGTGGATGAAGACCCCGCCAGGGGTGATCGGCTGCGCGCCTTACTGATGGATGAAGGTCGATTCGAGATGGTAACCGGAGTCGACTCATCCGCGGCCCTGCGACTTCTTCTTCATCCCCCCAGTCCCTTTGACCCCCCCAAGATACTTCACCTGGTTCTGGTGAGCGAGTCCCTCCCCGAGGAAGCCGCCTTGGAACTGTGCGGTTTCCTTGATCAGGCCGGGATCGCCTCGGTACTAATGGTGGATTCCGACGGGCGCTGGCAGGAGGGCCGAGCCGGTGAGGCATTTGAAGCCGGGGCGGTGGATATCCTCCTTCGTCCCTGGTCCGACCCCGAAGTTGTTTCCCGGATATATCTGGCCCTGCGGTTGCAGCAGGAGCGGCTTGCCCGGCGCCAACGGGAGGTGCGTCTGGAAGAGGAGCTGGCGGAGCGGCGGGTGATGGAGGCGCGCTTGCAGTACCGGGCGACCAACGATGAACTCACCGGCCTGGCAAACCGCAGCCAGCTTGAGGGGGCGCTGGAGCTGGCTTTGATCCGGGCCCAGAACTTTCAACGGCCCGGCGCTTTACTCTACATCGACCTGGACCAGTTCAAACTGGTGAATGATACCGAGGGGCATGAATCGGGTGATCGCCTGCTGGGGGAGATCGCCGCCCTTTTGCGGCGCAAGATGCAGCCTCGTCATCTGGTCGCCAGAATCGGCTCCGATGAGTTTGCCGTACTTCTTGAGCAGACTCCGCGTAACGCCGTGCTGGAACAGGCCGAAGAGTTGCGGGAGTTGTTCCACGGCCACTGTTTCACGGGACGCTTGGGCCGTTACCATCTGGGAGCAAGTGTCGGCGTGGCACTGCTGTCCCCAAATGAGCGGCTGGAGAGCGGGGAGCTGTTGGCCAGGGCTGATCAGGCCTGTCACGTTGCCAAAATCCGCGGCCGCAACCAGGTTCATTGCTACGATTCCGCTGACCCCGAGGTGCTTGGCCTGCAAAAGGACGCCGGCTGGGTTCCAATCTTGAGGGATGCTCTGCGGGAAGGTAGTTTCAGTTTGGTGTTTCAACCCATCGTTCGGGCCCAGGACGGTACATGCAACCACTACGAGGCCTTGGTCCGGTTGGTGAAAGACGGCCGGCTGCATGGACCGGCAGAGTTTATCCCCGCGGCGGAACGGGTGGGACTGATCCACCAGATCGATCTCTGGGTAGTGGAGGCGGCCATGGACCGCTTGGCGGCTCAGCCTCCCGCCGAAAACCCCGTCTCCCTCAGCATCAACCTCTCCACCCATGCCTTTCGCAATCCTGACCTGATGCCCCTGCTGGAGCGCAAGCTGGAGATGACCGGCCTCTCCCCCCGTCGGCTGATGTTTGAAATCACCGAGACCTCGGCGGTGACCCAACTGGCCCAGACCCGTAAGCTGGTTGAGCGGATGCGGGCCATCGGCTGTCGTTTCGCCCTGGATGATTTCGGTTCCGGCTTCTCCACCTTCAGCTATTTGAAGCATTTCCCCGTGGATCTGTTGAAAATAGACGGGGGATTCGTGGTCAACATGCTTAATGATGAAACCGACGAGCTGCTGGTACGTTCGATGGTGGGCCTTGCCCACAGCCTGGGCAAACCGGTGGTCGCCGAATTCGTGGAAAATGAGGCCACCGCCCAGCGCTTGCGCGAAATAGGCGCTGACTATCTGCAGGGATACCACCTCGGCAAACCGCAGCCCCGCTTCGAATCGGAACCGGCAATGGATCTTCCCGCGCCATCGCCCGCCGCCACCAAGCTTGGGACCTAGGCCGGCCCGATGGCTTATCCCCTGCCGCTAGCTACCGAAGCTTCATCTTACCCCGCGCCGTTCTCCCCCCATGATCTGTTGCGGGGAGAGGTGGTCCTTGCCTCCCCCCCCACTCTCTACCATGAACTAAACCGGGTGCTGGAAACCTCCGGCCGAACCGCCAAGGACGCCGCTGCGGTTATTGAAAGGGATCCGGCCCTTACCGCCCGTTTGCTGGCCCTGGTGAACAGCTCATTTTTCGGACTTTCCCGCCAGGTAGCCACCGTGGCCCACGCCATCACCATGGTGGGGTTGCGTGAACTGCGGCACCTGGTCCTGGCCACGGTGGTGCTGGAGCGATTTCGCGGCCTGAACAATGAACTGGAGGATATGGGTACGTTCTGGCGTCAAAGTCTCGCCTGCGCCCTGCTCAGTCGCCGGCTGGGGGACGGAGCCGGGGGAGTGAAAGAGGCGGAGGTACTCTTTACCGCCGGCCTGCTCCATCGCATCGGCGACCTTATCATCTTCCGCCGGGTACCGGAACTGGCCCGGGAAGCCCTTTTTCGCCGGCTTGGTAACGATATGCCCTTGTGGGAGGCGGAACGAAGTGTGTTGGGGTTCGACTATGGCGATGTCGGAGCCGAGCTTGCCGAGTTGTGGAAATTCCCCTCGGTGCTGGTCGAATTGCTGGCTTATCAGCAGCGGCCGGAAAATGCGGTTCGCCATCCCCGGCTTTGTGCGCTGCTTCATCTGGCGGTTAACACGGCCCATGATGAGGTTCCGCCACCTGCTGCCGCTCCCTGCTGGCGGTTGGCCGGAATTGTTCCGAAAACCCTGGCCGGGTTTCAGGCGGAAACCCTGAAGCAGGTCACCGAGGCCGCGAAGGCTTACGGTTTGCCCTCATAACCGGTTTTTTCAGCAAAAAACCCCGCTCCGGAGAATCCCGGAGCGGGGTTTAGCTTATAACTGCTATTCGACAAGGCCGGAGCACTCGCCGAAACTTACTATTAGATTAAGCGCCGAAGGCTTTCTGCAGGGGCGGTACAGTCTGCTTCTTGCGGCTCATCATGCCGTCCACCCACATGGTGTTGTTGTTGAGCTTGCCGTTGAACGCCTTCTCGATAACCGCCGGCTCATCGGACAGCACCAGCAACTCGGAACCCTCTTTGACCACGTCGGTGAGCATCATGATGATCGAGTGCCGACCCTCGGCCTTGACCCCCTCCAGGCCTTTGACCAGATCGGCCCGCATCGGCGCCACCTGATCCAGGGTGGCCAGTTCGAGCTGGCAGATGCCTACCTTTTTGCCACCCATATCGAAATCCTTGTAGTCGCGGAAGATCAGGTCTTTGATCGGTACCCCGTCCACGGCGGACTTGGCCTTGAGCATCTCCATGAACAACCCGTCGGTATCGCTGACCCCGGCCGTAGCGGTGAGGGCCTTAACGGCAGCCTTGTCCTCGTCGGTGCAGGTGGGCGATTTGAAATTGACGGTGTCGCTCAGAATGGCGCAGAGCATGGCGCCGGCGATATTCTTGGGCAGTTCGACGTTGTTGTTCTTGTACATCTCGTGGAGCACGGTGCAGGTGCAGCCCACCGGCTTGGCGTAGAAGAAGATCGGGCCCCCGGTGGTGATGTCGCCGATCTTGTGATGATCAACAATGGCTACCACGTTGGCGTCTTTGATGTTGGCCGGGGCCTGGGCGATATCGCTGAAGTCAACCAGGGCCACATCCTTGCCGGCGGCATCGGTGAAGGCGGCCGGCTGGGGCAGACCAAACTTCTCGAGTACCAGCTTGCTTTCGGGGTTAAGTTCGGCGGACTGAACAACGGGCACCGCATCGGTACCGGTGGCCTTCAGGTAGTGGGCAAAGGCAATGGCGCCGGCAACGGAATCGGTATCGGGACTGGAATGACCTACGACATACACTGACATGGTTACTTCCTCCTTGGGCTGGGGTGAAATATGGTTAACAAACAGATACAGGGCAGCAAAATTGCTGCAGAATAGTGGTATTGCCGGACCCAGTCAAGGGAAAATATCACCTTACTGTTGCGGGTCGGCAGTAAAAAATAAACACCCTGTTTCCCCGATTTTTAATTTTTCTTCTTGCCTTTGAAAAAATGGCATGGTAGAAAGATTAAGTGTTTTTATAACGCCGTAGGAGTGTCGTACTTATTTGTGATTGAATAGATTGCGAAGAAGCGAACCGCACGGGCCTGAATTCTCTGTGCGGTTTTTTTTGTACACCCACTCAAACGGCAAGCCGTACTCCCGTCGGGAGTATGGTGAACTTATCAAGTGGTCCCGAACGGGACCGCGTCCAGCAAGGAGTAGCAGATCATGGCAGAAGGTACAGTGAAGTGGTTCAACGACGCAAAGGGTTATGGCTTCATCGCTCAGGATGGCGGCAGTGACGTATTCGTACATCATTCCGCGATTGAGGGCCAGGGCTTTAAGTCCCTGCAAGAGGGAGCACGGGTCGAGTTCGAGATCGTGGACGGTCCCAAGGGTCCGGCGGCCGGCAACGTTCGTCAGCTCTAAAAAACAGCTTTGAATCACCCAAAGCCCCGCGCCTTAATTGGCGCGGGGCTTTTTTTTTGCTTGTATAATCCCCCGCCGTGTTCTAGTTTTCCCAATTCACCTGCCTCAAAATCCTCTTACCGCTCGGGAGGTTTCACGAGATGAAAGTAAACAAGGCCGATTTCGCGCAAGCATTGGCGGTGGGTCGCCCCCCCAACATCAGCAAACTTTTCCCCAACTCCCGGGCCCTGATCGTCAGCGGCAAGGTGATCGACCGGGCGATGCTGCTCAAGGGCCGCTGCATGACCATCGCAGCCAACGCCCGCAACGGCTTCATCATTCGCGGAGCCCTTAAGGCCGCCCAACGGGCCGACGCAGCCCTGATCATCGAAATCGCCCGTTCCGAGGGTGGGGCCAAGGCCTATTGTCCGATCAATTACTGGAACATGGCAACCATGGTGGATGCGGCCATGAACGAGCTGGGGATCACCATCCCGGTGGCGATCCACGCCGACCACTACGGCATCAAGCAAGAGCGCGATCTTGATTTTGCCAAGGTGGAGATTCCGACCCTTTTCGAAGCCGGAATAACCTCGATTGCCATCGACGCTTCCCACCTGCCCGACGAAAAAAACCTGCTGACCAACCTCTCCCTGAGCCAGTTGGTGCCGGCCTGGGCCGGATACGAGACCGAGGTCGGAGAGATCAAGGGCACCAGCGGGCTCTCCACCCCCGACGAGGCGCTGTTTCTGATCCAGGGCCTCAATGCCCATGGGATTTTCCCCGACTGGATCGCCCTTAACAACGGCACCACCCACGGGATTGAGGCCAGCGACGCCGGGATCGATGTGGAGCTGACCCGCACGATCCATGATCAACTCTCTCCCTACCGGATCTCCGGAGCCCAGCACGGCACCTCGGGCAACAGTTCCGACCGGCTGCGGGCCATCGCCGAAACGACCCGAACCACCAAGGCCAACGTCGCCACCGCTCTGCAGATGGTCTCCTGGGGGGTGGAGGTCAACGACTACGGTAACGCCCGGCTGGATGAACAGGGACGCTTTATCAAGCTGAAAAACGAAGGAGTCAGTGAAGCGCTGTGGGAGGAGATGGTGGCCTTCGCCACCGAAAAGGGTTGGAGTGCGGGTAACTACAAGAACCTCAATCTGCCCTTTGAGAACCGGCTGCTGGGCCAGCCCCGGGCGATACGGGACCGGATGGTCAAGCGGGTGGAGGATTTTGTTTACCGGCTGCTGACCGAGGTGTTCAATGCCGAAGGCACCGCCACCCTGGCGGTGGAGGCGATCTTGAGTAAGGGGGGGTATAATCTTGGCCCCAAGGCCGAACGGTTGGAAGACCCGGCCCAATGGAGCGGGGAGAGGATCGCCGCCCGCGCCGCCACTCTTGATAGCGACAAGGGTCCGGCAGGCGACTTCGACGACTGATCAGCCTTCAGCAGCACCGCATCATGGGGTGATCCACCTGCATGGCGTTGCTTCACGCCGTCCTGCTTGCCCAGCCGTACGGCGCTGCTGAATGGTTTCCCTCTTGCCTGCGGTTTACTTGCTTTCGGTTTTGCTGCCGCCCAAGTCCTTGACCTTGTCGACCTCTTCCTTGATGTCGTCCTTGAGCGACTTAATGTCACTGACTCCGCTCTCCTGCTCCACCTCGCGGACGCCCTTTTTAAAGGAGCTGATGGCTTTACCCAGACCCGAGCCGATCTCCGGCAACTTTTTGCCGCCGAAAACCAGGAAGGCGATAACAAGGATTACGATCAATTCCGGCATTCCCAAACCAAACATGGCATCTCTCCTTAGCTTGTAGCTCAATGGACCGGTACGGAAGGTGGTTGCCATCCGCAATCGGGAACCGTACCACTCTTTTTACCTTATATCGAAATGAAATCAAACCTTCTTTCTCGTCTCCCGCTAAAAGCGTCGTCACCCCGCCCTTACCTGCTTTTCCCTTGCCCGGTTGGGCCGGCAAGATTAGAATCTCCGTAACCGTTCAGCAGCACCCCATCTTCGGGCGATCAGCCAAGCTTACGTACACGGGGTACGCGACACTTGGCTGCTTACCCGAACCTGGGGCACTGCTGAACGGTTACGAATCTCCGGACTAACCCTGAAACAGGAAAAATCGCCAAGGAACCAGCCATGACTCAGCGACTCCATTATACCAGGCTCTTTTTGCTGCTGCTGTTCACCGTCGGGTTCTGGCTCGGACCGGTCGATCGAACCGAGGCCGCCGCCGATGATCATTTGCCTGCCAAGGAAGTGACGGTGGGGATCGCTCCCCTGGCCTATCTGGTCAAACGGATCGGCGGGGAGCGGGTCAACGTCGCCACCCTGATCCCGCCGGGCCAGGATCCCCACAGCTTTGAACCCCGCCCCGGCCAGATCTCAGGCCTGAGCCGATCCGATCTCTACTTCTCGCTGGATATGCCGTTTGAACGGACTTTGCTGACCAGGATCCCCGCCGACACCGGCCCGCGGTTAATCGCGGTCGACCGCGGCATCGCCAAACTGGCCATGGCCGAACATCACCATGGTCATGCAGCCGGGGACAGCGAGGCCGCTTCCCATGCCCACGGTGAGCCTGACCCTCATATCTGGCTGGGCCCCCGGCAACTGCTGATCATCTCCGCCCATATCGTGACCGGGCTGGCCGAGCTGGATCCGCCCCATGCCGCCACCTACCTCGAAAACTACGAACAACTGAAGAGCGAGATCGAAGAGCTCCACGATCGGCTCAGCCAACTGCTGGCTCCCCTGGCCGGGCGAACCTTTTACGTCTATCACCCCGCCTTCGGTTATTTCGCCGACAGCTATGGTCTCCGCCAGCATGCGGTGGAGACCGGCGGCAAAACCCCGACTCCGCGCCAGTTGATCAACCTGATCCAACAAGCCAACCATGACGGGGTGCGGGTAATCTTCGTACAGCCTCAGTTCGATCGCAAGAGCGCCGCCGCCGTGGCCCGCGCCATCAATGGCGTGGTGGTTCCCCTCGATCCCCTGGCCGCAGATATTCTCGCCAACCTGGCCGGGATGGCCGCCCGCATCCATGAAGCACTGGGCGACGAAAAGGGGCCGCAGAGCGGCGGCAACCGGCAACCATGATCACCACCGATGAACCCGCCGTCCTGATTCGCGACCTCTCCTTTGCCTATGATCGTACGCCGATTCTGGAGGAGGTGAATCTTCGCATCGAGGCGTTGGATTCACTCTGCATCGTGGGCCCCAACGGGGGCGGCAAGACCACCCTGCTGAAACTGATCCTCGGCCTGCTGGAGCCGGACCGGGGCCAGGTTCTGGTGCGGGGACGCCAACCGGAGGAGATGCGCCTGCATCTGGGTTACGTTCCCCAGTACTCCCACTACGACCCCCTCTTTCCGGTGACGGTGCTGGACGTGGTCCTGATGGGCCGCCTGGGCCGCTCTTTTTGCAGTTTTTACCGGGCCGACGCCCGGCGGGCCGCCCGAGACTCCCTGGCCCTGGTGGGGCTGGGGCATCTGGAAAACCGGCTTTTTTCCGCGATCTCCGGCGGCCAGCGCCAACGGGTGCTGATCGCCCGGGCCCTGGCCTGCGAGGCTGAGATCCTGCTGCTGGACGAGCCCACCGCCAATATCGACATGGAGACGGAAAACCAGCTCTTCAACCTGCTGCGGGAGTTGAACCGGACCCGGACCATCGTGGTGGTCACCCATGACGTGGGTTTTGCCTCCAGTTTTTTCAAGCGGATCGCCTGTGTCAACCGCCGGGTGGCCACCCACCCGGTGGCCGAACTGGATGGCCGAATGATCCAGGAACTGTACGGCGGCGACGTGGCCCTGATCCGCCACGATCACCATTGCGCCACCAGCGGGGAGGGTTGTGGTGTTTGAGTTTATCGAGGCCCTGCGCCATCCCGACATTCCCTTCTTCCGTTACGCCTTCCTGGTCGGGGCCCTGGCCTCCATCTCCTTCGGGGTGGTGGGGACCTATGTGGTGGCCCGGCGGATCAGCTACCTGGCCGGGGCCATTGCCCACTGCGTGCTGGGGGGGATCGGGGCCGGGCTCTACCTGCGGCATAAGGTGGGGATTGCCTGGTTCGACCCGATCTACGGGGCGATCATCGCCGCCCTGCTGGCCGCCCTGATCATCGGCCTGGTCAGTATCCACGCCAAACAGCGGGAGGACACGGTGATCGGAGCGCTCTGGGCCACCGGCATGGCCATCGGCCTGCTCTTCATCGCCAAAACCCCGGGCTACGTCGAACCGATGAGCTATCTCTTCGGTAATATCCTGCTGATCTCGCAAACCGATCTCTGGCTGGTGATCGGCCTGGATCTGCTGGTGGTGGGAATTGTAATGCTCTGCTACAACCAGTTGCTGGCGGTGAGTTTCGACGAGGAGTTCGCCCGACTGCGGGGCCTGAATACCGAACTCTATACCCTGCTGCTGCTGCTGCTGACCGCTCTGACCGTGGTGCTGCTGGTGCGGGTGGTGGGAATCGTGATGGTGATCGCGCTGTTAACCCTGCCCGCCGCGGTGGCCGGCACCTTCGCCCGCACCCTCTGGCAGATGATGCTGGGAGCAACCCTCTGCTGCCTGCTCTTTGTCACCTTCGGCCTGGCCCTGAGCTTCAACCACGATCTGCCCAGCGGCCCGGTCATTATCCTGGTGGCGGCCCTGGCCTATCTTGCGGCCCTGACCGGCAAAAAGATCAGCCGAATGGGCTGATTTCAGCGGCAAAAGCGGCGACCTCGGCCAGAAGTTTCTCCTCGTCGATGGTGAGCAGGCGGCGATCCCGCATCACCAGGCGGCCGTCGATCAGGGAGTGGACCACGTCCGCCCCCCGGGCCGCGTAAACCAGTTGGGAAGGAAGATGATAGAGCGGGGTCAGGTGGGGCTGATGGAGATCGAGCACGATACAGTCGGCCTTTTTTCCCGGCTCCAGGCTGCCGATCCCGTCGCCCATGGCCAGCAGTTCCGCCCCGCCCCGGGTGGCCAGGTTAAGCACCGTGGCCGCGTCCATCACCGTGGGGTCCAGGTTGTGGACCTTGTGCAGTTTGGCGGCCATATCCATCTCGCCGAAGAGATCTACATCGTTGTTGCTGGCCGAGCCGTCGCTGCCCAGGCCCACGGTGACCCCGGCGGCCAGCAGCTCCGGCAAGGGCGCCACCCCTGAGGCCAGCTTCATGTTGCTTTCCGGGCAGTGGGCAACCTTAACCCCCCGCCGGGCCAAAAGCTCGATCTCCGCCGGCCCGAGCCAGACCCCGTGGGCCGCCACCGTCCGTTGATCCAGCACCCCCAGGGCTTCCAGGTGGGCCACCGGGTGTTTGCCGAACTGCTTGCGGCACCCCTGGACCTCGTCACGGGTTTCGGCCAAATGGATATGGTAGAGGGTATCGTGACGGCGGGCAAAGGTGTGGAGCCGCTGCAGCAGCTCCGGCGAACAGGTGTAAACCGCGTGGGGATCGACGGTGATCCTGACCCGCGGGTGATTCCTGTAGGTGGCCAACAGCTTCTCCAGATAAGCGAAACCGGCCTCCAGCTCCCCGTAACAGGGGGAGGGGAAGTCGTAGAGTACCTCGCCGATCCAGGCCCGCATTCCGCTCTCCTCGGCCGCCCGGGCCACCTCGGCGGAAAAGAGATACATGTCGCAGAAGCTGGTGGTGCCGGAGCGGATCATCTCGGCCATGGAGAGCAGGGCCGAGCGGTAAACGATCTCGCCGGTCAGCTTGCCCTCGGCGGGGAAGATATGTTCGGTCAGCCAGGTCATCAGGGGCAGGTCGTCGGCCAGACCCCGAAAACAGCTCATCGCCGCATGGGTATGGGTATTGATCAGGCCGGGCATGATCAGGCCGTGGGGGGTATCCAGACGAGGGGCGGCGGGAAAGCGGCGCTCCAGTTCAGCCGTCGGACCCACCGCCACAATCCGGTCGCCCCGGATGGCCACCGCCCCCTCGGGCCACTGGCGACCCTCATCGTCCATGGTCAGCACCATGGCCCCGGTCAGCAAGAGATCAAGATCAGCTTCGCCCATTGTGTAGAAACTCCAGCAACAGTTGTTCCAGCCGGGCGGCACAGGCCTCGCTTTCCCGAATGATGTCGTCAATCAGGATGGGCTGAAAATTATCGGGGTCGTTGACATTGGAAACCACCGCCACCCCCAGCACCCGCATCCCGGCATGGCGGGCGACGACCACCTCCGGCACCGTGGACATCCCCACCGCGTCGGCCCCGCAGTGGCGGAGATAGCGGGTCTCCGCCGGGGTTTCCAGGCTGGGTCCGGGGATGGCTACATATACCCCCTCGGCCACCCGCTCCAGATCAAGCCGCCGGGCGCACGCCCGAGCCCGGGCCAGCATCTCCCGGTCGTAGGCGGTGGAGAGATCGGGGAAACGCGGCCCCCAGGCGTCGATGTTGGGCCCGCGCAGGGGGTTGTCGGGAATAAAATTGAGATGATCGCTGATCAGCATCAGGGTGCCGGGGGCAAACTCGGGGTTGAGCCCCCCGGCGGCATTGGAGACCACCAGTTCTTGCGCCCCCAGCAGGGAGAGGACCCGAATCGGCAGGGTCAGGGTCCGGGCCGAGTAACCCTCATAGTAATGAAAACGCCCCTGCATAATCGCCACCCGTCGCCCCCGCAAGTTGCCGAAAAGCAGGTTGCCGTGATGGCCGGTCACCGTGGTCCGGGGAAAGTGGGGAATGGCATCGTAGGGCACCAGGAGCGGATCCTCGATCATCCCGGCCAGATGGCCCAAGCCGGTGCCCAGGACCAGGACCACCTCCGGTTCGGCGTGCAGCCGCTCGAGCAGGTACAGCCTGGCCTCCTCCACCTGCTCCTGAAAGCTCAATTCAGATGGCATGGCGCTCGATAAAATCCCTGATAACCTTGGAATCGGCGGCCAGCACCTCACAGCGGCTCTCCATGCCGGCCAGTTGGGCCAGGGCCGGCGGCAACTCCGGCGGCCGGCCGGTCGCCGCCTCCACCGCCGCCCCGAACTTGGCGGGATGGGCGGTGGCCAGACAGACTAGGGGAATCCCCTCCCGCCGGCAGGCCAGCCCGGCGTAAACCCCCACGGCGGTGTGGGGATCAAGAAGATAGCCGTGCCGGTCCTGAAAATCACGGATGGTGGCCAGGGTGGCGGCCTCGTCGGCGCTGCGCGAGGCGAAATCGGCCTGGATCCGGGCCAGGCGCGGTCCGGTGAAGGAGAGTTTGCCGCCGGCGGCAAACTCCTCCATCTCCCGGCGGGTCGTGACCGGGTCTTCACCATTGAGGTAGTAGAGGTAACGCTCAAAGTTGCTGGCCAGCTGAATATCCATGCTGGGGCTGCTGGTGGGACGCACCCCGCTCACCGAGTAATCACCCGCCAGCACGAAACGGGTGAGCAAGTTATTCTCGTTGGTGGCTAAAATCAGTTGCCCGATCCGGGCTCCCAGCAGGCGACGGGCCACAAAGCCGGCGAAGATATCGCCGAAGTTCCCGGTGGGTACCGCGAAATCCACCGGGGTCTCTTGGTCGTCCCCCAACTGCAGGGCCGCGTAAACGTAGTAAACCACCTGGGCCACGATCCGGGCCCAGTTGATGGAGTTGATCGCCCCCAGTTGATGCTTCTCCTTGAAGGGGATATCGTTGAAAAGTTTCTTGACGATGGCCTGGCCGTCGTCAAAGGTTCCCTTGACCGCGATATTGAAGACATTGGCATCCAGCACCGTGGTCATCTGCCGTTCCTGGATCGGACTGACCCGCTGGTGGGGGTGGAGGATAAAGATATTGATCCGCTCCTTGCCCCGAACCCCGTAAATGGCGGCACTGCCGGTATCCCCCGAGGTAGCCCCCACGATATTCATCCGCCCGCCGGAGGCGGTAAGCAGGTATTCAAAAATATTACCCAGCAACTGCAGGGCCACATCCTTGAAGGCCAGGGTCGGACCGTGGAACAGCTCGAGAATATGGCACCGGCCATGGTGGACCAGGGGGGTGATCGCAGGATCGGCGAAGCTGGCGTAGGAACGTTTGACCAGCCGTTCAAGGTCACCGGGGGGGATATCATCGATAAAGAGGCCCAGGACCGCACAGGCCAGCTCGGGATAGCTCAGGCCGCGCCAGCGTTGGATGGTGTCGGCATCGACGGTGGGCAGCCGCTCCGGCAGCAACAGGCCGCCATCGGTGGCCAGGCCCATCATCACCGCCTCGGTGAAGGGAATGGGGGCGATCCCGCCCCGGGTGGAGATATAGCGCATAATCGGATTCCTTGGCTTTTTTAATGGTAGCTGTCCTACTGGTAGCAACCAATAACTGTTCAGTCAAGCAGCAGGCTGATGCCGTCCATCTCCGGCGGCACCGGTAACCCCATCAGCTTGAGGATGGTCGGAGCCAGGCCGGTCAGGGTGCCGTCGCTCCGCAAGCGGTGGGAACCAGGGACGGCCTGGCGGTCGATCAGCAGCAGGGGCACCGGGTTACAGGTATGGGCGGTCATCGGGCCGCTGCTTTGGGTGCTGATCATCTCCTCGGCATTACCGTGATCGGCGGTGATCAGCACCACCCCTCCGGCGGCGGTAAACGCCTCCACCACCCGGCCGATGCAATGATCCACCGCTTCACAGGCCTTGATCGCCGCCGGCAGAATCCCGCTGTGGCCCACCATGTCGCCGTTGGCGAAATTAAGGATCACCAGGGAATAGGGGATCTCCGGTCCGGAATCTCCTCCCCCCCCCAGCCGGCGCAACAGCTCCTCGGTGACCTCGGGGGCGCTCATCTCCGGCTTGAGGTCGTAGGTGGCGACCTGGCGGGCCGAAGGGATCAGGGCCCGCTCCTCCCCGGGGAAGGGCTCCTCGCGACCACCGTTGAAGAAGTAGGTCACATGGGCGTATTTTTCGGTTTCGGCGATCCGTAGCTGCCTGAGCCCGTGGCGACTGACCTCCTCCCCCAGGATCCGCTCCAGGGTCTGGGGGGGGAAGGCCACCGGCAGATCGAAATCCTTTTCATAACGGGTCATGGTGGCCAGGGTACCCAGGCGGGGCCGGCGGGGCCGGGTAAAACCGCTGAAATCGTCCCGACTTAAGGCGCTGACCAACTGGCGAGCCCGGTCGGCCCGGAAATTGAAGAAGATCACCCCGTCGCCATCCTGCAACGGAGCCACGGGGGTGCCGTCGGCCCGTCGGATCACGGTGGGCTTGATAAACTCGTCGTTTTCTCCACGCCCGTAGGCCTCCCGTACCGCCGCCAGGGGATCGGCGGCGTTCATTTCCGCCCGGCCGTCCACCACCGCCTGCCAGGCCATCTCCACCCGCTCCCAGCGTTTGTCGCGATCCATGGCATAGTAGCGACCGCAAACCGTGGCCACCCGGCCGAGCTTGAGGCGAGCCATGGCCGCAACCAGTGCTTCCATATAACCCAGACCGCTCCGGGGCGGGGTATCGCGACCGTCCATGAAAGGATGAACAAAAACCCGCTCGATGCCCCGGCGGGCCGCCAGCTCCAGCAGGGCGATGAGGTGGTCGATATGGCTGTGGACCCCGCCGTCGGAGAGCAGGCCCATCAGGTGGAGGGCCGAACCCCGCTTTTGCACCTGGTCCATCACGGCGATCAGGGTCGGATTGGCAAAAAGATCACCGTCCCGCACCGCCAGGCTGATCCTGGTGAAATCCTGATAGACGGTGCGCCCGGCCCCGATATTGAGATGGCCCACCTCGGAGTTGCCCATCTGCCCCCTGGGCAGACCCACCGCCCCGTTGTGGGCGATCAGGGTGGTAAAGGGGTATTCCCGCCGCCAGCGATCCATATTGGGAGTGGCGGCCAGATGGACGGCGTTGCCGGGCCCCGGCGACGCTTCCCCCCAGCCATCAAGAATCGCCAGCAGTACCGGCCGCACTTTACCCTTCATCGGAATCATCCTGCAGGCTCACCCTGACGGCATCATGCCAGAGACCGTCCAGATCGTAAAATTCCCGTAGATCACGGTAAAAAATATGGATCACCAGATCGTTGAAATCGAGCAACACCCAATGCCCTTCGGCCAACCCCTCGGTATCGCCGATTTTCAGGCGTTTGGGCGAAAGAGCCTCATCCACCGCCTTGGCCAGGCTCTGGACATGGCGGGTGGAGCGGCCGCTTAAAATCAGCAGATAATCGGTGTAGGAGGAGATCCCCCGGACATCGAGAAGCACCGGGTTCTCCGCCTGTTTGTCCAGAGCGGCCCCGACGGCAAGCCGGGCCAGCTCCAGTCCCGAAAGCTCCTTCAACTCTGCGGCAACTGCCTTAATATGCATTTCATGGTCCCTAATTGACTGAAAATCACCAGGATCGGCGAGATTGCGCCCAAAGGGTCGCATCATATATCGCCACCGCCCCGGATGCAACCGGGAATCCCCCTGGCGCCGAGCAAAAGTGCGCTTTGACTTCCGCAAGATGTGGAGGTATAATCACCGGTCTTCATTAACGCCCTCCCGTAACGGTGTTGCGGATAAAGGAAAAATTCCCGTTAAACAGGAGTATCCATGCAAAGCTCGTTGAAATGGAAAATCGGCCTGCTCTTCTTTATGATCATCTTTTCTCTGGTCACCGTGCTGCCGTCACTGTCGGTTTCGGTGCCCGATTGGTGGAAGAAGTATCTGGCCCCGGAGGGCGTGCGCCTGGGACTGGACCTGCAGGGCGGCATGCATCTGGTGTTACAGGTCGATATCGACCGGGCCATCGCCAACTCCCTGGACCTGGCCGCCGAGGAGCTGCGAGAAACCATGCGGGAGCAGCAGATCACCCTGGTTCGGGCCCGCACCACCGATCCCAAGACCGCCGTCTTCACCCTGCCCAATATCGGGGCGCTCCAGGCCGTACAGAACAAAGTGAGCGAAGATTTCCCCAACCTGGAGATGCGGACCGAGAGTGAAGAGGGCACCTTTCCCCGCATCTTCCTTAAGCTTGACGAAGAACAGCTCGATTTTATTGAAAAAAATGCAGTCCGCCAGTCACTGGAGATTATCCGCAACCGGATCGACCAGTTCGGGGTGGCGGAGCCGGTAATCGTGCGTCAGGGCGTTGATGAGATTGTGGTCCAGCTGCCCGGGGTAAAGGATCCGGAACGGGCCATCGACCTGATCGGCCAGACCGCCCAGTTGGAGTTCAAGCTGGTGGATGATTCCCAGGCGGTCAATCTGGAACAACTGATCAACCAGGCCGTGGAGGCCGGACAGTGGCAGTGGGGTGAGGATCGGCGGCAGTTGAACCAGGCCCTGCGGGGAATGCTGCCCGAAGATCGGGAGATCTATTTCCATCGCATCGTTGATCGCCAGACCGGCCAGGAACGCCGGGAGGCCATCCTGCTCTACACCACCTCCCTGATGACCGGCGAGATGGTCCGCGACGCCCGGGTCCGGGTGGGCGGCACCTTCAATGAACCTTACGTCAGCCTGGATCTGACCAACCGGGGTGGTCGGGTTTTCGGTCAGATCACCGAACGCAACGTGGGCCGCCAGTTAGCCATCGTCCTTGATGAAGTGGTCCGTTCAGCCCCGGTGATCCGGGAGCGAATTCTAGGCGGCAGCGCCCAGATCTCCGGGGGCTTCAGGCATGAAGAGGCCGCCGACCTGGCCATTGTTTTGCGGGTGGGCGCCCTGCCCGCCCCGGTGGAGATTATCCAGAACCTGACGGTGGGGGCCTCTCTGGGCCGTGATTCAATTCAGCGAGGGCTGGTCTCCGGCCTCTTCGGGGCCTTGCTGGTTTCGATGTTCATGGTGATCTACTACCGGCTCTCCGGGGTGATCGCCAACGCCGCCATGGCTTTAAACATCCTCTTTATCTTCACCGGCCTGGCGATGATGCAGGCCACCCTGACCCTGCCCGGGATCGCCGGAATCATTCTGGCCATCGGTATGGCGGTGGATGCCAACGTCCTGATCTTCGAACGGATGCGGGAAGAGTTCGCCCTGGGCAAAACCGTCAAATCGGGAGTTGAGGGAGGATACAGCAACGCGCTGTCCACCATTGTCGACTCCCAGGTCACCACCCTGATCACCGCCCTGGCCCTCTTTCTCTTCGGCACCGGGCCGATCAAGGGTTTTGCCGTCACCCTCTCCCTGGGGGTCACCTTCAACCTGTTCACCACCCTCTTCGGCACCAAGCTGGTCTACGACTTTCTCCACGCCAAACGGCTGCTGGGTGAAATTCGCTTTCTCAGCATACTGAGCAACCCCCGCCTCGACTTCATGCGCCTGCGCCGGATCGCCTTCGGACTTTCCGGAGTGCTGCTGCTGATCGGAGCCGTGGCCATGGTGGAAGTGGTCCGGGGCACCGCCAACCTCGGGGTTGATTTTGCCGGCGGCACCATGGCCCAGTACCGGGCCGAACAACCCTTCAACCTGGCCGAGGTGCGCAACGCCCTGAACCGGGCCGGCCTGGAAAGCGCCCAGCCCCAGCACGTGGAGGGGGAAAACCGGTTGATCGTGCGGATCAAGGAGGACCGGGCCGTGGTTGGCGAGATCACCGCCACCGTCACCGCCGCTCTGCATGAACATCTGTCCGATAAGGGATTCGAGCTGGAAAGCCAATCAGAGATCGGTTCGGCGATCAGCGAAACCCTCCGCAACAAGGCGCTGCAGGCGATCCTGATCGCTCTCTTGGGGGTAATTATCTATCTCGCCCTGCGCTTCGATCTCCGCTTCGGCATGGCGGCAGCGGCGGCGACCTTCCATGATGTTCTGGTGGTGCTGGGGATCTGCTGGCTGCTCAATATCGAGATCACCCTGCTGATCGTCACCGCCCTGCTGACTCTGGCCGGCTATTCATTGAATGACTCGGTGGTGGTTTTCGACCGCATCCGGGAAAATCTCAGGAAAAGACCCCTGGAGGCGATGAAGGACGTGATCAACCGCAGCATTAACGATATCATGAGCCGGACCATCATCACCTCGATGACCACCGCCCTGGTGCTGGTTTCCCTGCTGATGTTCGGCGGTTCGGTGATCAACGACTTCTCCTTGACCCTGTTGCTGGGGATTATTGTCGGCACCTTCTCTTCGATCTTTGTGGCCAGCCCCCTGCTGATGCTGTTGCCGGGCGGCGACCAGCGGCCTGACCGGGCGGAACCGCAGGGAGACGGGGCCCAGCTCTAAGGAGCGCAACGGAAATTCCAAGGAGTGAACCGATGAGTATTAAACCACCGGCGGACCAGGTCCAGCCCTTGGGGTCCGAGGAGTCTTTCTCTTTCGACTGCGGGCCGGAACTGAGCTGTTTCACTGAATGCTGCCGGTCCCTGGATCTGGTCCTGACCCCCTACGACGTGCTGCGCCTGCGGCGGAAACTGGGGCTCAGTTCGGCTGAATTCCTCGAGCGCTACACAGTGGTGGAGGAGCGCGAGGATGAGGCTTTTCCCCTGGTCTTTCTGGCCATGGTGGATGACGGTCGGGCCAGTTGCCCCTTTGTCGCCACCTCCGGTTGCACGGTTTACCAGGATCGACCCGCCGCCTGCCGGGCCTACCCGCTGGGCCGGGGTTTACGCCTCACCGGTTGCGGCGGCCGTAAGGCCCAGGAACTGTTCGTGCTGGTGCGGGAACCCCACTGTCGGGGGTTTGAGGCGGAGGGGAAGCAGGATGCGGCGGCCTGGATGAACGACCAGGGGCTGTCCCCCTACAACCGGGTCAGCGACGCTTTGCTCACCCTGCTGCGCCACCCCAAAATTCAGCAGGGCTGGCGCCCCAGCCCGAGCCAAAAGGAGCAGTACCTGCAAACCCTTTACCAGCTCGAAGGGTTTCGGGAACTGTTGCTCTCCGGTGATGGCGGACCCCGATCGGCGGCGGAGTTGACCACCCTCGATGAGATCGAACAGCTGCTGGTCGCCATCGACTGGCTCCACCGGACATACAAGCTTTAAGGCCGAACAAGGCCTTATTTCAAGGAGACGTGGATATGAAAAGAGCGGTCAGGGCCATCGTAATCACCGGCTACGGGACCAACTGCGAGGTGGAGATGGCCCAGGCCTGCAAGCTGGGCGGCGCCGACCAGGTTGATATCGTCCATATGAGCGAATTGCTCCACGGCGAATATCGCTTGGATGACTACCACCTGCTCAATCTGCCCGGCGGTTTTCTGGACGGCGACGACCTGGGGGCCGGCCAGGCCGGAGCCCACCGCCTGCGCCACGCCACGGTAAAACCCGGAGGGGAGCCGATCCGCGACCAGCTTTACCGCTTTATCGAAGCGGGCAAGTTGATCATCGGGGTCTGCAACGGTTTTCAGTTGATGGTCAAGATGGGACTGCTGCCCGGTTTCGACCAACGCTACGACCGTCGGCTGGTCAGCCTGACCCATAACGACTCCAGCCGCTTCGAGGATCGCTGGGTCCACCTGCGGGTTGATCCGGAGAGTCCCTGCGTTTTCACCAAGGGGATTGAGCAACTTTATCTGCCGGTGCGCCACGGCGAAGGCAAGTTCGTCACCGCCGGCGAGACGGTCCTCAACCTGTTGGAAGAGAACCACCTGATCGCCATGCGCTACGCCGATCCCCAGACCGGCAAAGCGACCATGCGCTATCCCTTGAACCCCAACGGCTCACCGGACGGAATCGCCGGAATCTGTGACCCCAGCGGTCGCCTCTTTGGCCTGATGCCCCACCCGGAAGCCTTCCTCCATCGGGTCAACCACCCGCGTTGGACCAGGGAGCAGTTGCCGGAGGAGGGCCAGGGGGTGACGCTTTTCCGCAACGGGATCGATTTCATCCGAGCAAACGTGCTGTAAGCGGAAGCAATGACGCCGCCCAAAGGTCATCGCCTGGCCCGGCTGATCCTGGACTTACGGACGCCGATGCTCTACCTGGGGATCCTTCTGGTGGTGGCGACCATGGGCTTCACCGTGGTTTCACCGCAAGCTTTACGCCTACTGCAAGCCCACCTGAGCCAGGAACTGGCCTATTTCACCGTCACCGACCCCTTCCTGGCCCATGTACGGCTGGGGTTGGGGCTGGCCATTTTCACCACCGTGCCGCTCTTCTCCTGGTGGTTCTGGAAAGCGATGGCCGGGCCGTTCAAGCTTACCCGGATCACCCGGCTCTGGTTTGCGGCCTTCAGCTGCCTGCTCTTCTACGGCGGCGCCATCTTCTGTTTTCTGGTCACCCTGCCCCTGGGGGTTAATTTTTTGCTGGGCTATCAGTCCGAGCAGTTGCAGGCCGTGATCGCGGTGGGCAAGTTCGTCACCTTCGTCACCGTCTTCGTGCTGGCCTTCGGTTTTATCGCCATGCTGCCGATCTTCATGGTCTTCGGGGCCAAAACCCGGCTGATGACCCGGCAAAGGTTCGAACGCAACCGGGGTTATGCGGTACTGATTATCACCATTATCTCCGCCCTGATCACCCCCACCCCGGATGTGGTCAACCTTTCCTTCATGGCAGCGCCGATGTATCTGCTTTACGAATCGGGTATTATGATCATCAAGCTGCTTAAAATCGAGTAACGACCCGGGACGGAACCGAGAAAGGCCCATGCCGCGACCCTACCAGCCAAAAGAGAAAAATCCCATCAAGGCCGTCATCCTGCTGCTGCTGGCGCTGCTGGCCCTTTGGATGTTGCTGAGCCCTTACGGGCTCTGGCAATACTCTCGAATTTCCCGGGAACTTGCAGGGCTGCGGGAGGAGAACAGTCGCCTGGAACAGGAAAATCACGAACTGCTCATCGAGCTCGAAAGGCTGCGCAACGACCCGGAGTATATCGAAGAGCTGGCCCGCCGGGAACACGGCCTGCTGAAAAAAAACGAGCTGATCTTCAACTTCAGCCGCTGATCGGTTTCTTACCCCCTGCCTCTCCCGCCTTTACGCCCCCTTTCCAACGCGGCCACCTTTTTCTCCAGCTCCTCGCTGAGCTTGACCCGCCCCTCAAGAACACATCCCCGCCGCCCGGGGATGCAATCGGATTTCAATTTCTGGCAATTATTGAGATTAAAATCGTAGTTACGGCAGGAGAAAGTCATGAATCACCACTGCTGTTGTTAAGCTTTGGGGTAATCGTAAAAGAGCAGGCTACCGATCCCCCGCTCAACATCCAGCCAGGAGTCCACCGGAAAATTTAAAGCAACCAGGCCGCATGGGGGGATATTAGCGAACTTTTCACCACTCAGCCACTCGGCCAGGATGGTTAGATAGGGGTTGTGGCCCACCAGCATCGCTCGGGACAGGTTGTCGTCAAAAGCCCGGATAACGGTCAGCAGGCCGTCGATGCCCTCGTAGTAGATCTTCTCGTCGCAACTGATCCGGGCCGCCGGGTAGCCCAGGGAATCGGCGAAGATGCGGGCGGTTTGGCGGGTTCTTTTGGAGGGACTGGCCGCAATCAGTTCCGGGGAAAAGGCGTGATCCCGCAATAATCGCGCCATCACCGGGGCATCCGCCATGCCGCGCTCATCGAGCGACCGTTCAAAGTCGCTGGATTCACCGCTCATCCATCCCGCTTTGGCATGCCGCAGTAAACAGAGAGTCTTCATGACGACGTCAAGCTCAACGGGCAGGGTGCGGGGGGGCCGGGGCCGGACTCAAAACGCCCCACTCCACCAGCCGTTGCTGGGCATAACCCGACTGACCGCCACTGCCCGCCTGCTGAAGGTAGCGGAGATACTCCCGGGAAGCCGCTTGGGTCTGGCCCATATTTTCAAGGGCCACCCCCTTGAGGAAGGTGGTATTGGGGTTGCCGGGCAGAAGTCGATCATACTCCTCGAAGTAACGGTGGGCGGTCCCGTTGTCACCCAGGCCGAGGCGGGCAATCCCGGCCACCTGCAGGGCCTGGGGTTCGGCGGGATAAACCTGACGGGCGGCCTCGGCTAAGCGGGCCGCCTCTTCTTTATTACCCAGACCGTACTGGCAGCGGGACATCAGCAGCAGGCCGGGGTAATCATCCGGAGCCAGCCCCAGCGCCTTTTTGAAATGGGGCTCGGCCTGGACAAACCGTTCCCGGGCCATCTCCCTTTCCCCGATCTGCTGAGCCTCGATGGCCGGTCGCAGACGCCGCAGGCCGGCCAGGTTATCCTGGTATCGTTCCCGGTTGCGCGGCCGCCCCTGCTCCTCCCGGTAACGGCTGGCCGCCATGTTTTCGGCAGTGGCCAGTCGCTCGTTGCTCATGGGATGGGTGGAGAACATCAGCTCCAGGGCATTGGGTTTGCTCTGGGACTGCGCCACCAGCATCCGGTGCAACCCCACCATCCCGGCGGGATTGTGCCCGGCCTTGGCCGCGTACTCCATGCCCAGGGCATCGGCTTCCCGTTCGTTTTCCCGGCTGTAGTGGGCCAGCAGGGCACCGGCGGTTAGCCCGCCCAGGGTCTGCACCAAGGGGGCCAGGCCCTGGCGATCCTCGGAGCTTGCCACCGCCACCCCGGCCCCCACCACCGCCAGTTGGGCAAAGATCCCTTTGGTCATCCGCTGGGCGGCGTGGCGGGCGTTGACATGGCCAACCTCATGGCCCAAGAGGGCGACCAGTTCGGCCTCATCACCCATCTCCAGCAGAATACCGCGGGTCACCCCAACGGTGCCGCCGGGAAAGGCGTAGGCATTGATGTAGTTGGCATTGACCACTTGAAATGAGTAGGGCATCTCCGGGCGGTGGGAATGGCTGGCCAGTTCAGCGCCCAGGGAACCCACGTAACGGTTGAGAGCGCCGTCCCGGGAAACACCGAAATCGGCGGAGAACTGGTGGGGTGAGTGTTCCTGGTCGATGGCGATCTCCTGCCCCTCGGAGAGCAGCATCAACTGCTGGCGGCCGGTGACCGGATTGACCGCGCAACCGCCCAGCATGGCCCCGGCGGCAGAAACCGACATCAGGGCCAGAAAATCACGACGGGAAAGGGCAAGGGACGAGCTGCGGCGATAAACGGAAGTTTTCATGACGAGCCTCCATGGCGATAAAACCGGATTCAACGCTCAGCATAAAATATTTTTCCGGCCAGGGCCATGATTTCGGCCACCCCGCTTAGCGGAAGATGACCCGGCAGAAGCGGCGCTTGCCCACCTTGAGCAAAACCTCGCCGGCGGCCGGGATGGCAGTTTCGATGGCGGTGATCTTGTCACCGTTGACGCTGACCGCCTGCTGCTCGATCATCCGCCGAGCCTCGCCGGTACTCTTGACCAAACCGGTATCGCAGAGCAGCCGGGGCAGCCACAGGGGTTCGGAACCGGCTGCCAGGGTTACCTCCGGCAGATCCTCGGGCAGTTGGTGCTGGCTGAAGACCCGTTCGAAATTATCCTCGGCGCGGACAGCGGCCTCGCGGCCGTAAAAGCGGGTCACCAGCTCCCGGGCCAGACGCTGCTTGATCGCCTTGGGGTGGGCCTGGCCCGCCTCCATCTCCCGATGCAACGCAGCAATCTCCTCCAGGGAGAGGTCACTGAGCAGTTCGTAGTAGCGAAACATCAACTGGTCGGGCATGGAGAGAGTCTTGCCGTAGATATCATCGGCACTTTCGGTGATCCCGATATAGTTGCCCAGAGACTTGCTCATCTTGTTGACCCCGTCCAGCCCCTCCAGCAGGGGCATGGTCAGCACCACCTGGGGAGCCTGGCCCCAGACCCGCTGAAGATCGCGGCCCATCAGCAGGTTGAAAAGCTGATCGGTGCCACCCAGCTCGACATCGGCCTTCAGGGCCACCGAATCGTAGCCCTGGATCAGGGGATACATGAACTCGTGAATTCCGATGGGTTTCTCCCCGGCAAAGCGCTGCTTGAAATCCTCCCGCTCCAGCATTCGGGCCACGGTGAGCTGGCCGGCCAACTGGATCATCTCCCGCGAGGAGAGCTGATTGAGCCAGGAGCTGTTGAACACCACCCGGGTCTTATCCGGGTCGAGGATTTTAAACACCTGCTCCTTGTAGGTTTCGGCGTTGGCCGCCACCTCTTCCGCACTCAGGGGTTTTCTGGTCTCCGACTTGCCGGTGGGATCGCCGATCATCCCGGTGAAATCACCGATCAGAAAGCAGATCTCATGCCCTAGCTCCTGGAACTGCTTCATCTTCTGGATCAGCACCGTATGCCCCAGGTGGAGATCGGGAGCGGTGGGATCAAAACCGGCCTTGATCCGCAGCGGCACTCCGCTATCCTGGGATTGACGCAGTTTTTTTTCCAGATCCTCGGGGGAGATCACCTGGGCCGCGCCGCGGGTCAGGTACTCCATCTGCTCACTGATCCTCATCTCATCGTTCATCGCCATCGCCCCTACTTGGCGTACTCCACGGTTCTGCTCTCCCGGATTACCGTAACCCTGATCTGGCCGGGATAGGTCAGCTCCTCTTCGATCTTCTTGACGATATCCTTGGTGATCAGGGCCGCCTCGGCATCGCTGAGCTTGCCGCTGTCCACGATCACCCGGATTTCGCGGCCGGCCTGAATGGCATAGGACTTATCCACCCCCTTGAAGCCGTTGGCGATCTTTTCCAGATCTTCCAGGCGCTTGACATAGGACTCCAGCATCTCCTTGCGGGCCCCGGGACGGGCGCCGGAGAGGGCGTCGGCCGACTGGACCAGAATATCGAGCAGACTTTCCGGGGCGACATCCTCGTGATGGGCGGCGATGGCATGGATCACCTCGGGAGACTCACCATACTTCTTGGCCAGATCGGCCCCGATGCTGGCGTGCGACCCTTCCACCTCGTGGTCCACCGCCTTGCCGATATCGTGGAGCAGGCCGGCCCGCTTGGCCTGTTTGACATTGATTCCCAGTTCGGCCGCCATAATCCCGCAAAGAAAGGCAACTTCCAGAGAGTGCTGCAGGCAGTTCTGGCTGTAGCTGGTCCGGTACTTGAGCCGCCCCAGCAGCTTGATCAGTTCGGGGTTGACCCCATGGGCGCCGACATCGAAGGTGGCCTGTTCGCCGGCCTCCCGCATCCCCACCTCCAGCTCCTCGGCTACCTTGTTGACCACCTCTTCGATCCGGGCCGGATGGATCCGGCCATCGGCGATCAGCCGTTCCAGGGCCAGCCTGGCCACCTCCCGGCGTACCGGATTGAAACCGGAGAGGATCACCGCCTCGGGAGTGTCGTCAATGATCACATCAATGCCGGTGGCCGCCTCGATGGCCCGGATATTACGCCCTTCCCGACCGATGATCCGGCCCTTCATCTCATCACCGGGCAGGGGCACCACCGAAACCGTTCTTTCGGCGACATAATCTCCGGCGTAGCGGGAGATCGCCAGGGCCAGAATATTCTTGGCCTTGCGGTCGGCCTTGAGCTTCATCTCGTTTTCGATCTTGACTACCGCCTTGGCTCCCTCCATCCGGGCCTCGCTCTCGATGCTCTCAATCAGCATCGCCTTGGCCTCTTCCCGGGAAATCCCGGCGATCTTTTCCAGCCGACCCCGCTGCTCCTCAACCAGGCTGTCGATCTCGCGGTTACGATTTTTCAGTTGCTCTTCATCACGAGCCAGCCCCTGCTCCTTCTTGATCAGCTCCAGCTCCCGCTGATCCAGCAGATCGATCTTGCGTTCCATCTGGTCCAGCTTCTGGATCAGCCTTTTTTCCTCCTCGGTCACCTCCTTCTTACGATCACGGATCTCCTTATCCGTTTCCTGCTTCAGTTGCAGGGCCTCGTCACGACTCTGCAGAGCGGCCTCCTTACGGATCCGCTCCGCTTCGGCCAGGGCATTTTCCACCAGTTTGCGCCCCTGGGCCTCGGCATTCTCCCGGCGGCCCTCGGAAATAACCTTACGCAGCATAAACCCGACCGCCAAACCGACAGCCAGTGCCAACAGGCCCGCCACCCCGATAATCAGTACGATATTGGACACGGACTCCCCCCTTGTAATTAGATTATGACTACACCAAAAGAGAGGAAAAACAGGAAGAAAACGGGGAGAGAAGAGGGTGTTCGGGCCACAGGAAGCCCCATCCTGGCGGACGGGACACGGTCGCCCGGCTTCACGGGCTGCACTTGTCGTCGGGGGCAACGTCTGCCCGTCGGTTAATCGTCAGCGCAAGGACTGGAGGATTAACCGCAGCAGTGCTTATGGATCCGTCGACAACTGAAAAGAAAAATCACCGCTAAAAGGTCCTGCTGCCCCGTCCAACGCCGCAAAGCCCGTAACCGGACCCAACAAACCGTCCCGGGCTGCACTAAACGCCTGTAAAACCACCCTCGAATATCACCGGGCGCCCCGGCCGCCGGTTTCCCGACCCCTGACCGCGACGCGTAAAAACACTGCTTCCTCTCTAGTAAACGACAGCAAAATATATAAAACCCCTGCACGGGGGCGTTGCCATCCAGCTAACGGCAGGTTCCCGAAAGTGAACTTGCCGTTATAGCAAAAAAAATCCCCCGCCATTGCCGTGCCCGGACAGTGACATCGAACCTAACAGTGTTAGGTGGGCGATACCAGTGTTTCCCTCTTAAGGAATTCGCCCAAAGACGATCTCCTTGCAGAAAACAGCTTGCGGTCACCCTCAATGTCAATGTTGGCTCGAAATTTATCTGCCCGATCACAAACAAGGCAGGGGAAACCGTTACACCTCATTTTGGCCGGCCTGTTCGACCCGCTCGCTGAGCCGGCCCAGATGTTGCTCAACCTGCTGCCGGTACTCTTTAAATTCACGCTTCAACCGAACGTACTGGCCGGCCATGTTCAAGCTGGTAAGAATGGCGGCCTTGTTGGCCGGCAGCCCCCGACTGCTGCCCCGGCTGGCTTCCTCCAGATGGGTTTTGACCAGATGGAGGATCTCCTGCACATCCTCTTCGGGCGCGTCGGTGAAGAGGGGATACTCCTGGCCCAGCACTTCGAATTTAACCAGCCGTTCCAAGCCCGTCTCCTTTCAAGGGTTACCAAAAACCGCGATCCTTGGCAATATGTTTTACACTCCGCTAAACCTGCTCCCCATCCCCGGTCGCGGCTGGTTGCCCGTCGGAAAAGCTGCGTTCCCATTTTTCGATGGTATCGATCAAGCCCCCCACCCGGTGCCGGACCTGGTCCTTCTCCTCCCGCAGGCGGGCAAGCTCCTGCTTCAACTCACCGTTTTCCTCGCCCAACCGTTGCAGTTGCTCAACCAGTTTTCTTTTTTCGGCCGCCGCGGCGTCCAGGCTGCCCATCAATTTGCTGACTATGGCCTCCAGCCGATTAAGACTTTCCACATGTTCCATAATAAGTATACTCCGCAAAAAAGACAAAAAAATAATTAGTTACACGATATTATTCAGAATAAACAGCAGGTTGCAATCTACCTTGGCCGCCCCCGGCGGTCAAGGTATTTTACCGTAAGCGGTCACGGGGCACCGCATCTTGCGGCGATCGTTCCGGCTCACGTACTGGCGTACGCATCGCCGTCCCGCTTGCCGCAACCTGCGGCACCCCGTGACCGCTTATCTTGTGGCCTCTGTGATCGCTTGTAACCGTTCACCAGGGCCAACAAAGTGTTGATTTAACGGGCTCCGGGAAGCGGCCGTTGCCCCGCCGCCACCCTGGTTCCGCACAAGTCGCTGAAGGAAGGGATTTCGGCCCCCTCTTCCAGAATACAGTCGTGGAGTTTGACGAAGGGATCGATCCGGCAACCGGGCCCGATCCGGGTCCGGCCGCTGATCTGGACCCCGGCGGCGATAATGGTGTCCGGACCGATCTCCACCCCCCCGGCGATCAGGGTGGTTTCCGGTTGCAGCAGCGTGACCCCGCTCTCCATCAGTTCGCGGTTGCGGCGCTGCTGCAGCAGAGCGTGGGCCCGGGCCAGTTCCACCCGGGAGTTGACCCCGAGCATCTCGTCGGCATCGGGGCAGCACCAGTGCTGCACCTTGCGCCCTGCGGCCACCGCAATGGCAACGATATCGGTCAGGTACATCTCGTTCTGGCGGTTGTCGCTGCCCACCTCGGCCAGAGCCTGGAAAAGAAAGTCGTTGGTTACACAATAGATTCCGGCATTGACCTCGCCGATCTGCTTTTCCGCCGCGGAGGCATCCTTCTCCTCGACAATCCGCAGCAGGCGCCCCCGGGTATCGCAGACCAGCCGGCCGTAGCCGAAGGGATCTTGCGGTCGGGCGCTGAGGACACTGAGGCTCGCTGCGTTACGCCGATGAATCGCCAGCAGATTTTTCAGCGTTTGGGGGCGGATCAGGGGGGTATCGCCACAAAGGATCAGGGTGGTCCCGGGTCGACCGGCCAACAGATCGGCAGCGGCCAGTACCGCGTGGGCGGTGCCGTTTTGCTCTCGCTGCACGGCGATTTCCAGCTTCCGTCCGGCCAGCACCTGTTCAATCTCCCGGCGCTGATGCCCCAGCACCACCACGGTTGCCGTCGGCTCCAGGGGCGCCACCGCATCCAGCACATGATCGATCATCGGGGCAAAAAAGAGTTGGTGCAGCACCTTGGCCCGGCGCGAACGCATCCGGGTGCCCTTGCCGGCCGCCAGCACCAGGAGATAGAGGGGTAAATTGTCCATAATCAGGTATTTTCCAGCTATTCCCCGGTTCGGGAACACCAGGCTTCTCTCCCGGAGATATTAATTAGTTTCCCTGCCAAATCGGCCCCGCCCACTATATAACCTGCGGGCACCGGCGACAAGCTGGTAAATGTAACGGCATGGCGCCGCAGCTTTATACCTCGCCTCCCATCAGCAGATAGCGCAGGTAATGGAAGGAAGAGAAAAGGGTGAAGAGCAGCAGCAGGATCAACGAAGCGGCCAGAGCCCGGCGCTGAAAGGCGGCCACCGGAGCGGCCAAACCGGGAAGGGAACGAAAAATCCCGGCCAGTGGTCCGCTCAGGCCGTAGAAGGCGGCCGGCAGCAGAGTCCCGTAAATGGCGAAACCGATATAGGCGTACTCGGGTTTAAGGATGCAGAAAGGGCAGTTATGGAAAGGCATGGCGTAAATATAGGAGGAGATCGCCACGGTTATCGCCAACAGGGCCAGGGGGAGAAAGAGCAGCCAATATGTGGCAAAAGCACCGTACAACCAGGGCCCGGGCCAACGCCAGAGAACAGCGCCCGTGAGCAGCAGGGCGGCGATCCCGCCGTAGAACGGTGGCAGAATTTGCCCGCCGGCCAACTCGGCCCAGAGCTGGGAGCCGCCGGAGCCGGGGCTGAAAACCACGGCGCAGCAGGAGGTGATAATGTCGGGTTCGATCTTGAGCAGGTAGAGGCTCTGGAGGGTGATATCCGCCGCCAGCCAGGGGAGCAGCGCCAGCAGATACCAGCACTTGTGCCGCACCAGAGGGTAGTGTTCGGAACTGATATCGAGCCGGTGAATCACCAGCCAGAAGCCGTAGAAAAAGACCCCGACCAGCTTGACCGTGAGGGCCGGCAGGCCGAAATCGTTGACCAACAGGGTGCCGGTGGCGCACATCGCCCCGGTGATCACCTCGGCGAAATTGTCGGCGGCCAGCACCAGCAGCACCAGGCTGAGGATCTGCAGGGCCAGGGCGTAAGTCACCAAAGTGGAAGAGAGCCAGATTTCGCTCTCCAGGCTGATCTGGCGGCTGTCGTCGCTGGCCGGATTCCAGAAGCGGATCACCCGCAGGGCGCTCCGGGCCGCCACCGCCAGCAGGAAAACCACCAGCAGACTGCTTAGAACCAGCGCCAGACTCCAACTGTTCAGCAGCATCGCACCCGTCCGTCAGTCACCTCCACCACCCGGTCGATGGCTTGATCCTCAACCACCAGCGGGTCGTGGGAAGTGATGATGATGGTTTTGCCCTCGGCTTTCAACCCGGCCATGATTCCCATAAACTCGTGGCTGAGTTTGGTGTCGAGATGGGCGGTGGGTTCGTCGGCCAGAATAATCGGCTGATTGTTGATCAGGGCCCGGGCAATGGCCACCCTTTGCAACTCGCCGCCGGAGATCTGGCCGGCCGGGAAGTTCTCCCGGTGGGCGATTCCCAGTCGCTTAAGCAGAACCCGGGCCCGTTGCCGCTGCTCAGCGGGCGACACCCCCAGGGGCAACAGCGGCAGGGTGATATTTTCCCGCACGCTTAAGGCCGGCAGCAGATTGAAACGTTGAAAGATAAAACCGATGGTTTGGCGCCGATGGATGGTGAGAAAACGGTCGGGCAAGCGGGCCAGTTGCTTGCCGGCGATGGCCGCCCGACCGCTGGTGGGAGCCATCACGCAACCGATAATGGCCAGCAGGGTACTCTTGCCCGAACCGCTGGGCCCCTTGAGGCAAACCACCTCTCCGGCGGCCACCTGGAGATCGACCCCGGCCAGAGCCCGGACCTGATTGGCCCGGCCCCGGTTATAGATCTTTTCCACCTTTTCCAGTTCAATCAGCATATTGGCTATCCGTTAAGGGCATCTTCGGCCGGCACCGAGGCGCTGCGCCAGGTGGGAATCACGGTGGCAGCCAGATAGGGCGGCACGGTCAGGGCAAAGAGCAGCAGCAGATCCTGCAGTACGATTTTGGGGGCCAGGGCAAAGGCGGGATAGATCGCCGACCAGCCCACCAGCACCGGCCGAAAGAGGGCGGCATCGAAATAGAGGACATGGACCCAGGCCAGGGACAGCCCCAGCAGGAAAGCGCCCCCGGCCACCACCAAAGCCTCCTGGCCCCGCATGATCAGCAGATCCGGGGTCTCCCAGCCGACAATCTTGAGTACCGCCACCTCCCGGCGCTCCTCCGGTGATAAGCCGGAGGCCTTATCCCAGGCCAGGATGGCAAAGGCGGCCAGGGCGGCCAGCAGGCAAACGGCGGCCATGCCGCTGCGCCAACCGAAAACCGCCTGGTAGGTGCGGGAGATCTGTTCCCGGGTCAGTACCCGGGTATCGGGCAACACCTCGGCAATCCGTCGGGCCAGATTATCGACTTCGGCCGGATTGTGGACATAGACGCACAGGTCGGTGACCAGTCCCGCAGGAATCTGGAATAGATCGCGGGCCTGGGCCAGCTCGACGGCGATCAGATCGGCGGTGAGCAGGTCGGTTTCGCCCTTGAAGATTCCCGAGACGGTAAAGCTTTTCAGGGTAAGGTCGGGCCGGAAGAGGGAGAAAAACCCGCCGGGGGCCAGATCGAGGGATGAGGCGATCAAACCGCCGACGGCGGCCGGGGCCGGCCCGTCGGCTCCGGCCGCCGGAAACTCCCCCGTCGCCAGGGTCTGACCCAGGTGTTGGCCCAGGGGCATCCGGCCGGGGTCGACGCCGATCACCGTGAAATTGGCCAGCCGCACCTCATCGAAATAGTAACCCCAGATCCGGGGCACCACCTGCCTGATCCCGAAAAAACCGCGCAACTGTTCCTGGTAGGCCAGGGGAATTGATTCCTGGCGGCCGGCGCTCATCTTCTGGATCACGATATCGGGGGTGGGGGCCAGAATCGCCCCGGCCCTCTCGGTGAGGGCGTTGGTCACCAGATGAAAGGAGGCCAGCAGAAAGATCACCCCGGTGAAAATCAGCAGCACCCCGAGATTTTTCCAGCGCCGCCGCCACAACGAGGAGAGGGCGAAGTCCAGCAGGTTGAGTTGTTTGGCCAAAGCCCCTTCCATGGCTACCCCTCCGTCGCCGGCCGCCGCCGGTGAAGCGCTCCCGTGGGCTGGGGCTCCCGCAACAGCGGCGGCGGAGCCCAGAAGGAGCCGGTGGGAAAATGCTCGATGGCGCCGGGATGGCTCATAAACGGGGTCAGGGGATCACTGACCGCCGGATGCCTGGTGTAGCGAGCCTCGGTGGCCACCACCAGATCGGTCAGACCCAGACCGGAAACCGCAATATGGAGGAGGGGCAACGCCGCCTGCTGCCGGGCCCGCAACTCCCGGCCATGGACCAGGATCATGGCGTTAAGGGCGATAAAGAGCAACAGTAATCCCAAGGCCAACGTGGAGGGACGCATCTGCGAGATCCTGCCTGGCCCGGTCAATGACCACGCCCCATGGTATGGCCACCCCGCATCTCCTGCACCAGCTCGGGGGTGATCTCCTCGAAACGCAAAATCTCCCGGCCCTGATGATCCCGGGAAAAGGTCTGCGCCTTCTCCTCGGAGTCAAGCGGGATAAACTCGTGCCCCATGGGACCGTGGATCCCGCTGCCGACCACATAATAGGCGCTCCGGCCGTCGATCCACTGCAGGGTGTAGTAGTCCTTGGCCCAGATCGCCGTCACCTCCACCCCTTTGCCAGCTCCGAAACTTTCGGGGTTGAAATGGTAGGCCAGCAGATCCTTCATCCCGTCGAAAAACTGCACCTTGCCGGTGGCCAGGTGCAGTTGGGTAATCCAGTGGGGGTAGCGGGCCACGAACATCCCGCAGACCGGGCACTTCTCCCGGACTCCCACCTGCTCCACCGGGGGTGGCGTCTTGGAGCCCGCGGCGCCGAACGCCGGCAACCAAAGTGACAGGATCAGAGCCCAAAACAGAACCTTCAGCGCACCCTTCATTGCAAATACCCTCCGATCAATCTTTGCAACTCCTCCTCCCCCACCCCGCCCAGCACTGCGGCGGTCAGCCGGTGTTGCGGATCAATAAAAACCGCCATGGGGTCGAGTTTGACCCGGTACTGTTCGGCGATCCGGCCGCCATGGTCGATAATCACCGGAAATTCGATCTCCAGTTCCGCAATAAAACGTTGAACCAGCTCCTGGTTCTCATTGCGGCTGATGTAGATGATCTGCAGGCCCTGCTCCTGATACTGGCGAAAATAGCGGTTGAAAACCGGAGTATCGGCCCGGCAGTACTTGCAGTCCACCGACCAGAAACGCAAAACCACCGGCTGGCCGTCGTAATCGGAGAGATTGAAACGGTTGCCGTACTGGTCAACCGCGGCGAAATCGGGGGCCTGATCGCCCAACTGCAACTGCCTTTGTTCTCCACAGGCGGCGAGCAACAGCAGCAACAACAGCACCGTGGCCCAGGATAATCCCCGAACGCCCGGCATTACCGTCCGCCCCTGCGGGCGCCAACTTCTCATTACCACCATATCCCCTCCACAAATTTTCCCCAAAGGCACGGCCGTCAAAGAGAACTTCTGTCGTCAAGGCCACAGAGTGGCAGAATAGCCGAAAATGGACCCGGATACAACCTCGTTTGCCCCCACTTGACCGCCGCTAGCAACTTCATTGAGAGCTGGCAAGCAGGCTGCCGATGGTTTTCCGCAGCTCCTCCAGTTCCAGGGGCTTACACAGAACCGCGTGGGCGCCGGAATGTTCCAGCACCTCCTCCATCCGCGGCCGATCGATGGCGGTGATGGGGACAAACAAAAAGAGGGATTAAGAGCAGGCTCTTAATCCCTCATATCTGTTTTTTGGTGACCCCTACGGGACTCGAACCCGTGTTACCGGCGTGAGAGGCCAGCGTCCTAGACCGCTAGACGAAGGGGCCATGCAAAAGTGTGGGCTCTATCTACCTTATGTGCGGCCCGAGGTCAAGCTGATAATCTTGCCAGCAGTTTCCGCCCCTGTTCACCGGCCTCCCGCAGAGCCTCGGGGCGACCGGCGGCATCAAGGCACTGCTCCAGGCCGCGAACCAGAACCTCGCCGCCATAGGCAAAGCCCATGGCATCGAAAGCGTACTTGGCAGTGAGGATCGCGCCATCGAAAACCTTGACCCCCTTGGTGGCGGCCACCGCCAGCAGCAATCCACGTCGCGATGAATCATCCGCCCGTTGTCCCTGCCGCCCCGGCAGACGCCAGCGGCTCCACAGGGCCTGGTTGCGGTCCACCAGGGCCTTGGCCTGGGCGGTGATCCCGTAGAAGTAGATGGGCGAGGCCAGCACCACTCGATCGGCGGCGGTGATCTTTTCGTACAACTGGGTCATGTCATCAATCAGGACGCACTCTCCGGTCTCGTCGCAACCGCCACAGGCAATGCAGGGTTGAATAACCAGATCGCAGATCCGGACAATTTCGATCTCGCCGCCGGCAGCCGTTACTCCTTCGGCCAAAGCCGAAAGCATGGTGGCGGTGTTACCTCCGGCCCGGGGGCTGCCGTTAAAGGCCAGCACCTTGATTTTTGCCATCTATTTCCTCCTTGTTTGTTGGTTCCGCCCGTCGGGGCAAACGGTTATAAAATTCGGTTTCATCGCGTAAGCGGGTCATCACCTCCAGAATGAGAAAGCGGGGAGCCACCCGCCAGCGCCAGTTGCCCCTGGCGGTGCCGGGGATATTCATCCGGCAGTCGCTGCCGAACCCCAGAATATCCTGGAGGGGGATAATCACCAGATCCGCCACCGAGGCCAGCGCGACCCGGATGAAATCCCAGTGGATCGGACTGCCCTCTTGGCTGCGAGCGTAACGCAACAGGCGTTCCTTGGCCGCCGGGGTGCTGCGGTCGCTGAAATACCAGCCCACCGCCGTATCGTTGTCGTGGGTGCCGGTGTAAACTACACAGTTGCGGTCCGCATAGTTGTGGGGCAGGTAGCTGTTCTCCTCATCGGAGTCGAAGGCAAACTGCAAGACCTTCATGCCGGGGAAACCCAGGGTGTCACGCAACTCTCCCACCGCCGGCGTGATAATTCCCAGATCTTCGGCGATGATCGGCAACCCTCCCAGGGCCTTTTCCATGCCCCGAAAGAAATCCAGCCCCGGCCCCTTGACCCATTCCCCTCGCACGGCATCGGGTTCGGTGGCCGGAACCCGCCAGTAGGACTCAAAACCGCGAAAATGATCAATCCGGACAATATCGGCCATCCTGAACTGCTGCCGAAACCGCTGCTGCCACCACCGCTCCAGCCCGACGCGGCTGGCCGGGTCGCCGTCCCAGCGAAACAGAGGATTGCCCCAGCGCTGGCCGGAGTCACTGAAGTAATCGGGCGGCACTCCGGCCACATGGGTGGGCTGCAGGGTTTCCTTATCCAGCAGGAAAAAATCCGGGGCGGCCCAGACCTCGGCGCTATCCGGGGCCACATAGATGGGGAGATCGCCGATCAACCACACCCCTTTCTCCTTGGCATAACGGCGCAACCGCTCCCATTGCCGGAAAAAGATGAACTGAACAAACCTGTGGTAATTGATCCGGTCGCTCAAACGCTCCCGGCCCTCGACCAGCGCCCCGGGATGACGCCGGGCAATCTCCGGCGGCCAGGAGTACCAGGGCAGCCCGTGCTGCTCCTCGTGCAGGGCCATGAAAAGAACGTAATCATCCAGCCAACTTTCGCCGGCAACAAACCGTTCATACTCCCCACGCAGGGGATGGTTGGTTGCAAAAAGGGCGAAGGCGGCGGCCAGAATCTCCTCCTTCCAGGGCAACACCTCGTCGAAGTTGATCAGATATTCGGAAAATTGCGGGGCGTCGTGGAGCAGGTCATGGGAGAGCAAGCCATCGGCGGCCAGACTCTCCGGGCTGATCAACAACGGATTGCCGGCAAAGGCGGAAAGGCCCATATATGGGGAGTTATCCAGTTCCCGGCTGGTGGGGCACAGGGGCAAAAACTGCCAGTACTGCTGTCCGGCCTCCGCCAGCAGATCGACAAAGACGTGAGCCGCCGGCCCCAGATCCCCGACCCCAAAACGGCTTGGCAGGGAAGTTACATGCAGCAAAATCCCGCTGCCCCGAGCATAAAAAAATGTCACGCTGTGGTTCTCCCCTGTGCTAGCATAGAGTTGTCAGCCACGCTGCAGCTTCGAACAACCATAACATCGACCGGTCCTGCCGGCCAAGCTGAATATTAATTATTCTATATTTTACTCTTGCTCTTTCCGCAGAGAAGCATTAGTGTACCGCGTTTGACGTACTTGAATCAGAAGGGGAGGCATACCCCCAAACCATCCAGTATCGGGAGATCAACATCGTGTCCGTTAACATCAAATCCAGGTTGCTCGAGGCCGGCAAGGACGACGGTTGCATCACCCTCTCCTTCTTAAATGACCTGATCCCGGATGACAAGGATTCCGATGCCATCGACGGAATTTTCGACTTCCTCCAGGAAAACAACATCGAAGTGATCACCCACGACAAGGATGGAGACAAAAAAGATCTCTCCGGCAAGCATCTGGATGATAAGGACGATTCCGGCGACATGGAGGAGGAGGGTCCCCTGGCCGCCAAGCTCGCCGGTCGCGATGACCTGGCCGAGCCCGAGGAGACCACCACCACCTATCTCCGCGAGATGGGCCAGTTCGACCTGCTGACCCCCGAGGAGGAGGAAAAATATTCCAAGACCATTCGCGAAGGCTTCAACGCCATCGTCAACGCCATTCGCAAGGACCGCTCCGGCCTGCCGGAGATGAAGCTGTTGGCCGAGCGCCTCGATCTCTGGGAAAAACGCGACCCGACCCTGAAACCCAAGAAACAGCACCTGAACCATATGGTGCGCTCCATGACCAAGGTCTGCGAGCAGTATCCGGAGAGAAAGCGCCTGCGCCAGAACTACTGCCGGGTGGAACTCTATGCCCGTTCCATCGAGGTGGCCAAGGATGCGATGATCAAGGCCAACCTGCGGCTGGTGGTCAGTATCGCCAAACGTTACATGCACCAGGGCCTGACCCTGGCCGACCTGATCCAGGAGGGCAACCTGGGCCTGATGCGGGCGGTTTTCCGCTTCGACTACACCAAGGGCAACAAGTTCAGCACCTACGCCAGCTGGTGGATCCGCCAGGCGATCACCCGGGCCATCCTCGACAAGACCCGGACCATCCGCCTGCCGGTCCACTTTCTCGAGCTGCGCAGCCAGTTCTTCAAGGCCTTCTACTCCCTGCTCAAGGAGCTGGGCCGGGAGCCCACCCCGGTGGAGATCTCCGAGAAAACCGGCCTGCCCATGGAGAAGATCCTCGCCATTTTCGAAGCCTCCCGCGAACCGATCTCCCTGGAGACCCCGGTGGGCGACGACGACTCCACCCTGGGGGATTTCCTGGAGAACCAGGAGTCGATCTCCCCCTACGAGGCGGTCAAAGGCAACCAGTTGGCCGAGCGGGTCACCAGTATTCTCTCCACCCTGAGTGAGCGGGAGGAGAAGATTATCCGCCTGCGTTTCGGGATCGGTGAAGACGCCGAATACACCCTGGAGGAGATCGGCAAACGCTTCAATGTCTCCCGGGAGCGCATCCGCCAGATCGAAAAGAAGGCTTTAAACCGCCTGCGCCACTCCAGCCGTCGGGAAAAACTGAAAAATTTCCTCGATTAAACCATGGTGGTTCGGCTGCCGGAGCAGAGGGTCTTCCACGGCCTCTTTATCCCGGTAACCCTGGCCCTGATGACGGGTGGCGCTGCGGCCCGTTACCTCTCCGTCCCCCCGCTGCTTAGCGGATTACTGGTCGTACTGGCGGCTGCGGGCGTTCTCTTTCTCCTCCGCCCGCGCCGGGATGTGTACCTCGGCACCCCGGCGCTCCTGCTGTTGCTGGCCATTTTTATGGCTGCCGGCTACAGCCTGACCCGGCCGCACTTATCTCCACCCACCGCCCCCGACCATCTCTACAACCTGCTGCTGCCCACCCCGCTTGAAACTATCTCCGAGCCAAGTCATGACGTGGTCCTGGTGGGGGTTTTGCGCCAGCTTCCCCGCAGCGGCAACGGGCGAACCCGGCTGGTGCTGGCGGTGGAGGAGCTGCGCACCCCCGAGGGCAAACAACCGGCCCGCGGTCTGGTCCAGATCACCGTCAACGGCAACCTGCCCGCGGAGGTCCGGCCGGGGGACCTGCTGCTGGTCCGGGCCCGGGTGGGTCCGGTACGCTCCTTCAGGGTACCGGGAGGTTTTGATTACCAGCAGTTCCTTGCCCGCCAAGGGATCCGGCTCAGCGGCTGGGTGGCCAATCCGATCCAGGTGGCCAGGATCGAGCCGACCCTGCCGCCATCCCTCGCCTTCCGCCTCCGCCATTTTCCCGAACGGCTGCGCTTTGCCGCCGATCGCCACCTGGAGCAACATCTGGGCGGCCACCATGCCCTGCCGCTGCTCAAGGCGCTGCTGATCGGCGATCGCAGCGGCATCCCTGCGGCCACCCTGGAAACCTTCAAGGCCGGTGGGGCCATGCACCTGCTGGCCATCTCCGGCATGCACCTGGGGTTGATCGCCCTGATGAGCATGGCCGTTGCTGAATGGCTGCTCAAGCGCTCCTCCCGGCTGCTGCTGGCCCTGCATGTGCGCAAGGCGGCCCTGCTGCTGGCCCTGCTGCCGATCATCGCCTACGCCCTGATCACCGGCCTGCAGCCCCCGGCCCAGCGAGCCCTGCTGATGACCCTGGTCTTCATGGGGGCGATTCTGCTCAATCGGCAATGGTGCAGCCTCAATAACCTGGCGGTGGCCGCCCTGCTGATCCTGGTTCTGGATCCGCCGGCCCTGTTCGGGGCCTCCTTCCAGCTCTCCTTTGCCGCCACCGCCGGGATCATTATGCTGATGCCGGCCCTGCAAGGCCGTTACCAGGCGGCACAAGCCCAGGGCAGTGGCTGCCGGGCCGGGATAGTCGGCCGAAATATCGTTTTCTGGATCAGCGCCGGGCTGCTGGTCTCGACGGTGGCCACCCTGGTAACCGCCCCCTTCTCCCTGCACCATTTCCACCGAGTTTCCCTGCTCAGTCCACTGACCACCCTGCTGGCCACCCCGCCCCTCTTTTTCTGGACCCTGCCCCTGGCCCTGACCGGCCTGGGACTGGCGACGCTCGGCCTGCCCGGGGGCGGCTTGCTGCTGGCGCTTTCCACCGCGGGAATTGAAATCACCACCGCCATCACCGCCCGGCTGGCCGCCCTGCCCTTCAGTTTTTACTATCTCTCGCCGCCCAGTCCGGGGGAGTGGTGTGCCTGGCTCGGGCTGTTCAGTGCCCTGCTGTTCTGGCGTCGTCATCGGATTTTCGCCGCCGGAGCCGGGGCTATAATGGTGCTGCTGCTCTTCCTGCTGCCGGTGCAGGAGCAATGGCGCCGCCAGCAGGAGGGCCACAGCCGGGTTACCTTTATCGAGGTCGGCCACGGCAACGCCACCGTGGTGGAGCTGCCCGGCAACCGCACCATCCTGGTGGACGGCGGCGGCCCCTCCACCTTGAGCGCCGATATCGGTGAACAACTGATCGCCCCCTTTCTCCGCCACCGGCGGATAAGGCGCCTGGATGCGGTAGTGATCAGCCACCCCCACGCCGATCATTACAACGGGATCCCCTTCCTGTTGCGGAATTTTCGCCCCGGAACCCTGTGGGTCAGCGGCCACGGCACAGAGGTCGCCGACTATCCGGCCCTGCTGGAGTTGGCGGAAAGCTTGGGGATTGAGATCAGGATACCGGTAGCCGGCGAGGAGTTGGCGGCGGGAGCGGATCTGGTCGGGTTGCAAAATCTGGCCGATTTTCATAGCCACGAGGCGAGCAATCTCAAGCCGCCCCTGGATGATCCGGTCAACGACCAGGGCTTGGTAATCAGCTACCGACACGGGGATTTCTCGTTTCTCTTGCCGGGGGATATCAGCATGGGCCAGGAGCGACGACTGTTGGCCCAATTGGAGGAGGAGGCGAGCCACACGGTCCTGGCCGCCTCCCACCACGGCCGCCGGACATCAATGGCCCCGGATTTTGTATCGGGGGTGGCCCCGCGCTATATCGTGGTTTCGGACGATGACCGCCGCACCGACTACCGGCGGGTCGCGGAATGGGAGGCCATGGGCGCCCGGGTGTTCACCACCGGCCGCGACGGCTCCATCACCTGCACCGTCACCGACCGGGAACTGACCTGCCAACCGGCGATCAGGCGTCGGTAAAATCGGCGGGGGGCTTCTTGAGGAACTGAACGAATTTACTCTTGTCGATGGCGTTGATGTAGGCGTCTTCACCGGAGATCCACCCCTTGTTGACCAGCTCCAGGATGGCGTCGTCCAGGGTCTGCATCCCGAATTTCTTGCCGGTCTGCATGGCCGAGGGGATCTGGTAGGTCTTTCCCTCCCGGATCAGATTGCGCACCGCCGGGGTACAGATCAGAATCTCCAGGGCGGCGCAACGCCCCTTCTTGTCGATCCGCTTGAACAGGGTCTGGGAAACCACCGCCTTCAAGGCATCGGCCAGGGTGGAGCGAACCTGAGCCTGCTGGCTGGCGGGGAAAATTTCGATGATCCGATCCACCGTCTTGTTGGCATTAAGGGTGTGCAGGGTGCCAAAGACCAGATGCCCGGTCATGGCCGCCTCCATGGCCAGGGCGATGGTTTCGAGATCGCGCATTTCACCCACCATGATGATATCGGGGTCTTCACGCAGAGCTCCACGCAGGGCGGCGGAAAAACTCTTGGTATGCAGCCCGACCTCACGATGGTTGACGATACAGCTGCCGCTCTTGTGGACAAACTCGATGGGGTCTTCGATGGTCAGAATGTGATCCTTGCGAGTCTTGTTAGCCTGATCAACAATCGCCGCCAGGGTGGTCGACTTACCACTGCCGGTGGGGCCGGTCACCAGCACCATCCCCTTGGGCAACGAGGCAAGACGGGAAACCACCGCCGGCAACCCCAACTGCTCACAGGAGAGAATGTCGCTGGGAATTTCGCGAAATACGGCGCCTATCCCATACTTCTGCATAAAGAGGTTGCCGCGGTAACGGGCCAGGCCGGGAATCTCATAGCCGAAATCGACATCCCCGGTCTCCTCGAAAATTTTAATCTTTTCCTCGGAAACAATTTCGTAAAGCATCCCCTTCAGGGTGTCGTTTTCCAGAACGTTGTATTTGACCCTCTCCATCTCGCCACGAATCCGCAAAATCGGCTGCTGACCGGAAACCATATGGAGGTCGGAAGCTCCCTGTTCATTCATCAACTTGAAAAACGCGTCGATCTGAGCCATGAGGGTTGTACTCCTTTAGGGTTAATTTTGCCGATCGATATGGTACACTCCGGCCCAATATCACAAAATATAGCTGCACCGGCAAGATAAAAAACAACTTGAACCCACCATGAAATGGATCGACCTCCATACCCACTCCACTTTCTCCGACGGTACCTGCAGCCCGGCCATGCTTATCGACCTGGCGGTAAAGCACGGGTTGGGCGCCCTGGCTCTGACCGACCACGACACGGTGGCCGGCATCCCGGATTTTTTAAGCTACGCCCAAGCACGGGATATCTGCGTACTTGCCGGGATCGAGATCAGCGCCTGGTTCGGCCAGGAATCGCTGCACATCCTGGGCTACGGCATTGATCATAGAGATGACAACCTGCTTAAAGCCCTGGGCGAGATTCAGCAGGCCCGCCACCAGCGCAACCTGAGGATCCTGGCCAAACTTGCCGACATGGGGATCGGGATACGCTATGCCAATATCGAAAACCAGGAAAACGGGCAGGTGGGTAGACCCCATATCGCCAGGGAGCTGATCCGGCTCGGGGTGGTCCACGATATGCACACGGCTTTTGTTCGTTACCTGCGGCGCGGCGCCGCTGCCCATGTGGAAAGTCTCCGCATTCACGCCCTTGATGCCATCCGCCTGATTGCCGCTGCCGGCGGTGCCCCGGTCCTGGCCCACCCGGCGGTAATGGGCAGTACCTTGCAGGGGCTGCCCGACCTGCTGCCGGAGCTGCGCCGGGCCGGGCTGGTGGGACTGGAGGTTTTTTATCCGGCCCACACCCGCAAGCAGCACCAGCAGCTACTGCAACTGGCCGATGAGCATAAGTTGATTGCCACCGGCGGCACCGATTTCCACAGCGACTCGGCCGGCGGATTTCCCCTGGGGGGCAGTCGCCACAGTGTCCGGGTACCCTTCACCTGCTTTACCGAGCTGGCCGAATTTCTCACCAGCCCGCCAACCTCCACCCCATCCGGCAGGGAGCAGCAATGAAAACCGTCCTGGTCATCGATGACGAACCCAACTACCTGATCATCCTCGGTGAACTGTTGCGCGACGAGGAGTACGAGGTTTTCACCGCGGCCAGCGGCGAGGAGGCCCTGAATATTATCAAGCAGACCGACCTCGACCTGATTATCACCGACATGCGCATGCCCGGGATGGATGGGCTGGCGCTGCTCAAAACCGTCAAGGCCCAACATCCCGATCTGCCGGTGATCATGATCACCGCCTTCGGCGAGGTGGACAAAGCGGTGGAGGCGATGCGCAACGGCGCCTTCAACTACCTGGCCAAGCCCTTCAACAACGATGAGCTGCTGGTCAGTGTCCGCAAAGCCATCGAACATTACGAGGTCATCCGGGAAAACACCCGGCTGCGGGCCGAGATCAGCCAGCAAACCTCCTATGCCAGCATGGTGGGTAAAAGTCGGCGAATGCGGGAGATCTACAGCCTGATCGAAAAGGTGGCCCCCGCTCCGACCTCGGTGCTGATCACCGGGGAGTCCGGCACCGGCAAAGAGCTGGTCGCCCGGGCGATCCACAGCCGCAGCCCCCGGGAGAAAGAGCCGTTTATCTCCCTCAATTGCGCCGGGCTGCCGGAAACCCTGCTGGAGTCCGAGCTGTTCGGCCATGAAAGAGGGGCCTTTACCGGCGCGGTGGCTCTGCGCAAGGGCCGCTTTGAGCTGGCCGACCACGGCACCCTGCTGCTCGATGAGGTGGGCGAAATGCCCCTGACCCTTCAAGTCAAGCTGCTGCGGGTGATCCAGGAGCGGGCCTTCGAGCGGGTGGGGGGCAGCAAGACCCTGAAGGTGGATGTGCGGATTATCGCCGCCACCAACAAGGATCTCAAGGAGGAGGTGGAACGGGGCAACTTCCGGGAGGACCTCTACTACCGGCTCAACGTCGTCCATATCCACCTGCCGCCCCTGCGGGAGCGCCAGGATGATATTCAGATGCTGGTTTCCCATTTTGTCGGCAAGTTCGCCACGGGCCTGCAACGGCCAAACCTGCGGATTCTGCCGGAGACGGTCCGTTTCTTGAGTACCCTGCCCTGGGAAGGCAACGTTCGTGAACTGGAGAACACCATCGAACGAGCCGCCATCCTCTGCACAGACGACCTCATCACCCCGGAGGATGTCCAGCCCGACACCATGAGCGGCCAGGAAGCCGCCGGCTGGGGCGAAGAGCTGGAGATCGAACAGCTGATCCCCCCCAACACTCCACTGCCGGAGGTACTTAACGCCATAGAAAAAAAACTGGTGACAAACGCCCTGGAAAAATCTGATAATGTTCAAACCAGGGCGGCGGAGAGCTTGGGAATTACCAAAAGTCTGCTCCAGTACAAGATGAAGAAATTCGGCCTGCACCGGAAATAACGGCGACAGGATCCCTTTCTCCGCTTCTGTCCATGATGGTTCCATGTTACAATGAAAGCGCAGACCCGATTATCGGGTACCCTGTCAAACCTGGAGGAAAAACGTGACCCCGCTGGATATCTTTCTAATTTTTACCGCCTGCGGCGTGGTAATCCTGACCGCCGTCCTGGTCCCCACTCTGCTCCAGATCAAGCGGACCTACCGCCGCGCTGGGGACACCCTGGAAGTGTTAGAAAAAGAACTGCCCCCCATGAGCCGCAAGATTACAGCCGCGGCCACCGAACTGGAACTGCTGGCCGCCACCTGCAACGCCAAGGTGGAGGAAACAGAAGTGGTGCTGCGCACCGCCCGCCAGGCCAGCGAAACCCTGCTTCTGACCTCGCAGGCCCTGAAGGATTCGGTTCGGCCTATCATCAGCGGTATCGGCGGCCTGAGCGCCGGGGTGCAAATGTTTGGCCGGGTGCTGCTCGGCGGCCGGGGTAAAAAATGATTCCTACCCCCATCAAGGAACAAACTAAGGAGGTTCAACAATGACTCACCATCACGAGAATTGCAACGCGGGACTGACCGTATTATCCTTCCTGGCCGGTGCCTTAACCGGCGCAGCCGTGGCCCTGCTGGTCGCCCCGAAATCGGGACGGGAAACCCGGGAGCTGCTGAGCAGTTACGGCGACGAGTTGCGGGAAAGGTGCCGTAACCTGCCCGAAGACGCAAAGGAACACGCCGGTGGGGCGGTAGATCGCGGCAAAGCGATGATTGAACAGGGAAAGGAACTGATCAACAAGGGCAGCAAACTGGCCGCCCAGGGTAAGGACTATCTCGACGACAAGAAAAGAGCCCTGAGCGCCGCCATCGAGGCCGGCAAAAAGGCGATGGCAGAGGAGAAGGAATCCCTCGATCAGGCTCTGGACAAAGACAAATAGAGAAAAGTAAAACCACCCATCTCTCCACGCTCCGGAGATGCCGTAGCCGTCGATTATCCGGTTACGGCATGTCCGGCGGCCCAGTTCAGCTTACCTCGCAGGATCTCGAAATACCCTTTCCAGGGCGAGCAGATCAGGCGGAGGCTCTTCTCAGCCGCCGTCACCTCCAGGGTGTCGCCGGCCTGCAGTTCGGTGTAGAGCCGGCCATCAACAATAACCTGCAACTTTTCAGCGATCCGCTCCCCCACTCGGCCGGTGGCCAGACGAGCACGGACCCGGCTGGTAGCATCCAGTAAAACTGGCCGGCTTTCCAGCATAAAAGGGCAGATCGGGGTGACCAGGATGGCGGCCAGGCGGGGATGGACAACCGGACCGCCGGCGGAAAGGTTGTAGGCGGTGGAGCCGGTGGAGGTGGAGATGATCAGGCCGTCGGCCCGGTAAGTCGCCAGATATTCATCATCGACCCAGGCCCCAAGTTCGGCCATCCGATCCACCGCCCCTTTACTGATCACCACATCGTTGAGGGCGTAGAGCCAGGGCCGGACTACGCCAGCCTCTCCGCTGTCGCGATGCAGGTTGATCTTCAGCATCATCCGGTCTTCAATGATCGGTTCCCCGGCCAAAATCTCCGCCAGGGCGCGATAACGATCCTCCACCGCCACCTCGGTGAGAAAACCCAGGCCGCCGAGATTGATCCCAAGCACCGGAATCCCGTGATCGCAGGCCTCCGCCGCCACGTGCAACAGGGTGCCATCACCGCCGAGTACAATCAGCAAATCCTGATCCGCCTCGATTCGATCCAATTGCCCGTCGATCCCGCGGGCGGCAAACCAATCCACCATCTCCCGACCAATGCGTCGCGGCTCGTCCGAGTCACGCTTTAAAATGATCCCTACCTTGCTGACCTTCATTTCACCCCCGGCCCAGCTCAACGGAACGTGCGGTGGCCGCTTCCACTGCGTCCATTACCAGGCCGCGGAATCCGCCCCGCTCCAGCAGATGCAGCCCGGCGATGGTGGTACCGCCGGGAGAGGTCACCATCGCCCGCAGGGCAGCGGGGTTTTTCTCCGGAGTCGCCAGGGCCAGTTTAACCGAACCGAGGATGGTCTGGCGGGCCAGCTGCTCAGCCACCTCCCGGCTCAATCCAACCTTGACCCCGGCATCGACCAGAGCTTCGAGAAAGGTGAAAACATAGGCCGGGCCGCTGCCGCTTAAGCCGGTGACCGCATCCAGATGTTTCTCCTCCAGCACCACCGCCTCCCCAACCGCCGCGAAGATTTGCCGGGCCAGTTCCAGGTCGTCGGTTCCGGCGTGACAACCGGGGCTCAAAGCCGAAGCCGCCGCCAGTACCAGGGCGGGGGTGTTGGGCATCACCCGGATAACCCGTACCGCCACCGGCGCCAGCCGCTCCTCCATATAGGCCAGGGAGATTCCGGCGGCAATCGAGATCAACAGGTGATCTTTCCCGATCTGCCCTCGATACTGCTCCAGAACCGCCCCTACCACCTGGGGCTTGACCGCCAGCACCAACACCGGACAGGCCCCAAACAACGGACCGGCCTCGGCGTGAACCGTCACCCCGTACTGTTCGTGCAACAGTTCCCGGCGGGGCCCGTGGGGCTCGGCCACCAGGATCTGTTCGGGCCGGTAAAGATCTGCCGCCAGCACCCCTTTGATCAGGGCTTCGGCCATCTGCCCGCCCCCGATAAATCCAAGATTTTTCATATCACTCACCATAGCTCGCCTCCAGCGTCTTAACTTCGATTTGTGAGCCAGAATAGCCGATCCGGCCTGCCAGGTCCAGAGCTATGAAAACAGCGGCAATCGTCGCAAGCAGTGGCCGGCGGCCTACAAAAAAAACCCGTCGGGGAAAAATCCCGGCGGGTTAATGATGGGGCACTGTTGGGCGATGAGATCTTGCTTAGCTGTAAACACCCGCCAAGGCCAGTGACGGCGGCGAAAGGTAGGGCAGGAGGCTATCGCCGACCGCTTTGGTGGTCATGGCCAATTGGCGCAGCACCTGGCTCTCTCCCTCGGTTTCGTAGGCCACGATATCCCACGATTCCGGGTGGGCGGCCACGGCCTGCATCAGGCCCAAGTGTTGCCCGTGCCCCGATTTTTCCGCCACCACTCGTCCCAGCAGCGGAAATCCCAGCAGGGCCAGGTCGCCGATCAGATCCAACGCCTTGTGGCGAACAAACTCATCGGCGTAACGGAGACCGTCACTGTTGATCACCCCGCTCTCGTCCATTACCACCGCGTTATCGAGGGAGCCACCCAGAGCCAAACCATTACGGCGCAGCGCCTCCACCTCATGGAGGAACCCGAAGGTCCGGGCGGAGGCGACCTCTTCCGCGAAACGCCGCGGAGTCAAATCGACATCAAACTGCTGGCTGCCGATCCGGGCATGGGGGAAATCGATCCGGCAACTTACCCGAAAACCGTTGTAGGGTTCGATACGCACCGAGCGTCCCTGACCATCGCTGAACCGCACCACCTCGTTGAACTTAAGCATCCAGCGACAGGCCCGCTGCCGGCAACGGCCAACCCTGCGCAGCAGGTGGACAAAGGGGGCGGCGCTGCCGTCCATGATCGGAATTTCAGGCCCGTCCACCGCAACCACCGCATTGTCGATCCCCAGGCCCGACAAGGCGGCCAGCAGGTGTTCGGTGGTGGAGATGGAGGCATCAAGATCGGTGCTGACGGTGGTGGCCAAACGGGTATCCACCACCCGGTCCATAAAGGCCGGAGTGGGCTCAAGTTGCCCCAAATCGGAGCGAACGAAGCGCAACCCGCTGTTGATCTCACCGGGGTAGATCACCAGGCTGACCGGCTTACCGGTGTGCAAACCGATACCGGCAACGCTGACGCTTTTTTTCAGGGTGTGCTGAAATGAATCCATGATCCCAATCCTTGTATGAAAACCGCCTGGCGGCCGATTATTCTTCGTTTTGAGGCAACCGTAACGGAAGCCATTCCCAATCACCATTGATATATGCAATTTAGGGGCCGCGACGGCGAAAAAAGTTACAGTATCGTCAATAATCGCCTGCAATCAGCAAGAAAAAACAAGATGATCCGGCCCGGATTTTGCGCCACCCCAACCCCTTCTTGTGGCAAAAACAACACAGTTTACGACTATCACCCACAATAACCACTCAGACGCCGGCGCAGGAAATTGTCGAATGACTCCTCCATAAACAGGGCCACCCGCAGGGCCACCAGCGGATAATCATCAGGCAGGAGCTGGAGCTTGACCAGATCCTTTTCGGTGGTGATCAAGCCTCCAGCCCCCCGTTCACGGGCCGCCGCGGTCAACTCGGCCAAGTCCGCCTCCGTGTAGGGATGATGGTCGGCGAAGGAGCGAAAGCCGGTAACCAGAAAATTTACCCTTTGCAGGGTCTCCAGAAATGACCGGGGCTGGGCAATCCCGGCAAAACCGTACCAGGGCTTGCCTCGCCCCCTGTCCAGGGCCATGCTCTTGCCCGAACGGCCGTCCAGCAAGCAGACCGGCAGATATTCCCCGATAAAACAAGGGGTGGCCGGCAACAGCTCTTGGAGAAAGCGGCGAAACTGCCCCACCTGCTCCCGGTTGCCGTCATCCACTCCGGTGATGACCAGGGCATCGGCCCGCCCCAGGGCGGACCAGGGCTCCCGCAGGGGACCGCCGGGGAACACCCTGGCCCCGAGGGGCAGGTCGCGGGCGCTGAAAAGGACCAGATCAAGATCGCGGGCCAAGGCCAGATGCTGAAAGCCGTCGTCGAGCAGCAGGGAACCCGCCCCCAGTTTTTTTACGGCATGACCACCGCTTAGTGTCCGTTGCCTGGCAACCACTACCGGCACCCCCGGCAGGGAGCGGGCCAGCAACACCGGTTCATCCCCTGCCCGCTCTGGCCCCACCAGCAACCCGCCGTCCTCGGAACCATCGGCAACCACGATCACTTGATCAGCGCTAACCCAGGATGATTTACGGCCGTAGCCCCGACTGAGAACGGCCGGTTTCAGTCCCATCGCCCCCAGTAACCGGGCAATATGGATCACCAACGGGGTCTTGCCGGTCCCTCCCATGGTCAGATTACCGACGCTGATCACCGGAACCGCCATTTTTTGCTGCCGCAACAAGTTATGGCGGTAGAGCCAGGCCCGCAGATGCATCAGCAGGGTGTAGAGGGGCGAGAACAGCAGCCCCACGGCAAACAGTAACCGCAGACGGCGTGAAGTCATCTTTCCTCCTTCAGGGGCAAGTCAGAATTAAGCAGTTTGGCGATCATCTCCAGGTGGGCCATCGGCACCCCCCCGCTCCGGATCTCCACCAGTTCGTAGGCCCGCTGCCCGGCGGCGGCCAGGACGGCAGGCTCTCGCAACCAGCAGGATACGGCGGCGACGGTATGTTCCTGGTCGTTGACCCGGCAGGCCCCACCCACCGCCAGCAAATCACGGCTGATTTCGGCGAAGTCTTCCATGTGCGGGCCGAAAAGCAGGGGCCTTCGGCAAGCCGCCGCCTCCAAGGGGTTATGCCCCCCCGCCGGCACCAGGCTGCCGCCGACAAAGGCAAGGTCACAGAGGGGATAAAGGGCGGTCAGCTCTCCGTAACTATCCAGGATCAGAACTTCCCAAGGGTCAGGGCTCAACACGGTGCGCAACCGGGCCCGACAATCATGTTTCCGGGCCAATTCCAGCACGGAGGCCGCCCGCTCCACCCGGCGCGGAGCCAGAATCAGGACCAATTCGGGAAACTCCCCGGTCAGTTGCCGCCAGGCCCGCAACAGGATCTCCTCCTCCCCGGCATGGGTGCTGCCCGCCAGCCAGAGCAGCTTTTCCGGCCCGATCCCCAGCGTCTCCCGGCTCAACCGCGATGGCGCCCCCCCCGAAACCGGGCGCTCCAGGGCCGCCGGATATTTAAGGTTGCCCAGAACTCCCACTTTGGCCGGGGGCAGGCCCAGGCCACGCAGGCGCTCCGCCTCCTCCGCAGTCTGCATGGAGAGCAAAGCAAAGGGCGCGAAAAGCAGGGGGCGGGCCAGGAAGCGCCAGCGCCGATACCAACGCCAGGAGGAGGCGGAGAGCCTCCCGTTGACCAGCAGCAGCGGCACCCCCCGGACCTTAAGGGAACGAATCAGATTGGGCCAGAGATCGGTTTCCACCAGGATAAAGAGATCGGGGCGCAAATCCCGGACCAGCCGGTTCATCGCCCAGGGCAGGTCGTAGGGCAACACCTCCAGGCGATCCACCAGCTCGGCGCAACTTGCCGCCGCCAGGGCGGCTCCGGCCCGGGTGGAGCTGGAAAGAATCAGGGTGGCATCCGGATAACGGCCGCGCAGGGCCCGCAACAGCGGCCGGGCCGAAGCAGTTTCCCCCACCGAAAGGGCATGGAGCCAGATCCGTACCCCCCCCTTTTTTTGCCCTCTTCTTCCCCCGGGGCCGGCAATCAAGCCCAGACGGCGGCCGATCCAGGTGGCGTAGCCGGGCACGCGGATCGCTTTGACTATCAGCAGCGGAAGGGCTAGAATCAGCGCCACCGGCAACCCGATGTTATAGATCAACCTTATCATTGGCCACCATGAACATTATACTGATCCACCCCGAGGAAGCCGACGGCAACCGGGTAATCTTACGCGACCACCGGGCCCGGCATATCCGCAAGGTGCTGAAGGGCAAGCCCGGAGACACCCTGCGGGTGGGCCTGGTCGACGGCCCCATGGGCTCCGGCCTGATCCGCCATCTTGACGCCGAGCAGGTGGAACTGCAACTGAATTGTCACACCCCCCCGCCGGCCAAGGCCGCCACCGACCTGATTCTGGCCCTGCCCCGGCCGATCATGCTGAAACGGGTGCTGGCCCAAGCGACCTCCATGGGGGTGGGACGCATCATGCTGATCAACGCCAACCGGGTGGAAAAAAGCTTCTGGCAATCCTCATTGCTGACGGACGAACAGTTAGCCGCCGCCCTGCAACAGGGACTGGAGCAGGCGGTGGATACCCGCCTGCCCACCCTCACCCTCCATCGGCGTTTCCGCCCCTTTATCGAGGATCAACTGCCCGGGATGAACCAGGAATACCGGTTGCGGCTGCTGGCCCACCCCGGAGCGGAACCCACTCCCCGGGCAACCGCGACCCTTCCCGACCACAGCCGGCGGCTGCTGGCCATCGGCCCGGAAGGGGGCTGGGTTGATTTCGAGGTTGACTGTTTCCGCCGGCAGGATTTTCAGCTTTTCTCCTTGGGTTCGCGCATCCTGCGGGTGGATACCGCCATTCCCGCCCTGCTCGCCGCCACCATGGGGTAGCTTGCCCTATTTTTTTAGTTTTTGGCGCAGCCTGTCAACCAGCATGGTCAGTTCCGGCAGATTAAGTCGGTGGAGAACCAGGCCGTAGATGACGGCGCTGCTGCTGATGCAGACCGTCACCGCCAGGATATCGAGCAAGAGCCGGTCCTCCCCCGGGCCGCCGGGGAAGAACCACTGGCGCAGCCCGAAGAGCCAGATGCCCATGAGCAGCGAGGCCAGAGAGATTTTACCCAACCCCTTAAAGACCGGGACCAGGGGATAACCTCCCAGGGTGCGATGGAGCATAATGCTCAGAAAGATAAAATTGGCGGTCATCGCCACCGAGATGGAGAGCGCCAGGGCCTGGTGCCGCAGCCACTCAATGGTGGCCAGAATAAAGAGCAGATTGACCGCCATGGTCAGGAAACTGCCCATCACCGGGTAACGGGGTCGATCCAGGGCGTAGAAGACCGGGACCATGATCTTGACCGCGGCATAGGCAAAGAGGCCCGCCGCGTAGCAAACCAGAGCCTCCGAGGTGCCGATGGTGGCCAGGGCATCGAAGCGGCCATGCTGAAAAATCACCCGGATAATCGGCTGGGCCAGCAGGATCAGGCCGACCCCGGCGGGAATACTGAGGCAGAAGGCCATATTCAGCGAGGAGACGTAGGTTTCCTTGAGTCGGGGAAAGTCGCGTTCGGCGGCAAACCGGGAGACCACCGGCATGGTGGCCACCGACAGAGCCACCCCGAACAGCCCCACCGGCAACCAGAAGAGCCGGAAGGCGTAGTTGAGCCAGGACAGGGTTCCTTCGGGTAACGAGGAGGCAAAATAGGTGTTGATCAGGATATTGAGCTGCAAGGGGGCCAGGCCCACCACCGCCGGCAGCATCAGGAGCAGGATGCGGCGCAGGCCGGGGTCGCGGAGATTGAGGTGCGGGGTAAAGCGGAACCCGGTTCGAAACAGAGCCGGCAACTGGCAGGCCAGTTGCAGCACCCCGCCCACCAGAATCCCGATCGCCATCCCGACGATGGCCGGCTGACCGAAGCGGGGCAGCAGCAACGCCAGACTGACCCCAGCCAGTAGAGAGCCCAGGTTAAAAAAACTGGAGGAGAGTGCCGGGACGAAAAAACGGCCCTTGGTGTTCAAAATCCCCATCACCACAGCGGCCAACGAGACCAGCACCAGAAAGGGGAACATGATGGCGGTGAGTTTGGCGGTCAGCTCCACTTTGCCCGGGGTCCGGGCGAACTCATCCTGGACCAGCAATCCCACCAGCTGCTCCGAGGCGAGGATTCCCACCAGGGTAAGTAAACTGAGAAAAACCCCGAAAAAGACCAGCACGTTACTGGCCAGCTTCCAGGTTTCCCGCTCCCCCTTGGTGGCATTGTGCCCGGCAAAGACCGCGACGAAGGCGGCGCTCAGGGCCCCTTCACCAAAGAGATCGCGCAGCAGGTTGGGAATCCGGAAGGCCACCACGAAGGCATCAAAGGCGTAACCAGCCCCAAAGAGGATGGCGAAGGCCTGCTCCCGCACCAACCCCAACACCCGGCTGCACAACACCGCAACACTGACCACGACGGCGGACTTGGCAATGGTGGCGGTGGTGGCGTGGTTGTCGGAGGTTTTCGGCATGAGCTGACAGTCTCGTTCTTTAAGCAACAATTCCCGGCCGCAAGGGTCCGGAGCTACAGGGCAAAGCGGTAACAACTTAGCAGGCGCAACCGGCAAAAACAAGCGGCGTTTCACCGCGACGGCTTGACTTTAGCCCCCGGCCCGGAATAGTATGCCGAACGGTTACGGATCAATTAAATCCAGACGAAGAGCGTAAGAGATGACGACCTATACCTGTGCAGTGCTGACCACCAGCGACAAGGGCTTCAGGGGAGAGCGGGAGGACACCAGTGGTCCGGCCCTGCGGAAGGTATTGAGTGAGAGGGGGTTTACGGTGGCGGATCACGCCCTGGTGCCCGACCGGATCGAGGAGATCCGCCGGACGCTGCTGGATTGGGTGGACCAGCGGAAGATCGATCTGATCGTCACCACCGGCGGCACCGGGCTCAGCCCCAGCGATGTTACCCCCGAAGCGGTAAGACCTTTACTGGAGCGGGAAATTCCCGGGATGGCCGAAGCGATGCGGGCCGCCAGCCTGCTGAAGACCCGTAACGCCATGCTTTCGCGGGCCCTGGTCGGCACCCGCGGTCAAAGCCTGATTATCAATCTGCCGGGCAGCCGCAAGGCAGCCCTGGAAAACCTGGAAGTTCTGCTGCCCACCCTGCCCCATGCCCTGGAAAAGATCCAGGGCAGCACCGAGGATTGCCAGCCATAACATTTACTTTCAACAGCTTACTTCAACCACCGGCTCATCCCCGTTTTTCTTGGAAAGGGCCGCGATCTCACCGATCAGGTAAGGGGTTTCCCCCAATGCCTCCAGTTGATTGCAGGCATCTTCCGCTTCCTTGGCATCGACCACCACCACCATGCCGATTCCGTTGTTGAAGGTCCGGCACATCTCGTCGTTGGAGACTTTCCCGTTCTTGCGGAGGAATTCGAAAATCGGCAACACTTCCCAGCTTTTGGCGTTGAGTACCGCCTTGCAGCCGTTGGGCAGCACCCGGGGAATATTGTCGATCAATCCGCCGCCGGTGATATGGACCATCCCCTTTACCTTATAATTCTTGATCAGGTTGAGCAGGGTTTCGCTGTAGATCCGGGTCGGTCGCAACAGCTCCTCGCCCAGGGTGCAACCGAATTCGTCGATCCGATCGCTGACCGAAAGCTTCATATCATCAAAACAGATCTTGCGGACCAGGGAGTAGCCGTTACTGTGAATACCGCTGGAGGCCAGGCCGATCAGGGTATCACCCACCCGGATATCGGAACCGTCGATAATCTTCTCCCGCTCGCTGATCCCGACTACGAATCCCGCCAGATCATACTCCCCGCTGCGGTACATCCCCGGCATCTCGGCGGTTTCTCCGCCGATCAACGAGCAGTGGGCGATCTCGCAACCCCTGGCGATCCCCTTGACCACATCGGCGGCCACATCCAGATCCAGGCCCCCGGAGGCGAAATAATCCAGAAAAAAGAGGGGATGGGCCCCGGATACCGCGATATCATTAACGCACATCGCCACCAGATCGATGCCGATGGTATCGTGCTTACCGCACATCTGGGCGATCATCAGTTTGGTACCGACCCCATCGGTGGAGGAGACCAGCACCGGATCCTTGTACTTGCCGCTGCCCAGGGCGAACAGCCCGCCGAAGCCGCCGATCCCGGTCAAAACCCCGGAACGGAAGGTGGCGGAAACCATCGGCTTGATCCTTTCCACAAACTCGTTACCCTTGTCGATATCAACCCCGGCCTCGGCGTACCGGGAGGTTTCCTTCTTGGCCATATTAAATCTCGTGAGTCCTTGCGAAAGTTGCGGCAATACCGCCGGCGCTGAATGGTCGGCGGCACCTGTCCGCCGGTGTGATGACAACCCCTGCTCTTTACTGACCAGAGGGCAAAAAGTCAACGAATTTTGCCTTTGCTTACATTGACCTTACCTTGATTGTGCATTATCCTACCCCACTGAATCAAGTCATTCCGCATCCGCCCCCGAATCCATTCCGGTTTTCGACGGATACAAATTACCCCGACCTTTTGAGGAGTCATCCCGATGATGGAAGATCGCACCGAACGTTGCCTGCGCCTGGCGCGGGAAGAACATTTCTGCCCCCACTGCCAGCAGCAGCTCTCCTGCTGCGAGGCCCCCCCATTTCATGTCGGCGACGGCCTGGGCTGGGGCACCGACATTCTCTTTATCTGCCTCAATGATGAGTGTTCCCTCTACGCCAAGGGCTGGCAGGAGTTCGAAGACCGTTACGGCCACTCCGCCTCTTGCCGCTATGTCCTCTGCCCCGGTAACGAAAAAGGGGAGAGCATGATGGTGGGCGGCGCCAACGCCTTCAAGGGCTCCGAGGTCGATGTGGCGGCCCTGATGAAGCAGAACAAACGCTACCGCCGCCAGAAGGAAGCGGAAGCGCAGCTGATCGAATGTGTCGCCGCAAAAAACCTGGAGCCGGTACTCTACCTGCTCACCGACGAACACGCCGATCTGCCGGTTCGCAAAAAGGCCTGCGAACTGCTGCTGGAGCTGAAGGATCTGGCCTGCATCGACCCCCTGCGCAACCACAGCTTCCGTAACACCGACTTGGAGCAGCAGGTCAACATGGCCATCATTGAACTGCTGAAAATGATGCATCGCAGGGAGTGCCCGGCCTGTGCCGAGATCATCAAAAGCCAGGCCAAAACCTGCAAGCACTGCGGTTTGACCCTGTAAATTACAGCCGGGTGCCGACCCCACGATTTCCCCTTGCCAAAAGTGGGGAGATTGGCTATATAAGGCCCTTCCTGACCCCATCATCCCAAGTGGTGGGGCCGGGCCTATGGTGGGCGTGGCTCAGTTGGTTAGAGCACCGGGTTGTGGCCCCGGAGGTCGGGGGTTCAAGTCCCCTCGCTCACCCCAGGATAATTACCAGGGCTGTCGGATTTACCGGCGGCCCTTTTTTTATTTCATAATGGGAACAATTCATGAACCGTTTAGTGGCCAAAGTACTGCTGGTCCTGATGGCCATTGGCCTGCTTTACAGCCTGTATGCTTTTTCCCAGGGCCGATTTATGGAGGCCATGGTGATCTACCCCCTGCTGATTGCCGGCTTTCTGCTTTCTCGAATCGGCGGCGGGGACAAGGGGGAGGATTGACCTGCCACCTGCTGCCGATTCCGTGCTTTTACGGTTTACGGCGGGCCGGGTTTCGGGTATATAACTCGATTCGTCGTTTTTTAGGATAGATTGCCAAGTACCATTAATTGCCGGTAGCGCATAAGCTAAATAGATGGAGGAAGTCCCGATGAATCTTACGTTCAAGTCCGCTGTTTTTACCACCGAACCCCTTAAACTGGCCGAAACCGAAGAGATGATTGTCCGCGGCGGCCGCGATAAATTTGCCCTGCTGCCCAAGGCCTTTGCCGGGATCAAGCAGATCGGGGTGATCGGCTGGGGTTCCCAGGGTCCGGCCCAGGCCCAGAACCTGCGCGACTCCCTGGCGGACACCGGGATCAGGGTCAAGATCGGCCTGCGGGAAGGCAGCGCCTCCATGGCATCGGCCCGAGCGGCGGGCTTTACCGAAGAGAACGGCACATTAGGCGAGATGCATCAGGTGATCCGGGAATCGGAGATGGTACTCTTTCTGATCTCCGACGCCGCCCAGGCCGAGCATTACCAAGAGGTTTTCGACAACATGAAGCCCGGCGCCACCCTGGGTCTCTCCCACGGTTTTCTGCTGGGATACCTGGAGAGTATCGGCAAATATTTTCCCAAGAACATCAACGTGGTCGGGGTTTGCCCCAAGGGGATGGGACCGTCGGTTCGCCGCCTTTACGAGCAGGGCAAGGAGATCAACGGGGCCGGCATCAACTGCAGCTTCGCGGTGGAGCAGGATATCGACGGCAAGGCCACCGACCAGGCCCTGGGTTGGGCGGTGGCGGTGGGCGCCCCCTACATCTTCAAGACCACCCTGGGCAATGAGTTCCGCAGCGACATCTTCGGTGAGCGCGGCATTCTGCTGGGGGCGGTCCACGGGATCGTCGAGATGCTCTACCGCCGTTTCGTGATGGAGCAGGGAATCGATGAAAAACAGGCCTTTATCGATTCGGTGGAGAATATCACCGGCCCGATCAGCAAGACCATCTCCCACCAGGGGATCATCGCCGTCTACGAACAGTTGGACGCCGCCGGCCGGGAGATCTTCGAGCGAGCTTACTCCCACAGTTACCAGCCGGCCTTCGATATTCTGCTGGAGATGTATGACGAGGTATCGAGCTGCAACGAAATTCGCAGCGTGATCATGGCCGGCCGCCGCCACGCCCGTTTCCCCATGGGCAAGATCGACGGCACCCGGATGTGGCAGATCGGGGAGCAGGTGCGGGCCGAGCGCCAGGGGGCTCCCGCCGTCAACCCGCTGACCGCCGGAGTTTACTGCGCCACCATGATGGCCCAGATCGACCTGCTGATCGAAAAGGGTCACTGCTTAAGCGAAGTGGCCAACGAATCGGTAATCGAGGCGGTGGATTCGCTGAATCCCTACATGCACCACAAGGGGGTGGCCTATATGGTGGACAACTGCTCCACCACCGCCCGCCTGGGTTCGCGCAAATGGGCTCCCCGTTTTGATTACAACCTGGCCCAGCAGGCGATGGTCGATTTCGACGCCGGCAAGCCCAGCGATGCCGCCCTGATCGCCGCCTTCAAGGGTCACAAGATCCACCAGGCCCTGGCCGCCTGTGCCGGCCTGCGACCCACCGTCGACATCGCCCTGGTCTAAAACCGACCGGCGGGATCGTATGTTGCGGGCGCTGCCGCCGACAACATGCGATCCCGCCGACGGTTATGACTCCAGCTCTTTTTTGGCGGCCTCGAAACAGATCGGACAGTAGGAGTGGCTGGGACGCAACCCCGCTTTGCGGGAGAGGTATTGTTCCATGCTTAGCCAGGGGCCGCTGCCCGGTTCCCGCCCTTCGTCGTCGCGAATCTTGCGGCAGACCGCGCAGACCGGCAGGATATCCTCGTAAAGCTTGATCCGTTTCTTCAGGGCCCTCCTTTCCAGGCAGATATTCACCCTTACCTGCAACTCCTCGAACTGGTAGGGCTTGAGGAGGTAATCGTCGGCCCCCAGCCGAATGGCCTCGATGGCCGACGGCAGGGCTCCGTAGCCGGTCAGGATGATCACTCCGATCTCCGGCTCCGCCTCCCGCAGGCGCCTCAGCAGCTCCAGGCCATCCATCCCCTCCATCAGGAGGTCGGTTATCACCAGATCGAAAGCCCCGGGGGTGAAGCGCTGCAGGGCCTTGTCCCCGCTGGACGCCGCCTCCACATGGTATCCCGCTTCGGTCAGGTCCAGGGCCAGGCTGGCCCGGATCAGATCTTCGTCATCAACCAGCATGATTTTCTTTTTTTTCATTCTTTATCCTTCTCTTCTGCCATCGGCAGCCAAATTGTAAAACAGGCGCCTTGGCCCGGTTCACTCTCCACTTCGATGCGGCCGCTGTGGCGCTGAATGATGCCGTAGCTCACCGCAAGCCCCAGGCCGGTACATTTAACCGCCGGTTTGGTGGAGAAAAATGGTTCGTAGATATGAACCAGGTCGGCGGCGGCGATTCCGCTACCGGTGTCGCTGATCCGTACCATCACCTCGCCACCGTCCCGGCCGGTGGTAATGCTGATTCGCCCCCCTTCCGAACCGATCGCCTCGCGGGCGTTGGTCAGCAGATTGAGAAAAACCTGCTTCAGTTGGTCTGTCACCACTCTCACCCGCGGCAAGTCGGGGGAAAAATCCCGCTGCACCTCGATCCCGGCGTTCTGCAGATCCTTTTTGCAGAGCAGTAGAATATCCTCCAAAGCGCTGTGCAGGTCCAGCAGGCTGGTTTTGGCCGAAGTGGGGCGGTTGAAGCTTTGCAGATCGCTGGTCAGTCGAGCCACCCGATCGCATTCCCTTACCGCCATATCCACCAGCTCCTGGTCGCCGGCAGCCAAAGGCAGACGGCGGCGCAGCCCCTGCAAAACATTACGAATGCCGCAGATAGGGTTGTTGAACTCATGGGCAATGGAGGCGGCCAGCTTACCCACCGCACTCAGCTTTTCCGAATGGAGCAGTTGCCGGTAAAGTTTCTCCACCTCCGCCGTCCGTTCCGCCACCCGCCGCTCCAGGTCATCATGGGAGAGCTGCAGGACCTCTTCGATCCGCTTGCGCCGCTCCACCTCGGCCTGCAACTCGCGGTTGCGCTGGGCCAGTTCCGCGGTCTGGCGGTTGATCTCCTCCTCCAGCCGCAACTGATAGCGGTCCCGAACCTCTTCCACTCTTTTCCGCTCGGTGATATCCTGCAACACCAACCAGCAGGAAGTGCCGTCTCCCCCGGCCAACGGCAAAAGCGAAACCAGGAGCTGGCGTTTTCCCAGGAAAAAGGGGGTCTCCTCGCCCAGGATCAGCGGCGCCGGAGACTCAGGGGGTTCCCCCATCCCTGACGGCGGGGCAATCAAGGCCTCGGCCAGCAGCGGCAAAGCCTCCCCCCGCAGATAATTGAAAAAATCATTGGAGAGCAGCTTCTCCTCGGGTAGCCCGATCATCGCGGCGACGGCCCGGTTGGCAAAGACAATCCGGCGCTCCTTCCGGCTCAACTGCACCACCCCATCATTCATGTTCTGCAAAATGGCGTCGAAGTAGTGACGAATATTGAGCAGTTCCCGAGTAATATCCCGCCGATAAAGCTGCTCCCGACCCAAAACCCGGTCACTCACCCGACCGGGTTGCTCGACGAACATCGCCAATACCCTGCGGATATTCTCCTTCAGTTGAGCAAATGGACCCTTGGCAATACAGGCATCCGCTCCAAAACCGCGAAAATCCACATCCACGTCGGCCACCACCGCCGAGAGTACCACCAACCGCACCCCGCGCAGGGCCGGAGTGGCGCGAATCACCCGGCAGAGCTTATCCCCGCTGATATTGGGCATGATCAGATCGACAAAGACCACATCGGGCACAAAGCTATCCAATTCTCGCATGGCCTCCAGGCCATCGGCAGCGCTCTTCACCTCGTAGCCCTCCTCCTCGGCCAGAAAATGGCAGAGAAGTTTGACGATCAGCGGGTTGTTATCCACCACCAGCACGCGTTCAATGGCCATAATCACCCCCCTCCCCGCAGGGTCCGCCGCATCTCCGGCGTCTCACAGCCACAAACCCGGGCTTGGTTGAGAAAATATTCATCGGTCATTCCAGCGATAAAGTCACGGACCACCGCCACGTCACCGGCTCGTTCCCGGTACTGCGGAGCCAGAATCCGGAGATATTCGGTGAAGATCGGAGCTTGGTGCTGCTCGGAGCTCAAATCCTCAAGGTAGCGCCCAAACATGGTCCGATAACAGGCGGCGATCAGGTCAAAGCCCTGTTTTATCAGGGGATTTAGATAGATCGCCTGGTAATTAAACTCCTTGAGCCGCTGCAGGGCATCACCAACCGGAGCGGAAAAGCCGATTCGGTCCTCCCGAGCCCCATTGGCGATGAGATCGCTGACCAGCCGGTAAACGATGCTGCCATTGCTGCGACCCAGCACCTCGGCACACGCCGCCGGGATATCCTCACGAGAGATCAGTTGCAACTCAATGGCATCCTCGATATCCCGGCCGATATAGGCGATGGTGTCGGCCAGCCGCACCACGCAGCCCTCCAGGGTCATGGGCAACAGCTCCAGGGCGGGATCGGCCAGCTTGGCTGTGAACTCCCGGTCAAAGGCGGCAAAATCCTTGCTCCGCTCGGGTCTGATAATGCGGTGATGGATCTCGCCGTCGTGGCACATGATGCCGTCCAGTACCTGCAACGTCAGATTCAGCCCCCGCCCCCCCTTTTCGATCGTTTCCAGAAAGACCACACTCTGCAGGTTGTGCTGGAAGGAGGTCAGGCCCTGCTCCCGGCAAAGCTGGTCCAGCACCTTTTCCCCGTCGTGACCGAAGGGGGGGTGCCCCAGATCATGCCCCAGAGCGATCGCCTCGATCAGATCTTCGTTGAGTCCGAGAAAACGGCCGATGGTCCGGGCCACTTTGGAAACCAACTGCACATGCAAGACCCGGTGGGTGATATGGTCGTTGCGGACCATATAAAAAACCTGGGTTTTATCAATATAGCGGGTATAGGCCCGGGAGTGAAGAATCCGGTCGGTATCGACGGCAAAAGATTGACGATGATCCCCCCGCTCGTCAAGTCGCCGCACGGCGTTCCGGCTGGGAGCGGCCAGGGGGGAGAGGTGCCGGCTTTCCTTTTCGTCCAAGGCCTTTTTCAGGGCCAGCAGGGCGGGATCGACGGAGAAGGAGGGGTTCATAAATCACCGGTAACTATATTTTTCGGCCAGATTTTTCCCTGACGGTGCGGAGTATCGAAGTCAATGGTCACCACCAGGGCATGGGTCCAATCATGACCGGTTCAGGCCCGACATGCAAGCCCATTGTCGTGCAGCCTGAACCGGTCAC
>JBLRWU010000002.1:0-34938 GCA_047921155.1 Desulfurivibrio sp.
GGCGCTCCTGAATCCGGCCGCAGGCATTATCATCGCAGGCGTTGGTCCCGGCCTGGCGCATCCGGGAGAACTCCAGACTGACCCCCTCCAGATCGTTGAGCCGTTTACGCAACTTATTGAAAAGATGTCTGAAATATATGTTGGGAGTAATCACATTATGTTCGATATCCATCACCAGATTATTAATGAACTTGAGATGACGGATATTCTGCTGGGCAATCAGCCGATTGTGGAGGTTGTAGCCGATTCGGTTGGCAAATTTGCGCAGGAAAAAGCGCTCGTCACGGCCCATCTCCGCCCCGCCGGGGATCTCCAGCATCCCCATCACCAGATCAGTGAGGGAAAGGGGCTGACTGCCTTCACTGAGGTTGGGCTTACGCTGGATCGGGACCACCAGGGAGCTGTCCTGGCTGTGGGTGTGGCACCCCAAGTGCATCGTTCGGGAAGCCGGCGGCGGCGTCACCACCCCGTTCTCACTGTCGCAAACCAGGGAGAGGGTATCGCGCCGCTCATTGAGCAGGTGCAGCCGGCAGGGGATTTCGAGGAACACCAAGGGCACGACGACACAGACCCGGTAGAAATCCTCCATGGCGTCATATTCCTGGGCCAGGTCGAAAAAGGCGCGCAGAGCGGCATTCTGGCCAGCGGAGAAATTGTAGCGCTGATAACTTTTCTCCTTCTCCCGAACCCGTCGCAACACCTGGTCCAGGGCCTGTCTCTCTGTTTCCTGCATGGGTTCTTGCATGGGGGCGTACCGTCCTGCCTTTCAGGATTCCGTCAGCACCACCTCATCAGCACCGTCGTGTTCCCGCAACAACACGTGGACATGCTCACCGGGCCCGACCTGAACATCCAACCCGGTATAATCGGCCTGGATGGGCAACTCCCGACCACCGCGATCAACCAGGGCGGCCAGTTGGATACATCGGGGGCGGCCCAGGTCCATCAGGGCATCGAGGGCGGCCCGGATGGTACGGCCGGTGTAGATCACATCATCCACCAGGACCACCACCTTATCCTTGAGGGCAAAATCCAGGGTGGTCTTTTTTACCACCGGATTCTGGGCCACCAGGCTCCAGTCGTCCCGGTAGAGGGTAATATCCAGGCTGCCGGTGGGCAGATTGATCCCGAACTGCTCCTGGATCAGGGTCTGGATCCGCTGGGCCAGATAGACCCCGCCGGTGTGAATGCCGATAATCGCCAGGTTTTCCACCCCGTGATTATGCTCGACGATCTGCATGGCCATCCGGGCCAAAGAACGATCAATATCATCTCCGCCCAGCAGCCGCGTTTTAACCTTTTGCATCCCCTCTCCTCCCTTGCCAGAAATAGTCCACACCCTTTTGGGCCACCAGATTGATCGCCTCGGGATAGGCTTCGCATTCGGCGGCGAAAACCTTGGCGGCAATATCATCCGGGGTGTCGCCGTCGCCCAGGGCCACGCATTTTTGTACCACGATCGGGCCTTCGTCGTAAATCTCGTTGGCAAAGTGAACCGTGCAGCCGCTCACCTTCACCCCCCGGGCATGGACCGCCCGGTGAACCCGCATACCGTACATCCCGGCTCCGCAAAAAGAGGGAATCAAAGAGGGATGAATATTGACTACCCTCTTCCGTAAGGAGTCCGGCGGGGTATAGAGCTTGAGAAAGCCCGCCAGCAGCACCAGATCCACCGGGTGTTGGGCGATGATCCGGTTGATCGCCGCGCTGTCCGATGCCTGGAAGGCGGGGTAGCCGTAACCCCGGGCCTTCTCCAGGCCCAGGGCATCGGAGTTGTTGGCGATAACCACCGTAATCCGCCCCACCATCCGCCCGTCGGCGATCCGCTGATGGAAATTATCCAGGGTCCGACCGGAGCCGGAGAGTAACACCGCCAGATTCATTGGCCTGCCCTTCACGCGAAATAGGGGTTGCTGTCCAGATCTACCTTCTTCAGCCAGGCGGTGATGGTGGTATCGTAGGAACCGGTGAGCTCGAACACCTTGACTGCCAGCTTGAAACGGGTTTTCAGGGTGGTGTTGCCATGCTCCCTCAACTCGACCAGCACCTGGGGGTAATCGGCCGGATCGACGATCACCGTCACGTCGCGGAAATTCTTGGCCGAGGAGCGCAGCATGGTGGGGCCGCCGATATCGATATTCTCGATGGCGTTGGCCAGGGTGCAGGCGGGATCGGCCACGGTCTTCTCAAAGGCGTAAAGGTTGACCGCCACGATGTCGATGGGCTGCAAACCGTGCTCGGCCATCTGGCGCCGATGCTCGGGATTCTCCTTCTGGGCCAGAATCCCGCCGTGGACCTTGGGATGCAGGGTCTTGACCCGGCCATCCAGCATCTCGGGAAAACCGGTGAACTCGGCCACATCCTTAACCGGGATCCCATGCTCCCGCATCTTCTTGGCCGTACCCCCGGTGGAGAGAATTTCAATCCCCAACCGGGCCAACTCGCCGGCAAAATCCTCGATCCCGCTCTTGTCGGTGAGACTGATCAACGCCCTTTCCGCTTTCCGCATCTTTCCTTCTCCTGCTTTATTTGGTGTTTATTACAACTCGTCCTTACGGATAAATTTTTTGATCAACCGCCGATCCCGCTTGCCGGGCCGGCCGGCCGGCAACTGGGGCCCGGCCTGGCGGAACAGCCGCCGCTCCTCACTGGCGGCCTGCCGGGCAGCCAGGCTGGCCGGAGTCTCCTCGTAGAGTTCGGCCGCCTTGGGGGCGGAGAGCCGTTGCCGGCTGATTCCCCGCACCAGCACGACAAACTCCAGTGCCGCCTTGTGAATCTCCAGCCGGTCATCGAGTCCGATCAGCCGGGCGGGCTTAACCCGTTCGCCATTGAGATGGACCTTGCCGCCGCTCACCGCCTGGGCGGCCAGGGAGCGGGTCTTGAAAAACCGGGCCGCCCAAAGCCAGATATCGATTCTGATCTTCTCCACCACCCCAGTTTTAAACCATACCCGGTCCCGATTTGCAATAACCGTCGGCGAGCAAGCCCCCCGCCCGGCTTAATTTATCCCCCGTCACCTTTCCCTTTCTCTCCGGCGGCGAACAGGGTATAAAACGGGCGGCAATCGGCCTTAAAACAACCAATCAACCGAGCAGCCGGGACTTACCCGGCAAGGGACCATGGAACTACAGAGCGTCGGCATCAAGGATATCAGGTACCCCATCACCGTGCGGGAAAAATCGGGAGAGTTGCAGCAGACGGTAGCCAGCATCGACCTCCGGGTCAATCTGCCCCGCCAGTACCGGGACAGTTGCGTGACCACCTTTATCGAGGTACTTAACCGCTACCAGGAGGAGCTGAGCAACCGGATCTTCCGTAAGCTGCTGGTGGAGGTCAAGGAGCGGCTGCGGGCCGATTCGGCCCATGTCGAGATGACCTTCCCCTACTTTCTGGAGAAAAAGGCCCCGGTCAGCGGCACCCCCAGCCTGATGGAGTACCGCTGCCGCTTCACCGGGGGGATCGGGGCCGACGAGGAGTTCATGCTTTCGGTCTGGGTGCCGGCCACCACCCTATGCCCCTGTTCCCGTGAGATCAGCGCCTGCGGGGCCCACAATCAGCGGGCCGAGATCAATCTCAACATCAAATACCGGGAGTTTATCTGGCTGGAGGAGTTGATTACCATGGCCGAGGCCGGTTCCTCCTGCGAGGTGTTCGCCCTGCTCAAACGGCCCGATGAAAAGTATGTCACCGAACAGGCCTACCACAACCCGATGTTCGTCGAGGACGTGGTCCGCAAGGTGGCCCAGGAGGCCCTGAACCACCCGGCCATCACCTGGTTTTCGGTGGGGGCCGAAAGCTTCGAGTCGATCCACAAACACAGCGCCTACGCCTACGTCGACAGCGACGACCTCTAAGGAACCTCCCCTCCACCATGTCTCCCCTGCTCGCGCGTTATCGGACGCCCACGGCGCTGCTGCTGCTGATGGCGGTGGCCGTGCCCCTCTCCAACGGGACCTGGCTGGCCCTGGTCAACAACTTCGCGGTGGAGCGGGCCGCCTTCAGCGGGGCCGATATCGGGGTGATGCAGAGCATGCGGGAGATCCCCGGCCTGCTCTCCTTTACCGCCGTCTTTCTGCTCCTGATTCTCCGCGAGCAGACGGTGGCGATGATCGCCCTGCTGCTGCTGGGCATCGGCACCGCCATCACCGGCCTCTTCCCCACCTTCTGGGGGCTGATCTTCGTCGCCATGCTGACCTCCATCGGCTTCCACTACTTTGAGACGGTCAACCAGTCCCTGCAGTTGCAGTGGCTGAAAAAGGAGGTGGCGCCGGTGGTGATGGGCCGGCTGATCGCGGCCGGGGCCTTCGCCTCCCTGGCCATCTTCGGGATCATCTTCCTGGTCCTCAAGGTGGGTGGCCTGGCCATGGAGTGGGTTTATCTCCTGGGCGGCGGCCTGACCGTACTGCTGGCCATCGCCGGCTGGGTGCTTTTCCCCGCCTTTCCCGAAGAGGTTTATCAGCATCGCCGGCTGATCCTGCGTCGCCGATACTGGCTCTACTACGCGCTCACCTTCATGGCCGGAGCCCGCCGCCAGATCTTCGTGGTCTTCGCCGGTTTTCTGATGGTGGAGAAGTTCGGCTTCAGTGCCGCGGCCATCAGCCTGATGTTTCTGGTCAATATGGCGATCAACATGGTGGCCGCCCCCCATCTGGGCAAACTGATTCTCCGCTGGGGCGAACGCCGGGCCCTCACCTTGGAGTATCTGGGCCTGGTCGGGGTCTTTGCCGCCTACGCGGTGGTGGAGATCGCCTGGGTGGCGGTCCTCCTTTACATTCTCGACCACCTCTTCTTCACCCTGGCCATCGCCATGCGCACCTATTTCCAGAAGATCGCCGCCCCGGCCGACATCGCCCCCACCGCCGGGGTGGCCTTTTCGATCAACCATATTGCGGCGGTGCTGATACCCGCCATCTTCGGCCTGCTCTGGCTGATCTCACCCTCCCTGGTCTTTCTGGCCGGGGCCGCCCTGGCCGCCTGTTCCCTGCTCCTGGCCCGCCTGATCCCCTCCACTCCCCAGCCGGGCCGGGAGACCGTGCTAAAAGCTTGAGGCTATGCCACGCCAGTTCAGCCGACAGCAGCGGGCCCGCTGAAGCGGTCAACGGTAGAGCTGGTGTTCCCGGATATAGGCGGCCACCGGGGCCGGCACCAGGCCGCTGATTGCTTCACCCCGGCGAACCCGGCGGCGGATATTCGAGGCCGATACCGGCACCGCGTTCACCGGGCAGGGGTGGATCAGGCCGCCCCGACGATGCCGCCAGGGGCGCAGATCCGGGGAGGAGGAAACGGGCGGCGGCTCGGCCGCCGGGGGGAGAAAATCGGGAAGATCGCCAAGCAGGTGGGCCAACCGACCGGGGGCCAGATCGGGCCGCTCGGCCACCAGGAAGTCGGCGTAGCGGAACAGATCCTGGTAACTCTTCCAGGTGGTGATCTCGGCAAAGGCGTCGGAGCCGATGATAAAGAAGAGGGCGCAGTCGGGCAGGTTCTGCCGCAACTCCCGCAGAGTATCGATACTGTAGGAGGGGCCGGTGCGCTGCCGCTCCATCCGGCTGACCGTCATGGCGGGGCGGTCGGCCAGGGCCAGTTCCAGCATGGCCGCCCGATGGGCAAAGGGGGCAAGCGGCTCCCCCAGCTTGTGGGGGGGCTGGGCGGCGGGGATGAAAACCACCCGATCCAGGGCAAAGCCGTCACGGGCCGCCGCCGCCAGCACCAGATGACCGTTATGGACCGGATCGAAGGTGCCACCCAGGATCCCGATCCGGCTGCCCGGTTCCGCCCGAAAATCCATGGGACTCCCCTACCCTCTGACCTGGCCCTCGCCATAGACGATGAATTTGCGGGTGGTCAACTCACGCAGCCCCATGGGGCCGTAAGCATGGAGCTTGGTGGTGCTGATCCCGATCTCGGCGCCCAGTCCGTACTGGCCGCCGTCGCTGAAACGGGTGGAGGCGTTGATCATCACCGAGGAGGCGTCCACCTCACGGATAAAGCGCTGGGCCCGGGGGTGGTTGCTGGTAACGATCACCTCGGTGTGCTGGGAGCCGTAGCGGACGATATGGGCCATCGCCTCGTCCATATCATCCACTACCTTGACCGCCAGGATCAGGTCGAGAAACTCCATCCCCCAATCCGCCTCTCCCGCCGGCTTGGCGGTGGGGGCCAGGGCCAGGGTCCGGGGACAGCCCCGCAGCTCCACCCCGGCGGCGGCCAAGCGGGCACCGATGGCGGGCAAAAACTCCGCCGCCACCGCCCGATGGACCAGCAGGCACTCCAGGGCGTTGCAGACCCCGGGGCGCTGGGTCTTGCCGTTGATCACGATATTGGCCGCCATCTCCAGGTCGGCGCTCTCATCGACAAAGACGTGGCAGACCCCCTTGTAGTGCTTGAGTACCGGAATCCGGGAGTTTTCGGCGACAAAACGGATCAGGCCCTCGCCGCCCCGGGGGATGATCAGGTCGATCTCCTCCTCCAGGCGCAGCATGCAGGTCACCGCCTCACGGTCGGTTACCGGGATCACCTGGATAGCGGCCGGGGCAATCCCCTCCGCCGCCAGGCAATCCTGCAACACCCTGGCCAGGGCCAGGTTGGAATGGAGGGCTTCGGAACCGCCCCGCAGGATCACGGCATTACCCGCCTTGAGGCAGAGGGCGGCGGCATCGACGGTGACGTTGGGCCGGGATTCGTAGATCATTCCGATCACCCCCAAAGGGATCCGCATCCGGCCCACCATGATCCCGCTGGGACGGCGCACCATCTCGGAGATCTCCCCCACCGGATCGGGCAGGGCCGCCACCTCTTTCAGACCGGTGACCATGGAGTCGATCACCTTGTCGCTCAGGGCCAGCCGGTCCAGCATGGCGGCGGAAAGCCCCTTTTGCCGGCCGGCCACCAGATCCTTCTCGTTTTCGGCCTGGATAAACTCCTTGCGGGCCACCAGGGCTTCGGCCATGGCCGCCAACACCCGGTCCTTGACGGTGGTTGCGAGGTTGGCGACCTGCCGGGAAGCCCGGCGGGTTTCCTGGGCCAGGGCCAATATTTCCGCTGCCATGCTCATCGTCCTTCTCCTTTTGGCTACTCTTTGCCGATCAGCACCAGGTTATCGCGGTGGATAACCTCATCGGCATCTTTATGACCCAAAATATCGGCAATGGCCGAGGTTTTTACCCCTTTGATCCGACGCAACTCCTCGGCATCGTAGGTGACCAGGCCGGCGGCCAGGGCGTTGCCCTCCTGATCGAGACAGTGGACCGGATCCCCCACTCCGAAGGAGCCACGCACTTCGACAATCCCCGAGGGCAGCAGGCTGCGCCCCCCCTGGACAATGGCCCGGCAGGCCCCGGCATCCAGGACCAGAAAACCTTTGGGGCGCAGGGTGTAGGCGATCCAGTGTTTACGGCCGGTGATCTTCTGGGGTTCGGGCAGGAAGAAGCTGCCCACCTCCTCGCCGGCAAAGAGGCGGGTGAGGATATCCGGCTCCCGGCCCGGGCCGATGAAGGAGCAGCCGCCCCGGGCTGCCACGATCCGGGCGGCCTTGAGTTTGCTCAGCATCCCGCCGGTGCCCACCGCGCTGTTGACAGCGCCGGCCATGGCCTCGATCTTCTCGTCGATCCGGCCCACGGTGCGCAGGGGTCGGGCGGTGGGATCAAGGGTGGGATCGGCGGTATGGAGGGCGGCCACATCGGTCAGACAGATAAAGAGATCGGCCTCGGTGAGGTTGGTAACCATGGCGGCCAGGTTGTCGTTGTCGCCGAAGCGCAACTCCTCCACCGAGACGGTATCGTTTTCGTTGATGATCGGCACCAACTGCCACTGCAACAGGGTGAAGAGGGTGTTGCGGGCATTGAGATAACGGTCGCGGCGGGAGAAAACGTCGTGGGTGAGCAGCACCTGGGCCACCTTGGCGCCAAGCTGCTCGAAGATCTTTTCGTAGGCCCGCATCAGGCTGCTCTGACCGATGGCCGCCGCCGCCTGCTTCTCCCGCAGGGTCAGCGATCGATTGCCCAGGCCCAGCTTGCGCCGGCCCGCCGCCACCGCCCCGGAGCTGACCACCAGCACCTCCCGGCCGGTTTGGCGCAACTGCTCGATCTGGCCGGCCAGGGAATCCAGCACCGGATAGTTCAACCCTTCGGCGGTGGTCAGCACCGCCGAGCCGATCTTGACCACCACCCTGCGGGCCCGGTCAAGATGGCAACGCCGCTGTTGCAGCCCCTCTTCACTCATGGCTCTTCTTCCTCTGCGGCCGGCTCCTCCGCAGCCGGCTCCACCCGGGCTAAGTGCCTGGAGATTTCACCGATCAGCCAGGGCATCCCCTGCCCCCCCAGGGCGGAAACCGGCAGCACCTCGATCCCGGCTTGGGTGAAACGCTCCTGCAACTCCCGCAACTGGTCACCATCATCGTTGAGCAGATCAATCTTGTTGAGTAACACCAGACGCGGCCGCCGCAACAGGTCGGCCTGGTACTGGGCCAACTCATTCTCCAGCATCCGATACTGTTCCAGGGGATCACCATCCCGGCCGGAGGCATCGATCACCTGGAGCAGCAGCCGGGTCCGTTCGATATGGCGGAGAAAGGTGTGGCCCAGGCCGGCCCCCAGGTGGGCATCCTCGATCAGTCCGGGAATATCGGCGATGGTGCAGGGGGGACGATCGGGGAAAAAGAGCACCCCGAGCTGGGGTGAGAGGGTGGTGAAAGGATAATCCGCCACCTTGGGAGTGGCGGCGGTGAGCTGGGCCAGCAACGTCGATTTGCCGGCATTGGGCAGGCCGATCAAGCCCACATCGGCGATCAGCTTCAGCTCGATACGGAACCAGAACTCCTCCCCGGGTTTGCCCTTGGTGGCGATCCGGGGCGCCCGGTTGCTGGCCGAGGCAAAGTGGACGTTGCCCTTGCCGCCCCGACCGCCGCGGGCCGCCACCAAACGTTGTCCATCCCGAACCAAATCGGCCAGGATCTCACCGGTTTCGACATCCCGCAGCACGGTGCCCGGCGGCACCAGCACCAGGCAGTCTTCACCGCCCCGGCCATGCATCTTGCGCCCCTTGCCCCCGGTCCCTTTTTCGGCCAGAAAGTGGGAGCGGTACTTGAAATCAAGCAGGGAGGTGAGCCGGGAGGAGACCTCGATGATCACATCACCGCCCTTGCCCCCATCACCGCCGTCGGGGCCGCCCCGGGGTACGAACTTCTCCCGGCGAAAACTAACGCAACCATTGCCGCCATCACCGGCCTTGACAAAGAATTTTGCCTCATCGATGAATGACATAGTGTTTGCCGGAAAGTAAAAGGGTGAACCTGCGCGAGGCGAAGGGGCCGAAGACCGGCCCACAAAAAGAAACGTTCACCGACACCCTCCGGTTCATCTGCCCCGGACGGCAGCGGTGAACGCTGACCAAAAAGCACGGTTCGCCGCAGGGCGGAGAACTGAGAAACAGAAAGCTATTCGGCGGCTACGGCCTCGGGAGGATAAACACTGACCCGCTTGCGGTTGCGACCGAAGTTTTCAAAGGTAACCACCCCGTCGACCTTGGCAAACAGAGTGTAGTCCCGACCCAGCCCGACATTGGTGCCGGGATGGATCTTGGTGCCGAGCTGGCGCACCAGAATATTGCCGGCCCTTACCACCTGGCCGCCGAAACGCTTAACCCCACGCCGCTGGGAATTACTGTCGCGGCCGTTTTTCGAGCTGCCGCCCGCTTTTTTATGTGCCATGACTCAAATCCTCTTGGTTACAGAATCTCTTTAATTTCCAAAGCGGTGAAGGGCTGACGATGACCGTTTTTCAGCCGGTAGCCTTTACGCCGTTTTTTCTTGAAGACCAGGATCTTCTTGGCCTTATCCTGCTCGACGATCCGGGCCACCACCTTGGCGCCCTCGATCGCGGGACGGCCAATCTTGACCTCGGCCCCGTCCGCCACCAGGAGGACATCTTCCAACTCCACCGTATCCCCGACCTCGCCGACGAGCTTCTCCACCCGCAGACGCTCACCGGGCGCTACCTGGTACTGTTTGCCACCGGTGCGAACTATTGCGTACATAGCTTCCTCCAAGTCTCAACTATCGCCGTGCGCCCGCAGGCGGACGGCCCAATAAAGTAAACCCCGATACATAGCCGTGCAGCCATAAATTGTCAAGCAGAAACTGCCCGACCCCGTTGAACGATTACGACCAGACCAGGTCATATTTTTCGGGATGGTTATCCTTGAGCGGCATGATATGGACCCTTTTGCCACATTTCTTATCCAGATAGTCGATGGTGTGGGCCTCCTCCCGCAACATCAGCTCCGCCACCCGGGGGTGTACCCGAACGGTGACCGCCACCCCTTCCCGTTTGCAGGCCTCCCGCTCGATGGTACGAAAAATCTCGTAGCTCAGGGTCCGGCTGGAGCGCAAAACCCCGGTGCCATGGCAGGTGGGACAAGACTCACAGAGCAGATGCTCCAGGTCCTCACGGTTGCGTTTGCGGGTCATCTGGACCAGGCCGAACTCGGAAACCCGCAGGATATTGAGCCGGCTCTTATCCTTCTTGGCCGCCTCCCTGAGGGCGTTGAACACCGCCTCGCGGTGGGATTCGTCCTCCATGTCGATGAAATCGACGATGATGATCCCGCCGATATTGCGCAGCCGCAACTGGTAGGCGATCTCCTTGGCCGCCTCCATATTGGTCTTGAAGATCGTCTCCTCCAGGCCGTTCTTGCCGACATAGCGCCCGGTGTTGACATCGATCACGGTCAGGGCCTCGGTGGGCTCGATGATGATGTAGCCCCCGCAGCGCAGCCAGATCTTGCGATCCAGAGCCCGGTTGATCTCCAGTTCGATGCCGTAGGACTCGAAGATCGAGGGGGCGCCTTCGGCCAGGCATATCCGGCCCCTGAGGCGCGGAGCGAAGGTTTCGACAAAATTGAGTACCCGCTGATAGGTACGCTCCTCATCCACCACCACCCGATCCACCTCCGGGGAGAAGATATCCCGCACCACCCGCAGGGTGATATCGAGATCCTCGTAGATAAGACTGGGCACCGGAGCCGCGACGGCCTGGTCCTGAATCTCCTCCCAGGCGTGGAGCAGAAACTCCATATCCGCCTCAAGATCCTCGTTGCTGGCCAACTCCGCCACCGTACGGACGATGAAACCGGTGCCGGCGGGGCGCAGGGCCTCAATATCCTTGCGCAGCATCTGGCGTACATCCTCATCCTCGATCTTGCGCGAGATCCCGATATGGTCGGTCATCGGCATAAAGACCAGGTTACGGCAAGGCAGGGTGATATGGCAGGTCAAGCGCGCCCCCTTGCTGCCCAGGGGCTCCTTGCAGACCTGGACCAGGATATCCTGGCCCTCGTTGAGCAGCTCCTCGATATTGAGCCCCGGAGTGCGCCGAAACAGGGTATCACTGGCCTCGCCGCAACAGGTGGAGCTGCTGGTGCCGTCCCCTTTTTCGCAACGATCCAGCCGCTTCTCCACCTCGTTGGAGGTGATATGGACATCATCGACATAGAGGAAACCGGTCCGCTCCAGGCCGATATCGATAAAGGCGGCCTGCATGCCGGGCAGAACCCGCACCACCCGACCCCGGTAGATATTACCCACCAGCCCCTTCTCGGAGGGATGCTCCAGGTGAAATTCGGCCAGGTTGCCATGCTCCAGCAGGGCGATCCTGATCTCGTAGGGGGTGGCATTGATCAACAGTTCAGTGGACAAAGCAATACTCCTTATTCTGCGTCTTTACTCCATAGTTTCAGAACCCTGGCGGCGGCCAGATCCGCCGGAGCCAGGGCGAAACAGGCCGCCACCACCTCCAGGGGCTTGACCGTGGGCCTACTGGCCTCCTGGACCAGAACCAGCTCCACCTCGTCGGGAGAGCGCACCACGCAATCATCAATGGCGGGACGGGCATCGATTTTCCGCGCCAGGCCCTTGCGCGGAACAGTCATAACAAATTCCCCGGCCGCCAGCAAGTCGGCCGCCGCCCGGGGAATAAATTTCCGCAAACTCTCCGCCGGCAGGGTAATCCGATAAGCGCTGAGCTGCCGGGCCGCCTGGCCCCGGCCTCCGGGCTGCAGGGAGATAACCTCCAGCCCGGCCGGCAGTTGTTGATTCAGCAGCACCCGCGCCTTTTCAGGATCGGCCAGGGGCCGGGTCAATTCCAGCCAGAGAAACTCGGCCAGACTCTCGGTACCCAGGGGCAGGGCCGGGCCGAATGAGACTTTGGGAGATGGGTTGAAACCCTGGGTGAAGGCCAGGGGCCAGCCGGCCCGGCGAAAAGCCCGGAAGAAGATCTGCAGGATCTCCAGGTGGCCCAGCAGCCGAGCTTCGGCCCGACGGGCATAGATGAAGCGGTAGCCCACCGCCAGCGGGGGCGCAGCGGAGGGCGGATCGATTTTTGCCTTTTCGCCCTGTTCCCACTGCCGGAAAACCACGGGCTTAATTTTTTTAAAATCGCAGAGGCCGCACTTGGCGCAACCATGCACCCGGCAATCGGGAGTGTACTCCTCCTCCAGGGCTTTTTGGTACTCCTCGACCAGGAAACGGCGTTCCACCCCGACATCAAGATGATCCCAGGGCAGGGGTTCATCGGCCCGACGGCGGCGCAGATAAGCTTCCAGGTCCAGGCCAAGTTCCGTGGCGGCTTCCTGCCAGCGTTCCAACCTGAAATGGTCGGACCAGGCATCAAGCCGGGCTCCGGCCCGCCAGGCCTTTTCCAGCAAGGCTCCCAACCGGCGATCACCCCGGCAGAACACCCCTTCGAGAAAACTCTGGCGGGGATCGTGCCACTTGAGCTTGAATTTTTTATTGCGCAATTTTTCCTTGAGAAAATCGATCCGGGCAAAGCCCTCGGCGATCCCCAGCTGGGGCTCCCGCTCGAAGGGGGTGTGGGGCTTGGGCACGAAGATGGCGCTGCTCACCGTGACCTGGCCGCGGCCGCCGCCCCCGGTCCGCAACACCTTGGCTGCCAGTTCGGGAATGGCGGCCATATCCTCCTCGGTCTCGGTGGGCAGGCCGAACATGAAATAGAGTTTTATCACCTGCCAGCCCAGGGTAAAGGCGGAGGCGGCGGCGGTCAGCAGATCCTCCTCGGTGATCCCCTTGTTGATCACCCGCCGCAGGCGCTCGCTGCCCGCCTCCGGGGCCAGGGTGAAACCGGTCTTGCGGACCCGGCGAATCTGCTCCATCATCTCCCGGGTCAGGGTCCCCACCCGCATGGAGGGCAGCGACAACGAGACCCGGCGGGCGGCCAGGGCATCCATCAGCCGGATCAGCAGATCGTTGATACAGGCGTAATCGCCGCTGCTTAACGAGAGCAGTGCCACTTCATCGAACCCGCTCTCCTCAAGTTTACGCAGGGTTTCGGCCAGCACTTTTTCCGGGTCGCGTTCCCGCACCGGCCGATAGATGATCCCGGCCTGACAAAAGCGGCAGCCCCTGGTACAGCCCCGGGCGATCTCCACCCCCAGCCGGTCGTGGACGATCCGGGTGGCCGGCACCAGCGGCGGAGCCGAGGAGGCGGCTGCGTCCAGGTCGGCCAGGACCCGCCGCCGGGGGGCGGGCAGCTCGGGACGCAGATTGTCGATCCCCAGAAAATAGCCCTGTTCATCGTAACGGGGGAGGAAGAAAGAGGGCACGTAAACCCCCTCCACCCCGGCCAGTTCAGCCAGCAGTTCCGACCGTCCCCGCCCCTCCAGCTTGCCCCGCTCGACCAGGGCCAGGATCTCCGGCAGCGCCTCTTCACCATCCCCCAGCAGAATGAGATCGAAAAAATCTACCACCGGCTCGGGATGGAAGGCGCAGGGGCCGCCGCCGATCACCAGAGGGTGACGCTCATCCCGCTCCGCCGCCCGCAGGGGCAGCCCGGCCAGATCGAGAATGGTCAGGATATTACTGTAGCAGAGCTCATAGGGCAGACTGATCCCCAGCAGATCGAAGTCGGCCAGCGGGCGCCGTGATTCCAGGGAAAAGAGCGGCAGCCCCGCCTGGCGCAGGGCCGCTTCCAGATCCAGATCCGGGGCGTAGGCCCGTTCCGCCAGCCACTGAGGCCGGGCGTTGACCAGGTGATAGAGAATCTGCAGGCCCTGGTGGGACATGCCGATCTCGTAAAGGTCGGGAAAGATCAGAGCCAGCCGCAGGCGGGCCTGCTCCCAATCTTTCTTGACCACGTTGAACTCGTTACCACAATAGCGCCCCGGCCGGGAGATGCCGGTGAGCAGAGAATCAAAATCCATTTTTTTCATCGTCAGGTTATCGCATATTTTTAAAGTGTTGATTTAACGGGCTGTAACCGTTCAGCAGTGCCCCAGGTTCGGGTAAGCAGCCAAGCGCCGCGTACCCCGTGTACGCAAGCTTGGCTGATCGCCCGTGTCAATCGTCGGCAGAAGTGCCGACAACATGGGGCACTGCTGAACGGTTACCGTCATTTTACCGTTTCCAGGGTAAAACTGCGGGGAACGGGAAGCTGAAAATCAGGGGTGGGCGGGCAGTCGGTTTGCGTCTCGCTTAACCGGATGGTCAAATCCAGACCCTGGTGACGCCGTGAGAGCAGTTCAATCCGGTGGGGCAGCGGCAGATCTCCTGGCTGATCGGCTGCTGCCACCGGGCGGTAGTGATCATAAACAATTTCGGTGGGTGCCCCGCCCCGGCGCTCGAAAAGCTGAATCCGCCGAACCAGGCCGGGGGCATGGTCGGTGGCGGGGGAGTAAAGCAGGCGGGCGAACCTGGGTTCCGCCACCTCCAGCCAGTAGCCGGTTCCCGCCGAATCCGGAGCCCCTTCCCCACCATCCCCATCCGTCAACGCCCGTTCACGGTGAACGGCGACGATCTCGGGAGCAAAGGGCAAGCCCCCGCTAAACCAGTCGAACAGAGAGGCGGGCAGGGTTTCCGGGGTCACCCCCCCGGGCAGGTGGCGGCGAAAGGCCTGGGCGCCCAAGGGCCCTTCATAAACCCTGGTTTCGGCAACCGACACCAGCTGAAAGCGGTCGCCGGCCACCACCAGGGCCAGCACCGGGCGGCCCAGGGGATCGGTGCCGATAAACTGCAGCTGGGAGGGGCGCAGCATTTGCAGATAGCCGGGCAAAAAACCGGAGCGCAGCAATGATCGCCAGCTTACCTCCACCTCGGCATCCAGGCAGCGCAACCGGGTGCGGCGCTGATCCATGGCGGCCAGAAACTCCTCTTCCACCGCCAACCGGGCCGGACCCACTACCGGTTCGCCCACCGGCAGGGAGCGAAGGGCGCATCCGGCGACCAAGGGCAACAGGAGCGCAATCCCAAGGCAGGAGAGGTTCCGGCCGCCGGGCAGGCCCAACTTCACCGGCCCAATCCTTTAAGCTTCTCTTCGATCGCCGTCCACCGGTCCCGGTCCTCTTCGGGGTCGAGCAGCTCCAAAGCCCGGCCATAAGAAGCCGCCGCCTCGGCCAGGCGGCCCAGTTTGCGGTAGGCATCGCCCAGGTGATCGTGAATAATCGGATCGTCGGGCAGCAGTTGCACCGCCAGCTCCAACTCCGCCACCGCCCGCCGATAATCGCCCAGCCGGTAATAAACCCAGCCCAGGCTGTCGCGAATCGCTCCCTCCTCGGGCTTGAGCAGCATCGCCGCCTCTATGTACTCCAGGGCCTTTTCCAGGTTTTCATTGCGATCAGCCCAGGTGTAGCCGACATAGTTCAGGGCAAAGGGGTCGTGGGGATCCAGGGTCAGCACTTCCTGCATCTTGGCCAGGGCCGCGTCGGAGTGGCCGATCTTCTCCAGGTAGAGGGCGTACTCGAACAACACCTTGACGGTACGCCCCAGCTCCCGCAGGGCCCGGTCAAAGACCAGCATCCCCTGGCCGGCATCCTGCCATTCGGCATGCAGCAGGGCCAGGGTGACGTAAAAACTGAGGTAACGATGCTCCGGATCGTCCAGGGCCCGGGTCAAAACCTGCATGGCCCCGGCCGGATCATCGATGCCGTGGTGAATGCGGGCCAGCATCAGCACCGCGTCCTCGTAACCGTAGTCGCCGGGGCTGATCTCCTCCAGCAGCGCCCGGGATTCGGCGAGCCGCCCCATACGGTAGTAGGCCAGCACCAGCAACGAACGGACCGCATCCAGCCGCGGCTCATCGGAGAGCAGGCCGTGCAGCAGGACCACCGCCTCCTCAAAGCGTTCTTCCTCCACCAGGATGCGGGCGATGGTCAGATCGACATTGCCGGCATCACTGATGTAGTGGCGCAGTTCGGCCAGTTCGGCCAGGGCCTCCTCGACCCGATCCATCCGCAGATAGATATTGGCCAGCAGGCCGCGGGCCCTTTCGTCGGTGGGATCCTCGGCAACCATCCGCCGATAGAGTTGCAGACCCTCCTCATAACGGCCGGCCAACTCGTACGCCCCCGCCAGCTCACGGGCCAGGGTGGGGGACCAGTTCAAGGCCAGGGCCTGCTCGTAGGAGGCGAGGGCCGCGTCCAGCTCACCGAAATCCCGGTAAAGGCGAGCCAGGTAATAGTGGCCCATCATAAAGTCGGGATGGGTCTCGGTCAGCTTCTCCAACAGGACCCGGGCCTCAGCTTGACGCTCCCCGTCGACGTAGAGGGCGGCCAGCAGCAGGGTGATATTGGGATTACCGGGGTCCTCCGCCAGCATGGCCAGATAGATGGCGGCGGCCCGCTCCGATTCACCGGCGGCGCTGTACAGGTTGGCCAGCAGGCCGCGGGCCGCGGTATCATCCGGGCGCAATTCGATCATCCGCTGCACCCAGGTGATCGCCTCGGCCCGCTTACCCTGGCGCAGCAGCAGCATGGCCAGACTGCGCATCACATAATCGGCTTCGCGGTCACAGAGCAGGGCCTGTTCGTAAGCGTAACGGGCCTCATCCAGCTGACCGGCCAACTCGGCGCTCTTGCCCCAGGCAAACTGAAAATAGGAACAGGCCGGAGCCACCGCCTCCTCGTACGGCTCCAACTCGGCGGCAAAACGGGGAGCGGCCGGCTCTTCCGGCTGGGCCCCGCGCAAAGCGCAACCGCCGGTGGCCGCCAGCAAAAGCAGCAGCAGAATGGTGATGGGTAAATTATGCTTGGTCATGGTCATCTTTATTGGTCTGGATAATGGACGGTTGATCGGTGACGCCGACCATCATCCCTCTCTGCCCCAGAAACTCACGAACCGCATGCCAAACCTGCCGCCGCACCCGGTCGATGTCACCGATGGCATCAATCCGCCGCAGCCGGGAATCATTGAAACCGGCAAAAATATCCGCCACCCGGCGCAGGTAATCTTCCTGCTCAAAATCGTTCAAACTCTCCCCGCGCAACTCCCGCACCCGCCGGACCCCGACGGCCGGCGGCGCCTCCAGCAGCAGGATCAGGTCCGGCCGGGGGGCGAATGATTCGTTAAGGGCCAGCACGGCGGCGGGATCATGCCCGGCGGCGCCCTGGTAGGCGACGGTGGAGAAATAGTAGCGATCGGTCAGCACCACCTTGCCCGCCGCCAGCGCCGGGGCAATCAGCCGGGCCACATGCTCCCGCCGATCTTCCACAAAGAGGCGCAGCTCCTCTGCCGGCGGCAGAGCGGCCCGCTTCATAAACATCTCCCGGATCCGACGACCGTAACGGCCATCGGTGGGTTCCCGGGTGGTCACCACCGCAAGCCCCAGCTCTCGCAGGCGCCGGGCCAGCAACTCCACCTGGGTGGATTTACCGGTGCCGTCGATCCCCTCGAAGGCGATCAGGATCCCCTGCTTATCAGCCATTATTTTCGGCACCCTTTTTCCTGTTCAGCACAATCCGGACGGCCAGCTCGAAAGCGGCCTTGAGACTGGCGGGATCGGCCAGCCCTTTACCGGCGATATCATAGGCGGTGCCGTGATCCACCGAGGTGCGGACAATCGGCAGACCAATGGTTACGTTCACCCCGTCCCGGAAATGGAGGAGCTTAAAGGGGATCAACCCCTGGTCGTGGTAGATCGCCACCACGGCATCATATTTCCCCCGGGCGGCCTGATAAAAGACGGTGTCCGGCGGGAAAGGGCCCTCCACCGTGAATCCACCCCCGGCAGCCGTTCGGGCCGCAGCCACGGCCGGGGCGATAATCTCCTGCTCTTCCCGGCCGAACATGCCGCCCTCTCCGGCGTGGGGATTAAATCCGGCCACTGCGATCCGGGGAAGTTGCAGAGCGAAATCGACCTTGAGGGCCCGAGCGGTGAGAGTGATCAACCGGGTCACCTCCCCCCGGGTGAGCGCCGCCGCCACCTCGGCCAAGGGGCGATGGATGGTAACCAGGGTGACCCGCAGGCGTTCACCGGCCATCATCATGGCATACTCCCGACTATTACACAAGGCGGCAAGCATTTCGGTGTGGCCGGGATAGTGATAGCCTCCGGCATTAAGCATATTCTTGCCGATGGGGCAGGTCACCATGGCCGCCAGCTCACCGGCTTGAATCAGGCGCACCGCTTCGACGATGGCGTCGCCCATGGCCCGGCCGCTGGCCACGGTGGGATGCCCCCAGGCCGGCCGCGGATCAAGTTGCGAGACAGGGAGTACATTGAGGGCGCCGGCCACCGGGGTCTGCCCCGGCCGCCACGGCTCAATCGGCACCGCCAGCTTCAGGTGGCGGGCGCAGTTGGCCAGCACTCCGATATCGCCGAGGACCACCGGCTGGAAGGGCGAGGAACGGTCGGGCTCGGCCCAATGGCGCAGGATAAGCTCCGGCCCGATGCCGGCGGCACACCCCATGGTGATGCCGATCACTCCCGCAGGCTGCCGATCAGCCATCCTAGCGCCCGCCATCCAGTTCGAATGCATTCTTCACCAGTTCAATCTCCGGTTTGCCCCCAACGAAAGTTACCGCCACCACATCGAATCGGGCTGCGGGGTGATCATCCCGCTCCCGGACCAGATATTCCCTGGCCGCCCGGGCAATTTTGGCCTGCTTGCGGCGATCGACCGCCTCCAGGGCCGAACCGAAGAGATCGCCCCGCCGGCTCTTGACTTCGATAAAAACCAACTCACCACCCTCTTCGGCGACCAGATCCAGTTCGGCCCCGCGAGTCCGATAGTTGCCGGCCAGGATTCGGTAACCGGAACGAATCAGAAAATCGCGGGCCAACTCCTCGCCTCGACGGCCCAGGCCCTGCCGTTGCATGGTCACGGGCAACCCTCCCCGGCCGGGAAAGGCGCCGCCTCGACCGCAGCCAGGCAGAGACGCACCGGCTTGAAGCTGCGCCGATGCTCGGGGCATGGGCCGTGCGCTTGCAGCAAACGCCGGTGTTCGGCGGTGCCATAGCCCTTATGTTGCAAGAAATTGTATTGGGGATATTGCTGATGAAGTTCCGCCATAATCTCGTCCCGGTGTACCTTGGCGAGGATACTGGCGGCGGCGATGGAGGCGCTGCGGGAATCACCCCTGACCAGGGCCTGTTGGGGCAGAGCCAGGGAAACGGGGAACTTACCGTCCACCAACAGGTAGTCCGGCGGGCCGGGCAAGGCTTGCACCGCCTTCTTCATGGCCAGCAGCGCGGCTTGCAAAATATTGATCCGGTCGATCTCCGCCGCCGATACCACTCCCAGGCCCCAGTGGGCCCCGGGCAGCGCCAGGAGCCGGGCCGCCAACTCCCGCCGGCGCTCCGGGGTCAGCTGTTTGGAATCCCTGAAACCGTGGGGGGCACAATGGGCCGGCAGCATAACGCAGGCGGCCACCACCGGTCCCGCCAGGGGACCGCGACCCGCCTCATCGGTCCCGGCGACCCGATCGTAACCCTGTCCCCACAGCGAACGTTCAAAGGCCAGGGAGTCGGCCGCAGCCTGCTCCCTGGCCCACAAAGTTCGCGTTTCGGACGGCATCCTTGCCGGGGATTAGTTGTTGATGTCCCGTTCGCGAATCCGGGCCGCCTTGCCGCGCAGGTCACGGAGATAGTACAGGCGGGAGCGCCGCACCCGGCCGTTGCTGACCAGCTCGATCTTTTCCACCTGGGGGGAATGGAGGGGGAAAGTTTTTTCCACCCCGACTCCGTGGGAGATTTTGCGGACGGTGACGCTGGCGTTCATGGTGCCGCGACGGCGACGAATCACCACGCCCTGAAAAATCTGGACCCGCTCCTTGTTGCCTTCCACAATCCGAAAATGGACCTTGACGGAGTCGCCGGGACGAAATTCCGGATGGTCATGGCGCATCTGTTCCTGTTCGATCTGGGCAATAGCGTTCATTACTCTTCCTCTTGATATTTGGTAGTGATGCAGCTTGGGCAAATTTGAAATTCTATTCAAACAACGGCTAGCAAACGATCCATAATAATGGCAGCGGCGGCACGCACCGGCAAATGGTTATAATCGCCGCCACCGCTGATCGGCGGTAAAAAGGCGTCAACTCCAGCCAAGGCTTCCGGGGCCAGACCCCAGGCCGTCCCCAGCAAAATCAGGGTCGGGCCGCCCTCGGCCAGACGCTCTTTCAGGGCATCGTAAGCGAGCTCCCGCCCCTGGGACCTGGCGCTGGTGGCCACCACCAGGGGCGGGGCTCCCCGGCGGGCGGTGATCTCGTCATAAAGGGCGGCCAGGTCCGGGATCACCCTTACCAGTTCCAGGGCCTCCTTGCGGGCCGGATTCAACTCTCCCCCCCGGCCGGTGAGCCAGTGGGCCAGCAGTTCCGCCACCAGACTCTGCTGGTCGGCGTAGGGGGTGACCAGATGAAAACGGTCAATCCCGTAGGTGCGGCCAGTCCTGGCGATATCGTGGATATCCAGGTTGGTGACCGCCGAGCCGATCAGCTCGCCCCGGCGATTGGTCACCGGGTAGTGGACCAGGGCCACCTCCAGCCATTTTCCCGCACTCATCGTTCAATCTCCGGCTTTGGCGGCAACTGGATGCCGTTTTCCCGCAGCAACTTGCGTTCCGCCGGGCTGAACTCCATGGCGGCCACCAGTTCCGGCCGCCGGGATAGGGTCCGGCGCACCGCCGCCAGAAAACGCCAGCGCTCAATGGCCGCGTGGTCGCCGGAGAGCAGCACTTCCGGCACCTCCTGCCCTGCAAAAACCCGGGGCCGGGTGTACTGCGGATACTTCAGGCCGCCGCGACTGCCCCGGCTGAAGGTGTCATTCTCGGCCGAGTCACCGCAGCCCAGCACCCCGGGGAGAAGCCGGATCACACTGTCCAGCAGCACCAGGGCCGCCGGTTCGCCGCCGGTGAGGATATAATCACCGATGGACACCTCAAGATCGACAAAGGCGGCGCTAAAACGCTCATCCACCCCTTCGTAGCGCCCACAGACCAGGATCAGGTGTTCCTCCCCGGCCAGCTCTGCGGCCAGTTCCTGATCCAAGGTGCGGCCCTGGGGAGTGAGCAGCACCACCCGGGCTCCGGCGCCATCCCCCCGCGCCTGCGCAACGGCGGCGGCCAGGGGTTCCGGCTTCATCACCATCCCCTCGCCGCCCCCGAAGGGACGGTCATCGGTCATGGCGTGTTTATCCGTGGCAAAATCACGAATATTATGGGCATTGACGGCCACCAGGCCATCCTGGACCGCCCGCCGGATCATCCCCTCGGCCAAAGGCGAGGTGAAAAAATCCGGAAAGATGGTCAAAATATCAAAACGCATGGCGTTTCGTAGCTATCTGGTGCCCGGTAATCAACTGTTGATCTCCAGCAAGCCCGGCGGCGGGGTCAGCAGCAGAAAAGCGGCTTCATCGGGGGTGGCGGCCCGCAAGCTCATAAACTCTTCATGGACCGGCACCAGAATCTCCCGCCCGGCCGGATCGGTAATCACCAGAATAGCCCGGGCCGCCGTGGGCAACAGGCCGCTCACCGACCCGATCTCTCGACCGTCGCCATCCCGGGCCGGCAAATCCTGCAACTGATGCCAGTAAATTTCTCCGGCCGGCAGGGGCGGCAACTGACCGGCCTCCACCGCCACCAGGGAACCGCGCAACGCCTCCGCCCGATCACGGTCATCAACTCCGGCCAGCCGGACAATGGCCGCCTCCCCGCTCCCCCGGCTGGCCAGCAACTCGTAAGCCTGGGGCTGGCCATCGGGCCCGGCCAGCAGGAAAAGCCGCCGGCAATCCTTGAAATCGAAGGGTCCACCGGCCAGGGGAACGATCTTCAACTCCCCTTTAATCCCTTGCGGCTTAACGACTTTGCCGATCTCCACCAGTCCGGCCCGCAGGGAACCGGTAACATGAATTTTCAAGGGCCCGGTCCGCTATTCCACGATTTCGAGGCGGACCTTGCGCTGGTCCCGGGCCACGGCACTGAGCAAGGAGCGCATGGCGCGGACGGTCCGACCCTGACGGCCGATCACCTTGCCCAGATCTTCGTTGGCAACCCGCAACTCCAGCAGCAGGGTATCATCCTCTTCGCCGACGCTGACCGCAACCGCCTCCGGCTTATCCACCAGGCCGGAGGCGATAAAAGCTACCAACTCCCGCATCGCGAAGCCTACTCGGCCGCCGGGGCGTTCTTAAGCAAACTGCGCACGGTGTCGGTGGGCTTGGCGCCCCGGGCCAGCCAATCCGCGACCCGGTCCTGCTTGACACTGACCAGCGCCGGCTTCTGCATGGGATCGTAGGTGCCGATCACTTCCAGGAAACGACCATCGCGCTTGGCCTCGGAATCCGCCACCACAATCCGGTAAAAGGGCTTCTTTTTCCTGCCCATCCGGGTCAGGCGAATGCGTACTGCCATCTTGTCACTCCTCCAAATAAAGGGATAATCACGGTTACTGCTATCTAGCCAGCCCTTTGGGCCGCTTACGCTTCTTCTTGCCGCCGCCCACCAAACCGCCCAGGCCGCCGGGTTTGCCGCGGAATTTCTTCATCATTTTAAGCATCTCGGTGTAACTCTTGATCACCTTGTTGACATCCTGGATCTGGGTGCCGCTGCCCCGGGCGATCCGGGCGCGGCGCGAGGCGTTGATGATCGCATGATTACGCCGCTCCTTGGCGGTCATCGAATTGATCACGGCCTCAACCTTGCCCAGCTCCCGTTCATCGGGTTTGGGAATATCCTGCATCTTTTGGAGGCGGCTAATCCCCGGAATCATCCCCATGATCTGCTCCAGGCTGCCCATCTTGCGCACCTGCTTGATCTGGTCACGAAAATCCTCCAAGGTGAAGCCGTCCTGGCGAATCTTCTTGGCCAGATCATCGGCCTTTTCCCGATCGATGACGTCTTCCGCCTTTTCAATCAGGGTCAGAACATCTCCCATCCCCAGGATCCGCGAGGCCATCCGATCGGGGTGGAACGGTTCCAGGGCCTCCAGCCCCTCACCCAGGCCGACGAACTTGATCGGCCGGCCGGTGGCTTTCTTGATCGACAGCGCCGCCCCGCCCCGGGCATCGCCGTCCAGCTTGGTCAGGATCACCCCGCTTAAGGAGAGATCCTGGTGGAACTTGTCCGCCACCGCCACCGCGTCCTGGCCGGTCATGGCATCGGCCACCAGCAGGATCTCGGCGGGTTGCAGGGTCGCCTTGATCCGGCCCAGCTCCTCCATCAGGGACTGATCGACATGGAGACGGCCGGCGGTATCGATGATCAGGGTGTCGCAGCCGATCTCACCGGCCTTCCAGAGGGCCTGGCGGCAGATCTCCACCGGGTCCTGCTCGGTCTGCGAGGGATGCACCGGAATCTGCAGGGTCCCGGCCAGTACCCGCAACTGCTCGATGGCGGCGGGCCGGTAAACGTCGGCCGGAACCAGGTAGGGTTTCTTGCCCTCCTTCTGCAACCTTTTGGCCAGTTTGCCCGCCGAAGTGGTCTTACCGGAGCCCTGCAGGCCCACCAGCATGATCACCACCGGCTTGCGGCCACCGAAATCCAGCTCGGCAGTGCTGCCGCCCAGCAGATCCACCAGCTCCTGGTGGACTATTTTGACCACCTGCTGGCCGGGGGCCAGGCTTTTCATCACCTCGCGCCCCACCGCTTTCTCGGTTACGGCGGCGATGAAATCCTTGACCACCTGGAAGTTGACATCGGCCTCCAGCAGGGCCAGCCGCACCTCCCGCATCGCCTCCTGAATATTTTCCTCATTCAGGGTGCCATGGCCGCGCAGCTTTTTGAAGACATCCTGCAAGCGGTCGGAGAGATTGTCAAACATACCTAATGCCTTGATTACTCTATATATTTATTAAGTCAAACCAACGACGAATAATCCACCACCGGCCGCAGACCGGAAAACGGGCAAGAATACTTGCAACCCCCGATAATGTCAAGCGCCAAAACGGTTACCGGTCGGCCAGGGTTTCCGGGCTGTCCACCTGCCGGATTTCGCAGGGGCAGTCGGCCGGAATGATCTTTTTCAGCAGGCCGGAGAGTACCTTCTTGGGGCCGACCTCGATAAAGGTTTCCACCCCGGCGGCCCGCAGGTTTTCGACGATTTCGTACCAGCGCACGGTGGCGGCGATCTGGCGGGCCATGATGGAACGGATCGCCGCCGGCTCCTCCTCCGGGGCGGCGGTAACGTTGAAAAGCAGCGGGGTGGTCGGGGGGTTGAAAGGGGTGGCGGCCATGATCTTTTCGAAATCGGGCACCGCCCCGGCGATCAATGCACTGTGCCAGGCCCCGCTCACCGGCAGGGGGATCGCCTTGCCGCCCCGCTCCCCGGCCAGGGCCGAGGCCGCTGCCACCGCCGGAGTATCGCCGGAGATTACGATCTGGGCGGCGGAGTTATGGTTGGCGATGGTGATCCGGCCCTCTTTGGCCGCAGCGGCCACAATTTCCGCCACCGCCGCGAAATCCAGCTTGACCACCGCCGCCATGGCGCCGGGATTTTGGGCCGCTTCCCGCTCCATCAGGCGGCCACGCTCGGTGACCAGGCGGATGGTATCATCGAAACCCAAGACCCCGGCAGCGGCCAGGGCGGAATATTCCCCCAGGCTGTGACCGGCAAAAAAGTCGGCCCTGATCCCGGCCTGCCGGACGGCCTGCAGGCAGATCAGATTGATGACCGTGAGTGCCGGCTGCAGATTGAGAGTCCGGGTCAACTCCTCCAGCGGCCCCTCCAGACAGAGTTTCTCCAAGGGCAGCCCGCTGATCTTTTCGGCCCGGGCCATCAGGTCACGGGCTGCGGGATCCTGCTCCAGGAAGCCCCGGCCCATGCCGATATACTGGGAGCCCTGACCGGGGAAAATAATCGCGGTTTTGGCGGAATTACTCATCGGAATTCTCCTGACATTTTACAGCTGTCTCCATTTCCGGCTTATGACGCCAGGTGGCGAGCAGAAACAGCCCCACCCCGACGGTGATGGCGACATCGGCGATATTGAAGGCGGGCCAGTGATATCCCCGCCAGTAAAAATCCAGAAAATCGGTAACCTCCCCGAAACGGATCCGGTCGATCAGATTGCCGATGGCCCCGGAGGCGATCAGGGCCAGGGCATAGAGATAAAGGGGACCCTGGGCGCGCACCTGGCGGTAGAGCAGGCCCAGCAGCACCAGGGCCGCCAGGGCCACCCCGACAAAAAAGAGGCGGCGGAGCATGGTGGACTCCCCGGCCAGCAGGCCGAAAGCCGCCCCGGTATTGGTATAGTGGACCAGGTTGAAGAGACCGGGGATGATCTCCCGGCTCTCGTAAAGGGCGAAGCTGCCCTTGATCCACCATTTGCTCAACTGGTCCAGCAGCACCAGGATCAGCAGGCAGGATAAAGGTCCCCGGTGCCGCGGCACGGTGCCTGAGCCGGAGTCCGAACCGACGGCAATCTTCACGCCGCCCCCACCGCCCAGGCGCAGCGATCACAGATGGTGGGATGATCGGGGTGGTCACCGACGCCGGGGGCCCGATTCCAGCAGCGTTCACATTTTTCCCTGGTGGCCGGACGCACCGTGATCTGCAGGCCGCCAATCTCCTCGCCCTGGTAAGCATCGGCGGCCGGATCTCCAGCCAGGGTCATAACCGACACCATGGTCACCTCCTGCAGGGTTTGCCAGTTGGCGGCGATAAATTCACCCCACTCCCCGGTGGCGGTCAGCCGAACCTCGGCGTCCAGGGAGTGGCCGATCACCTTGTCGCGGCGGGCGATCTCCAGGGCCCGGGTCAGTTCGGAGCGGACCTGGAGAATTTTTTCCCACCGCGCCAGCAAGCCGTGGTCGGCCACTCTTTCCGGCCGGGCCGCCGGGAAACTGGCCAGGAAGACCGAGGATTCCCGGCGGGGATCGGCGGGCAGATGCTCCCAGGCCTCGGCGGCCAGAAAGGAGAGGATGGGGGTCATCAGCCGCAGCAGACCGTCGCTGATCCGGTAGAGCACGGCCTGGGCGTCCCGCCGCCGGGGATCGTCGGCCGGCATGGTGTAGAGCCGGTCTTTGACGATATCGAGATAGAGGGCGCTCAGGCTGACGGTGCAGAAATTGTAGAGGCCATGGTAAAGCTGATGGAACTCAAATTTCTGGTAGTTCTCCAGGGTGCGCTCCCGCAACTGCTCAAAACGGGCGAGAATCCAGCGATCCAGCTCGACCATCTCCGCTTCGGGACGAACCTGGAGGCCGGGCTCGAAATCGTAGAGATTGCCCAGCATAAAGCGGATGGTGTTGCGGATCTTGCGGTAGGCATCGGCCAACTGAGTGAGGATATTTCCCGAAATCCGGATATCGTCGCGGTAATCCTCGGAGGCCGCCCAGAGGCGCAGAATCTCCGCCCCGTGCTGCTTGATGATCTCGGAGGGAGCGATCACGTTGCCGATGCTCTTGGACATCTTCTTGCCCTGGCCGTCCACCACAAAGCCGTGGGTCAGCACCGCCTTGTAGGGAGCAACCCCCCGGGTGCCCACCGCCGCCAGCAGGGCGCTCTGGAACCAGCCCCGGTGCTGGTCGCTGCCCTCCAGGTAGAGATCGGCCGGGCTTTGCAGCTCTGCGCGCTCCTCCAGCACCGCCGCATAGCTGACCCCGGAATCGAACCAGACATCGAGGATATCCTCCTCCTTGACCAGCTCGGTAGAGCCGCAGGCACAACGGGCCTCCGGGCCGATAAAGTCGGCCAGGGGCCGGGCAAACCAGGCATCGGCCCCTTCCCGGCTGAAAATTTCGCTGATGGTGGCGGCAATCTTCTCGTCGTTGAGTACCTTGCCGCAAGCCTTGCACCAGACGGCGGTAAGAGGAACCCCCCAGGCCCGCTGGCGGGAGAGACACCAGTCGGGCCGACCGGCCACCATCCCCTGGATCCGCTCCCGGCCCCAGCGAGGAATCCATTCAACTTCATTGATGGCGGCCAGGGCCTTCTCCCGCAGGCTGGGAGTGGTCTGGTCCATGCCGATAAACCACTGCTCGGTGGCCCGGAAGATCACCGGTTTTTTGCAACGCCAGCAGTGGGGGTAACTGTGGCTGATCTTGCGTTCCCCCAGCAGGGCCCCGCGTTCCTGGAGATCGGCGATGATCTGTTTGTTGCCCTTGATGATAAACATCCCGGCGTAGGGCCCGGCCTCCTCGGTGAAATGGCCGCGATCATCCACCGGGGAGAGTACCGGCAGGCCATGTTTGAGGCCGCTCAGGTAATCCTCGCGGCCATGGCCCGGGGCGGTGTGGACACAGCCGGAGCCGCTCTCCAGGGTGACATAGTCGGCGGCAATGATCAGCGAATCCCGCTCCAGCAAGGGATGGCGGCAGCTCTGACCCAAGAGGGCCGCGGCCGGAAAACGGCCCAGCAGCCGGTGGTCGCTGAAGGCGCACTCAGCCGCCACCTGCTCCACCAGTTCCGCCGCCATGATCAGCACTTCTCCGTCGAGTTCAATGGCGGCATAATCCAAATCGGGATGCAGGGCCACCGCCACGTTGGCCGGCAGGGTCCAGGGGGTGGTGGTCCAGATCACCAGGTAAACGCGGGGCAACGTCGCATCTTGCGGCGTTGCCCCGCGTTTACCTGGCAAATTTGCCAAGTCCGGATATTTTCCCAGCAAGAAAGCTGCGGCCTCGTTTGCCAAGGGGAATTTCACGTATATCGAGGGGGAGGTATGATCGGCGTACTCCACCTCGGCCTCGGCCAGGGCGGTGTTGCAGGAGGCGCACCAGTGGACGGGCTTGCGGCTGCGGCTGATGGTCCCGTTGAGCAGGAACTTGTTGAACTCACGGGCAATCGCCGCTTCATACCGGTAATCAATGGTCAGATAGGGCTGCTGCCAGTCGGCCTGAACCCCCAGGCGCTTGAACTCCTCCCGCTGGATCTCGACCCACTGGTCGGCGTAACGGCGGCAGGCCTCGCGGAAGGCCAGCTTGTCGATCTCCGCCTTTTTGCTCCCCAGCTCCTTGTCCACATTGAGTTCAATGGGCAGGCCGTGGCAGTCCCAGCCCGGCACATAGGGGCAGTGAAAGCCGGCCATCCGCTTGGACTTGAGGATGATATCCTTCAAAATCTTGTTTAAGGCGTGGCCCATGTGGAGATGGCCGTTGGCATAAGGAGGGCCGTCGTGGAGAATATAGAGGGGCCGGCCGGCGGAGGCCTGCTGGATGGTTTGGTAGAGGCCGGCCTCCTCCCACCGCTTAAGCATCTCCGGCTCCCGCTGGGCCAGGTTGGCCTTCATCTTGAAATCGGTCTGGGGCAGATTGAGGGTGGAACGATAATCCATAATCAGAACTCCAACTGTGGAAGGGCTCTCCGCTGGGGATAAAAAGCAAAAATATCGGTGAAGAACGCGACGAAATTGGCTAAGATACCAGCTTGTGCCAGCTTTGCAAAGAGAAGAAGTCATCACGGGAGCGTGAAAAAATGCCTAAAGTAATCGCCATGGCCGGCAAGGGCGGAGTCGGCAAGACCACCGTTTCCGCCCTGCTGATCAACTATCTGCTGAACCGGGGCAAAACTCCGGTGCTGGCGGTCGATGCCGACGCCAACGCCAACCTCAATGAACTGCTGGGCCTGGCGGTGGAGCTGACCATCGGCCAGATCCGCAAGGAGATGAAGAGCGAACTGCCGCCCAACATCACCCGTGACCAGTATATGGAGATGAAGCTCCACCAGGCCCTGGTGGAGGCCAGGGGTTTCGATCTGTTGAGCATGGGCCAGCCCGACGGTCCCGGCTGCTACTGCTCGGCCAACCAATATCTGGCCATGACCATGGAGCATCTGGCCGGTAATTACCAGTACATCCTGGTGGACAACGAGGCGGGGATGGAACACCTGAGCCGGATGAATCTGCGGGTGATCGACCTGCTGCTGGTGGTCTCCGACCCCTCGGCCCGGGGAATCATGACCGCCGAACGGATCGCCGCCCTCACCGGCCCTTTGGGGGTGGAAACCAAGGCCAAGTATCTGCTGGTCAACCGGGTGCCCGAGGAAGCCGGCCAACCCCTCCACAACCGGATTGAGGAGGCGGTGAGCAAGAGCGGCCTGACCCTGGCCGGCCTGCTGCCCCAAAGCGAAAGCCTGGCCGAATGGGAGCTGGCCGGTCGTTCCTACCTGGAATTGCCGGCCGGCGAACCGGTGCTGACCACCGCCTTCTCCATCTTCGATAAGATCCTGGAGTAGGATCGGGCCGGCAGATTGCCGACTCATTGAAAACCAAAAGGCCCGGCCGGGGTTTATCCCGGTCGGGCCTTTTTTACTGCCGCACCTTGATCTTGCTTAACGCTTGATATTGATCAGGTCGTTGAGCATCTCGTCGGTGGTGGTGATGATCTTGGAGTTGGCCTGGAACCCGCGCTGGGTGGTGATCAGCTTGACGAACTCGGTGCCGAGATCGACATTGGACTGTTCCAGGGAGTTGGGCGAGATCGAACCCAGACCGTTGGTGCCGGGCTGACCGGTAACGGGAGCGCCGGAGGCGGTGGTGGTCCGGAAAATATTGCCGCCCACCTTGTGCAGTCCCTGGAGGTTGGCAAAGTTGGCCAGGGCCACCTGGGCCCGCATCAGCACCTGGCCGTTGGAGTAGTTGCCGGTGATGATCCCGGCGGTGTCCACCGAGACCGACTGGAGGAAGCCGGCGGCAAAACCGTCCTGATCCTGATAGATGGTGGTGGAGCTGTTGGCGTACTGGGTGGTGCTCATCGCCTCGGTTTCAAAGTTGCGGCTGGCCACGGTGCCCATCCGGCTGCCATCCTCCTCCAGGGAACCGGCAATGGCGGTGAACCCCTCATTGGCCGGCCCAAAGACCCCGCCGGCCCCCGGGTAACCGGTGATGCTGAAACTGAGCTGGCTCTTCTCATCCTCGCCGGGTCCGTCGGAGATCCGGTCGCGGATAATCAGGCGGCCGGCCCGGTCGATAAAGGCGTCGGCATTGAAAGTTTCGGCGATCTCATCCAGCAGGTTCTGCACCGTATGCGGCGGTTCATCGGCCAGGTTGATGGTGTAAGAGCCGTTGACGGTGGTGCCGTTGCGGTCGGTGCCGGTGAAACTGATCAACCCGGCTCCAATGGGGTTTCCGGCGGCATCATAAACCGAATCCCAGGTGGTGCCGGCGGTGATCACCGGCGGCTGGCCGCTGTCGGTGCTGAAGGCCTGGGCGGGGGCGATCAGTTCACGCTTGGTGGTGGCTACATTGATCGTCCCGCCGATATTGGCGCTGAGCAGGTTGAAATCATCGACAATCAGGGGGTTGGGGGAACCGGCGAAACTGATGACCTCCGCCCGGAGATCCCCGCCCAGGGTGTTGTCGAGCAGCCGAATCCGGCCGCTGCTGTCCAGGGTGGCGGTGACATCCCCCGGGTTGGCGCTGTAAAGATTACTCATAAAGGCCAGCAGGTCAGCAACCGTGGTGCCTACCCCCACAGTGAAAGTAGAGGCAGGGGCCAACGGGTCCACCAAGTTATTGCCGGTATCAAACCCCGCGAACACAATCGTGTCGCCGTCATCCAGTTCGGTCCGAACCGGAGGATCGGACCCGTCATAGCTGCCGACACCGATCAAGGCGGTGGTTACGGCGGTGATGGGGGACCCGGCACTGTCCACCAGGGGGGCCGCGCTGATGGCGGTGACATTTTCAACCCGGTCACCGCCGCCGAAGGGATCCGCTTCGTTGGCCGAGAAGACATCGAAGCTGGTGATGGCCAGGCCGGAGTGGCCGGGGGAGTTGTCGGTGATCCGGATCCGGCCTGCGGCGTCGATGGTGGCGGTGGCCCCGAACTGGTTGCCCAGATTTTCCAGAAAGATCCCCACCCGCTCGTTACCGTTTACCGTATGGGTGTACTCCCGGTAGTAGCCGCCATTGTCAAAACCGGCCACGGTGATCCGGTCGCCGCCGGTCATCCGGTTGCCGTTGACATCGTAAACATCCTGCCAGAGGGTCTCCCGGGTGATGTGATTGGTGGCGTTGGCGTCGGAATAGGCCCCGTTGTTGGTCACCAGGATCTGGGCCTGGTTGGTGGTCTGCCCGGAATAGCGGGCCCCGAAGTTAAGCTCGATCATCTGATTATCGGCCGCCCCGGTGAAGTTGGCCCCGAAGCTGTAGTAGTTGTCGGTGGGGTCCAGGGCGATCCGGTTGGTGTTCTGGGCCGGGTCAACCTTGCCGTCCGGCGGCACGTTCCAGGCGTTGATCGCGGTGATGGCGCCGGAGGTGTTGAAGTCGATAACGCCGTACATCAAAGCCCCCGCCCCCTTGTGCTGCTCGTAGTTGTAGCGCTCGTTGGGGGCGTAGATCACCTGCTCCCGCTCATCCAGGGTCCGCAGGTCGGAGGCGGGATCGCAGGTGACCAGAAACTCATACTGGTTGTCCTGGGTGGTGCGGTCGAAATAGATGGTGACATCATGGGCCGCCCCCTTGGAATCGTAGACCTTGATGGCGGTGGTGTATTCAAAGTTGGCGGCATCGATGGGCGAGGTGGGGTTGACCGCCGCCATGTTGGTGCCGTTCCAGGCGTCGAACAGCCGCTGCTCCGTGGTTTCACGGGGGGTTCGGGAATCGACGTTGACAATCAGATCGATCCTCTCGGTGGCCACCGGCGGGGTGGCCCGACCCAGATTGATATCGCCGATGGTTCCCTGGATCTGACCGGTGACCGCATCAACATTCCAGCCCTGGACAAAGTGGCCCGACGGGCTGGTCAGATAGCCCTGGGTGTTGAAACGGAACTCGCCGGCCCGGGTGTACATGTCGGCCTCGGCACTGTCGGAAGCCCGCAGCATAAAGAAGCCCTCGCCGCCGATGGCCAGATCGGTGGGGGTGGAGGTGGACTCGAAGGAGCCCTGGGCGAAAAGGCCGTCCACCGTGGTCAGGGTGACGCCGCGACCGACCTGGGCGCTGCCGGCGGCGGTGGCCACCGACTGGGAGAGCACGTCCTGAAAAGTTGAACGGCTGGATTTGAAAGCGATGGTGTTGACGTTGGCCACGTTATCGCCGAGCACGCTCATTCCGTTGCCCATGGTGCTCAAACCGCTGATTCCCGCGTAAAGTGAACTGGACAGACTCATGGTGATTCCTCCTGTTAATGGTACTACCCTCTGGGATTTTAACTTAGCCTTGGTACTCCTGTTCCGGGCCCTCTTCCTGCTCTTCACCACCCGGCTCCTGCTGTTGCTCGTCGGCGGCGGCCTTGGTTCCGGAATCGTAAACCTGAATGATATCGGCGACATATTTGACGGCGTAGCCGCTGATCGTGATCGCGGCCCGGCCCGACTCAAACTCCAGCCCGGTCACCTTGCCCGAAGCCCTGGTTTCCACGCCGATCTGACCGCCGTCGGCGGCCAGGGCGTCCACCTTATAGGTGTAGAGGCCGTCGGGAACCTGCTGGCCGCTGTTGTCCTTGCCGTCCCAGGCCAGGGTCTGGCGGCCGGCTTCCTGGTAGCCCATATCGTAGGTCCGCACCAGGTGACCGGCGCTGTTGTAAATGTAAACCATGCTGAAGGGGGCTGACTCCTCGAGAACGTAACTGGTCTTGGCCACCTCGCCGCCGGTGACCCCGATCTCGTTGCCGAAGGTCTCGATATTCTTGCCGATCAGACTTAAAAGCTGCAGGTTGTTCTGCGATATCTGATAGTTAAGCAACTTTTCCATATTGTCGTTCATCTGCATGGTGGCTTCCATGGTCGAGAACTGGGCCAACTGGGAGGCCATCTCGTAGCTGTCCATGGGTTTCATCGGGTCCTGGTACTGCAACTGAGTGATAAACAGGGTCATGAAATCGGCCCGATCGAGGCTGGCCTTGCCCACCGGCTCAAAAAGGTTGGGTGCATCGGCCATCGGAACTCCGGACCCCATGGCGGAACTAATTGCAGTCATAACCATCACCCTCCCCTAAGCAAAAAGATCGATGCCCTGCTCACGGCCCGAACCATTCGGGCGGTGATAGAGTACGCTTTCCGGCACTTCGGCCAGATTTTCCCGCCGCACCATGCCGCTGCCCCGCTGGTTGGTCCAGGCGGAGGTGAAACGCTGCCAGGCCTCACTGGACTCATCCCGGCCCTGCTGATCCACGGAAACCATGCACTCGCCGAGGACAAACCCCCGGCGCTCCAGGCTTTCCCGGAAGAGATCCATATGCCGCTCCAGCACCTCCTTGACCTTGCTGTTTTCCATGGCGAAGGAGAGGGAGACCTGATTGTCGCGAACCAGCATCTCCACCCGCACCTCGCCCAGTTCCCGGGGATAGAGATGCATAACCAGATGATGCTCGTTGCGCTGCAGGCCGGCGCTGACCCCACTGCTGATGCGGTTGAAGACCTGCTGTTCAAGCTGGGAGTTGAAGCGGGGGGCGCCGGTCAGGGCCCGCAAAGCTTCGGCCCGGTGGTTATCGGCTGCACCGGGCTCGGCGGCGACCTGGACCGTCTCGTTGCCGCGGCCATGCTCACGCAGTTCATTGAGGAAGTGGCGTCCGGAAAAGGATTCCTCGTCACCCTTGCTCTCACCATCGGCGGCCGCACCGACCTCGGCCACGGCCCGGTCGATCATCCGGCCATCCCCGGCGGCATCCTTGCCCGGCTGGGCAAATTTTTCCTCAAGCTGCAACTCCTCTTTCAGGGTCACCGCCGGCTGCGGCTGTTGGATCCGAACGGTGGCCAGATCGACACTCTCCAGGAGCTGGCCGTAAATCTTCTCCACCGCGCCCTGCACCGCCGGGCTCCAACCCACCCTTTGCTCGGCAAAACCGGAGCCGGCAAAAATCTCCTTGAGCTGGGCCAGGAATTGCGGAATATCGGCCTTGGGTTGGCCGTTGCGGATCTCCGCCACCCCCTTGGCCAGCAGCTCACGGAGGCGGGCCAGATCAAGCTCCAGGGGCAGATTGGGGCGCTGGGGCTGCTCCCAGGGGGCGTGCAGTTCGGGCAGCAACTCCTGCTGCAGGGCCCGGGACACTCCGGCCGCATCCAGCACCACCAGTAACTGTTCGGCATCCCAGCCGGTCAGGGTGGTGACCCCATCCAGTTCCAGATTTTCGAGACCTTGCAGGAAGGCGGCCAGGTCCAGGGTCTGATCGCCGCGTACCGCCTGCTCCCCCAACCGTTCAACCTCCGCCGCCGACAAGCCGAGCTGGGAAAGGATAAGTTGCAGGTAAGGCAGATCGGTTTCCGGCACCAGGACCGGGGCTTCATTCTCCAGGGCCAGGAAATGGCGGGAGAGGCGAACCAGAAATTCGCTCATCTCAAAAACGCCCTGGTTTTGCTCGAAGCTCTCCAGCAAAGCGGTGGTATCGGTCTGGTTCATCCCGGCACTGGCGGCCAGGGCAGCCAGTTGCGAGGGATCATCAATGGCGACCTGCCAGGTACCTGGACCATTTTTCACGTCCCTGGCCTGCTCCCGGATCAACCCGAGATATTCACCAACCAGGGCGGTGAGTTCCGTTTCCCGGCCGTCGGCGGCCTTCCGATCCTTTTCCGCCCCGTCGCCCCCTCCGCGGGGAGCGTTGTTCCGCTGCCGCTCAACGGCCCGAGCGGCGTCCCGGCTCGCCCCCAGGGCATTTTCACTGCGGCGGCGTTCGACCAGACGGCTTTCAAGATGACCGGCAAAGGAGTCCTCTCCGGCCCGGCCACCTCGGGCTCGGGCTCCAAGCTCAGGTCCTGCGGCGGTCGGCATGGGGCTCATCAAGGTTTCCACTCTCTGCTCGCTCCTTGGCTGTGATTGCTGGGGATGAAAACAACTCTTGCCCTGCCCT
>JBLRWU010000002.1:35038-56356 GCA_047921155.1 Desulfurivibrio sp.
CTGCTCGCTCCTTGGCTGTGATTGCTGGGGATGAAAACAACTCTTGCCCTGCCCTAAAGCAACAGTCGTGCCAATGAAGACCCCAAAAACCAGAGGTGAGAAAAAACGCCTTTGATCGGCAATTTAAAAATAACCAAAGATCCCAAGGGACCATAAAGAGCGGCAAGAACGGGGGAAGGCAAGGAAGGGGTGGGACGATTTTGCCGGGTACTGTTTAAGGTAGTACCGGGGTAGGGAAATGGCGGGGGTTCAGGTCATAAAAGACCCAGCTGGCGGCTGAGGCGGACAGCCTTAGCCTGCTCCAGCCGAGGAATAATGTCGGCGACCAGGTCGGTCTTGAGGCCCCGGAGGATCTCCAGGGCGTCACGGTCACTCATCTGATTGAGCAGTTCCGCGACCCGGGTGGGTCGCATGGCGCTGTAGACCCGGATCAGGTCGCGGAAGGCCTGCTCCTTTACGGCGGTGAGTGAATCCAGGGTTTCCCTGGCCTCCCGTTGCAGTTCCAGCAGCCGCTCCAGCTCCTGCTCCAGACTCTGTTCCAATTCCGCCAGCTGTTGCTCCCGAAGGAGAACCCGTTCCTCCCGGGCCGCCAGCTCCCTCTCCTGGTCGCGCAAACGGGTGGCATGGGCAAGTTCTTCCTGGCTGGCCCGCACCGGTCGAGTCTGGCCCTGGAGCAGATCCGGAACCAGCATCCCCGGCAACAGCAGGGTTCCCCAAATGATCAGCCACGCGGTTCCGGTTCTCATCAGCTTAACTCCCACCGTGGTGCCGGCCGAAACGAAGTACCATCTGTTCATCCAACTCGGCCTGCTCTTTTCTAAGTTCTTCGCGGAGATATTCCTCGTAATCCCGTTCCCTGGCCTTCTCCATGATCTTCCGCTCCCGCACCTTGCCCACCAGTTCCGCCCGAGTCTCCTCAACCACCTTTTGCTGGGCGACCAGTGCTTGCTGCCGAACCACAAGATCCCGCTCCCGGCGCTCGATTCCATCCACAAACATAATGTAGAGGGGAGCGGGGATCGGCCGGCGTTTGCGCTCCTCAAAAGAGGCGATGGCGGAGACCAGCTCCGCGCTGATCTCAGCCAGCCGGGTCTGCTGCCGCTCCAGTTGAGCTTGAGCCATGGTCAATTTCTGCCGGGCCAGCTCCTCCAGGTTGCGGCGGTAACCCAACACGCTTTCAAAACGGAATCGGTAGGCCATACTATTTCTTGAACATGGTTAGAAGTTGGGCCACACTCTCCTTGACGGAGATTCGCTCATCAACCGGCTGCCGCAAATAACCGTTCAACTGGTCGATCATGGCGATGGCGTTGTCGATCTTGGGGTTGCTGCCCTTGGCATAGGCCCCGATATTGATCAGATCCTCCGAGCGCCGGTAGAGGGAGAGGATTTCGAGAAAGCGCTGGGCCGCCTGGATCTGCTCCCGGGAGGCGACATCGACCATGCAGCGGCTGACGCTGCCCATCACCTCGATGGCCGGATAGTGCCCCTGCCCGGCCAGATCGCGACTCAGGACGATATGCCCATCCACGATGGAGCGAACCGCGTCGGCGATCGGCTCATTCATATCGTCGCCCTCCACCAGCACGGTGAAGATCCCGGTGATGCTGCCCTTGTTCTGGCAGGTTCCGGCCCGTTCCAGTAATTTGGGGAGTTGGCCGAAGACCGAGGGGGTGTAGCCGCGGGAAGTGGGGGGCTCCCCGATGGCCAGACCAACCTCGCGGCTGGACATGGCGTAACGGGTGACCGAATCCATCATCAGCACCACATCGCGGTTATGATCGCGAAAATATTCGGCCACCGCCATGGCCAGATAGGCCCCGCGCATCCGCACCAGCGGCGGCTGGTCGGAGGTGGCCACCACCACCACCGAACGGGCCAGCCCCTCGGGACCCAGGTCCCGTTCGATGAAGTCCTTCAGTTCCCGACCCCGTTCACCGATCAGGGCGATAACACTGATATCGGCGGCGGTATGGCGGGCGATCATCCCCATCAGGGTACTTTTGCCCACCCCAGAACCGGCCATGATCCCGATCCGTTGGCCTTTGCCCAAGGTAAGCAGACCGTTGATCGCCCGCACCCCCACATCCACCGGGGCGGTGATCCGCTCCCGATCCATGGGGTTAAGCGGTTCGGCGTAGAGGGGGTAGAACGCTTCCACCGGCAGGGGCGGGCCCCCGTCCATGGGGCGACCCAACCCATCGATGATCCTGCCCAGCAGGGCCTGGGAAACCGGCACCCTGGCCTGACCTTCAACCAGCCGGATGGCGCTGCCCGGCTCCACCCCCCGCATCTCGCCCAACGGCATCAACAGGACCCGGCCATCGCGAAATCCCACCACCTCGGCCGGCACCGTGGAGCGGCCCCTGAACACCTCCACCTCGCAGATACTGCCCACCGGAATCCCCGGCCCATCGCTTTCAATCACCATGCCGATCACCTGGCTTACCCGGCCGCCGACGGTGATCAGGGAGGTTTCACGGGCAATATCCAGCAGCGGCGCGAAATCCATCGCTAACTGCCGGCCTGACCGGATTCTTTAGGCTCGGATCGGGCTTCGATTGCAGCGCCGGGTTCACCGGTGGTCGGGTCCGCCGGGATATCTTCTCGAGCGTCCGGCTGCAACTCCTGCCCGGCCTCTTCCTCCCCGGGCAGTTCGAGGGGTTCTTCGGCCGCGGCCCCCTCCTGGGCCATGGCGGCCTGAAAGGCCAGATCAACCGCCCGGTACAGCTTGTCGCGGCAATTATCCAAAGTGGCATCGACCTCGCCGAAACTGCTCTTGAGCATGCAACCGCCGGCGGAGATGGCCGGATCCTCGACCAGTTGCACCCGGTTTTTCCCTCCCAACAGGGCGGGGTCGGCCAAGCCGGCCTCCTGGAGATGGCGAAGATCATCGGGGTTGAGATGGGCCATGACCTGCGAGTTTTCCACCACATATTCCAGCGCATTGCGAAAACAGCGCTCAATCACCGCCGGATTGGCCGAAACCTCATGATGGACCAAACGATCGGCCATGGTGGTGGCCAGGAGCAGCATCTCCTCCCGATAACGGCGGATGATCATGCCCCGCTGGGCGGCCGCGCTTTGCAACAGCTTCCCCAGGCCGCCCAACCGGGCGGCGTACTCCTTTTCCGCCTCGATCCGGCCCTGGCGCTCGCCCTCGACCCGGCCCCGCTGCTCCGCCTCCGCTTGCAGCCGAACCGCCTCGGCCCGGGCCGCCTCGACTATCTGCTCGGCTTCCCGGCGGGCCAGGCCCAATTCATCAAGCGACTCCCGCTCCGGAGTCCCCGGCGTCTTCCCCGATTGATCAGGGGGGTGGGAGCGCCGCCATAAATCGACCAGGGAGACAAACTCCTCGGCCCGGGGCGTCTTTTGATTCCGTATCGCCTCCAGCTCCACAAAGCGATCACCCGTGGTTGCAGGCCTCATCCGGTTCACCTTAGACAAACTCATCCTCCCCGCCGCCGCCCAGCATCAACTGAACCTTGCCCTCCTGCTCCAGGCGCTTGGCGACCTTGATGATCGCCTGCTGGGCCGCCTCAACATCCCGCACCCGGGTCGGCCCCATGATCTCCATATCGTCCTTCAGCAGCTCCACCGCCCGGGCGGACATGCTGCGGAATATCTTCTCCATCAATTCGGGGGAGGCAATCTTGAGAGCCACCTTGAGGTCATCGGTGCTGACCTCCTTGAGGATCATCTGGATGCCGCGATCTTCGACATTGAGCAGATCCTCGAAGACGAACATCAGGCGGCGAATCTCCTCGGCCAGAGCTTCCCGTTGCTCCTCAATCCCGTCCAGAATGGCGGCTTCGGTGGCCCGTTCGGCGCTGTTGAGCAGTTCCGCCACCGCCACCACTCCACCCAGGCGCTGCCCCTCCATCCCCTCCACCGCCAGCAGCTCATCCTGCAGCACCCGGTCCACATCCACCAGGATCTCGGGGCTGACCTTGTCCAGCTCGGCCATCCGCATCACCACCTCCACCTGGGTGGCCTCGGGGAATTCCGCCAGCACATGGGCCGCCTGGCTCGGCTCCAGAACGGCCAGAACCAGGGCCACGGTCTGGGGATGCTCATTGCGTAAAAAGTTGACCAGCACTTTCGGCTCCAGCTTGCGAGCCTTCTGAAACAGGGTCAGCTTCCAGTCGGAACGAATATCCTCGAGGATCTCCTGGGCCTTTTCGCCGGAGAGGGCTTTTCTTAATGCCTGCTCCAGCAGATCGTTCCCGGAGAGAAAGAGGTCCGAACCACCGGTGTCGCCCTTGAACTCCCGCAACAGGGATTCCAGCTCATCCTTGTCGATCTTGTCGATCTTGGCCATCTGACGGCCGACCAGCTTGATCTCTTCCGGAGCCAGCCGCTGAAACACCTTGGAGGTGAAATCATCCCCGACGGTAAGGAGAAAGATCGCCGCCTTCTCCGGGCCGCTCAGGTTGCTGCCGCCATCTTTTTTACCTTTGGATGTAACCGCCATGGTTTACGCTTCCTCCCGCAACCAGCGGCGCACCAGGTCGGCGGCCCGATCGGGATCACTTTGGGCCAGGCGATAAAGCCGTTCCTGATCGCTCAAACCCCTGGGCCCCAGGACCAGATCCTCCTCTTCCTCCCCGGCCACCCGACCGATGGGGGCCAGCTGCGCCGCCCGCCTGGTTTCCAGACCCTTGGTCGCCAGCAGCCGGAAGAAGGGCCGCACCACGAAGAGCATCAAGCCGAAGGCGATCAGCAGATAGACCAGAGGCATGGCCAGCCATTCGGCCAGCTCCCGCCACTGCGCCATGGGATCGATCTCCGGATCGGTGATGGTGGAGAGGGCGAAGGGCATGGAGACCACTTCCACCTGGTCGCCCCGTTCATCGTCATAGCCCACCGCATTGCGGACCAGCCGCTGGAAATAGGCCATCTCCTCGGCGGAACGCGGCCGGTACTCCAGGGTTGCCCTGCCCTCGCCGTCGCTCACCCGTTCATAGGTGCCATCCACCATCACCGCCACCGACAACCGTCGTACCCCGCCGCCGCTCTCCTGGACCTGCCGGGTCTGGCGGCTGATTTCGTAGTTGCGGGTCACGTTGCTGCGCTGGTAGGAGCTGCCGGCGCCTCCCCCGTCCTCACCGGCAAAGGTAGCCAGTTCGCCCTTGACGCCGGGGATACCCCGGGCCTGGTCTCCCCGTTGATCGGACTCGGTAAGGAGCTGTTCGCTGCGGATCACCTGCTCCTCGGGATCGAAACTTTCCTCGGTCAGGTTCACCCGGCTGAAGTCGATATCCGCGGTCACGCTGGCCCGGACCCGGCTGATCCCCACCACCTCCTCCAGCATGCTTTCCACCTTGCGGCGGGCGGTCTCTTCGATCTTATGCTGGTACTCGAGCTGGGTGCCGGAGAGTACCGCATCCATATCGCCTTTTTTGCGGTAAAGCAAGCGGCCGGCGGTATCCACCAGGGTTATATTGTCATCGCTCAACCCCGGAACCGCGGCGGCCACCAGGTTGACGATGCTCTGGATCTGATGCTGGCTAAGCTGCTCCCGCCCCCGCATCTGGACACTGATCGAGGCGGTGACCGGCTTCTCATCCTCGATGAACACCGACTCCCGAGGGGTGGCGATGTGGACCCGGGCCTCCTGGACCTGCTGAAACTGCCGGATGGTCCGGGCCAGCTCCCCCTGCATGGCCCGCTGGAAATTGAGACGGTTGACGAAATCGGTGGTCCCCAGGCCCACCTCGTCGAAAACCTCAAACCCCACTCCGCCCCCACGGGGCAAGCCATCACCGGCCATGGTCAGGCGGATCTCGTAAACCTGGCTGCTGGGCACCATGATCGCGGCCCCGTTCTCGCTGAGCCGGTAAGGGACGTTCAGATCGCGCAACCGCTGCACCACCTCGGCGGCATCCTGCTGGGAGAGCCCGGAGAAGAGTACCCGCTCATCCGGCTTGGTGCCCACGCTGGTCAGGGCGATCATCCCCCCGAAAACCAGAACCACCACCACCACGGCGGTGAGCTTCTGGAGCGGGGTCAAGCCGCTGAAAATGGCGGCAATCTGGGTAAAAATTTCCTTGGGACCGGCCATCTAGTTCACCTTACACTAAAGCTGCATCCGCATAATTTCCTGATAGGCATCAAGCCCCTTCTGATGGACCTTGGTCATCAGTCGAAAGGAGATGCTGGACTTTTCCACCGCGATCATCGTTTCATGGATATTGGCGTGCTGGCCGCTGACCAGGCCCTCGGAAAGGTGATTGGCCTCGGCCTGGCGCGCACTCACCGAATCCACCGCCTTTTTCAGCACCTCACCAAACCCGGAGACCAGGTCGCGGGATTGGGCCGGCTGCTCGATGCCGGTGATACCGATCGGCATGGCCGGCTTTAAACCGGTGGGATTAATCATGGTTCATCCTCCCTCTAACGACTGATTTCCAGGGCCCGCAGCGCCATTTCCTTGACGGCGTCCAGGGCCGCGACATTGGCCTCGTAGGAGCGCCGGGCGTTCATCATATCCACCATCTGCTCGGCCACGTTGACGTTGGGATACTGCACAATCCCGTTGGCGTCGGCATCGGGATGGGTGGGATCGTAAACCTCCCGGAAGGGAGCATCATCCTCCACCACCTCCACCACCTCCACCTTGCGCAACCGCGAGGCGGCCCCCTGCAGGGTGGCCCCGAAATCACGGTCCAGGGGCTTGGCTTCAAAAATCACCGATTTGGCCCGGTAGGGGCCACCCTCCATGGTCCGGGTGGTGTTGGCGTTGGCCAGGTTCATGGCCGAAATGTTAAGCCGGCTGCGCTCGGCCTTCAGGGCCGAACCGCTGATCTGCATGGCTGTCAAAATATCCATGAATTACCTCCCTCCCTCGTCAATTACATGACGCAATCCTTCAAATTTTTTGGCGATCAACTGGGTGGTCACCTGATACATCAACTGATTTTCCGAGAGTTTAAGCATCTCTTCGTCCAGGTCCACCGGCCGCTCTTCACTGCGGAACTGGCTGACCCGAGCCGACTCCACCGGGTCGATGGCAAGATGGCCCTTATTGGTGCGGGCCAACTCCCCCTGGCCGCTGATCACCCGCTGCATCACCCGTTCAAAGGGAAAATCCTGCACCTTGTAACCGGGGGTTTCCATATTGGCGATGTTGGACTGGATCAGCCCCTGGCGCTGGTTACGCACATTGAGAGCCTGATGCATCACCTCCACCGTACCGCCGAACAACTTGTTAATGGGCATGACCTCCTCCTGTTGCTGAGTTTACGCGTTCGCCCATTCTTCATGCAAACATAATGCCAACATCACAGCGTTCCCTGACTGCGGTACTCATTGAGCTTATTGCGCAGGGTGCGGACGCTGATGCCCAGCATTTTGGCGGCATGGGTCCGGTTGTCCTCGGTCTTGCGCAGGGCCTGGATGATCATCTGCCGCTCCACATCCCGCAGGCTCTGGCCGACCAGATCCGGGCCGCTGCCTCCGGCGGGCTCAACCTTCCCGGAGTCGGCATGATCGGGCGCCTGTCGGTCGCCGGCATCATCCCGGTCCGAGGCAGGGGGAGCAGGAAGGTCCGGAGGCGGCTCCTCATCCCAGAAATCCCAGGACTCCAGCTCATTGCCACCGCTCAGCAACACCGCCCGTTCCACCAGATTTTCCATCTCCCGGACGTTACCCGGCCAGCCGTACTCCAGAAAGCGCTGCCTGGCGCGGTCCGAGATCTTTTTAGCCGGCTTCCGGTAACGGGCGGTGTATTTTTCAATGAAAAAATCCGCCAGCAAAGGGATATCCTCCGGCCGCTCCCGCAGGGCCGGCAAGCGGATGGGGATCACGTTGAGCCGATAGAAGAGATCCTCCCGGAAATTACCATCCTTAACCGCACAGGCCAGATCCCGGTTGGTGGTGGCCAGCACATGGACATCGACCCGGACCGGCTCCTTGCCCCCCAGGCGGTCCACCTCCTCCTCCTGCAGCACCCGCAACAGCTTGGCTTGGAGGTGGAGGGGAATCTCCCCGATCTCATCGAGCAGCAGGGTGCCGCCAGTGGCCAGCTCGAACTTCCCCTTCTTGGCCATCACCGCCCCGGTGAACGCCCCCCTTTCATGGCCGAAAAGTTCGCTCTCCAGCAATCCCTCGGGCAGGGCCGCGCAGTTGAGGGCCACAAAGGGACCGGCCTTGCGGTCACTGACATAATGGATAAAGCGGGCAAACACCTCCTTGCCGGTCCCGGACTCCCCCAAAACCAGAACCGTGGCCTTGCTGGAAGCCACCGCCCGGGCCCGGTCCAGCAGGCGGAGGAATTGGGGATCGCGACCGATCACCGTTCGCTTCCCGCCGCCGGCCTGATGCTGGCCCGGCGGGGGAGCGCCGGCCTCGGCCACCTCGACGGGCTCCGGCGATGGCGAAGAGGAGGAGACCCGAGCCCGCAAAACCTTTTTCACCGTCTCTTCAATCACTTCCACCGGGAAGGGCTTGAGGATATAGTCCTCGGCCCCCTGTTTCATCGCCTCCACTGCCGTTTCCACCGTGGCATAGCCGGTGATGATCACCACCGGCAGCGCAGGATGCAGAGTCTTGATCTGCCGCAGCATCTCGATGCCATCCATCTCCGGCATCCGAATATCGGTGATCACCAGATCCGGCTTGGACTTGGCCAGCAGGGTGAGGGCCATCCGCCCGTTTTCCGCCACCGTCACCTCGTGTCCCCCCCGGCTCAAGGCCTCGTAGAGAGCGACCCGCATGTTCTGTTCGTCATCAACGACCAGTATTTTTCGAACCATAACCCTTTTCCCGTTTTACACCCTTAAGCATCATTCCGTTAACTCAACAGATTGTCGGCCCTCGTGAACGGTTTCAGAACGGCAGCAGCACCGTGAACACCGAGCCCGCGCCCAGCTCGCTGTCCACCCGGATAAAGCCCCGGTGACTTTCAACGATATGATGGACAATGGCCAGGCCCAGACCTTTGCCCCCCTCCTTGGTGGTGAAGAAGGGATCGAAAATTTTGTCGCGGTCGCCGGCAGCGATCCCCCGGCCCCGGTCCAGCCAGCGAATCTCCAGCATGGCCGGCCGCTCCTTGTCGGCGGGCAGGCTCCGGGAGGAGAGCTCCACCACCCCCGGTCCAGTCATACTTTCCAGGGCGTTCATCCCCAGATTGAGCATCATCTGCTCCAGCAGGCCGGGATCGGCCACGATCTCCTCCTCCCGGTGATTGTAAACGGGCTTAATGCTCACCCCTTTGGCCTCTCCCAGCGGGGCCAGGGAGGTGAGCACCCGCTCCAGCCAGGGCCGAATGGCCACGGCACTCTTCTCCGGCCGGGGCTGGACGGCAAAGGTCAAAGTGTTGTCCAGGAGGTGGTTGATGGTCCGAATGGCGGCCAGCATTTGGGTGGTAAGCCGCTGGTAATCGGGATCATCCCCCAGATCACGACGCAACATCGAAGCGTAAAGCTCCAGCCCTCCCAAGGGATTACGCAACTCCTGACTCAGGGAAACTGCCATATCCTGGATGGCGGCAAAGCGCCGGCAACGGTCGAGATGAGCCTCAACCATGGCCGGGTAGGTCACATCCTCCAGGGAGAGGAAAAAACCGCCCACCCCAAAAAAGGGGCTTTGCAGTTCGTTGCGGGCAACAAGGAGGTAGCGATGGCCGGTGGCACCCTCCCCGGTCTGTTCCGCCAGCAGGCGCCCACCGGCCCGGCTCAAGGGAAGCATGGCGGCGGCCTCCAGTCCCAGGGCCCGGCCCAGCAGATCCCAACAGGAGCGCCCCTGGATCGAAGAGCCGGTGAAACCCAGCAGGGCGGCGGCCTGACGGTTGGCAGCCAGCAGTTGCCCCTGGCGGTCGGCCAGCAGCAGACCTCCGGGGATACTTTCGATCATCGCAAAGAAAAACTCTCGCAGTTGATCGGGCTTATCGAATGATAACAGGGTCATTGCAGCGGGCGGCTATTCTGCAAAGAGGCTCCGCATCCCCTCCTTGGCCTCATCGATATACAATTGATTGAGCCGCTGGCGGGCCATTCTGCCCAGGAACGGGTCCGGTTCAGCCGCGGCCTCCAGATGCCTTCCGGCTTCGATCCGATCCTTTTCATCACCCTCAGCCAGCAGCGAGCCCAGGTGGAAGCTGGCCGCCTGAAAATCCTCGCCTGCACGGGGCATCCCCTCCGCCAGCCCGGCACTGTAGGCATCCCGAGCCTGAACGGTCAGGCCCCGGCGCCGCAGACCATCCCCGGCCCGGCGGTACCAGGCCTGGGACAGCTCCGGGGTCAGCCATCCTTCCCGTTGACTGCGCCCGAGGATCTCCGCCATCTCGTTGAAAAGCTCCCTGGCCTCCAAGGTGCGCAACAGCGCCGGCAGATCCTCCGCCCACCGTTGGGGCGCCACCGGACCGTCGAGGGCCCGGCGGAAAAAATCCCAAGCCTCGTCATAGCGCCGCTCCTGCTCCCGCAAAGAGCCGCTGAGCACATAAACTTCGGCCAAACGGGCCGGTTGGTCGGCGTAGAGTCGGCGCAGATGGGTGAGCAGGCGATCGGCGGTGGCAAAATCACGGAGGGCGAAATAGACTTTGGCCCGGCGATAATAGAGGTCGGCCAGTTCCTGATCGCTCAGGGTGCCGGCCAGGGCCCGATAGTAAACCACCGCGGCCTGTTCGTACAGGGCCAGCTCCTCCAGCGCCCTCCCGATCAAAAAACGCAGTCGGCCGGGCTGATAGCCCTGAACATGGCGGTGTTCGTTAACATAGAGATGATAGACCCGCTCATATTCACCCCGCTTAAGCAGCTCCTCGACCAGGAAAACCAGCAGATCGCCGGTCCGGGCCGGATCGATGCCGGGCACCTTTTCCGTTGAGGCGTGACGAACGTAGCCCCGGGCCAGTTCCAGCGCCCCCTCGAGATCATTACGGGCCCGGTGGCGAACCAGCAAGCCGTAACGGGCATCCTGGGCAATGGGCTCCAGCCCGTATTGCGCAATAACCGCCAGATAGGGCTGGTCGCCGGCCAGATCTTCGGGGTCGCGCCGCAGTCGCCACTGTTCCTGTTGCTGTTCCGGGGCATCGAGATAGTGGGCCTGCCGAAACCCGGCCAGCACCACGGGGCGCTCACCGGCCCCGCCCTCCTCGAGAACCCGGGCATAAAGACGCTGGGCAACCGGGTGTTCCCCCTGCCGGTAATAGCTTTCTCCCAAGGCAAACAGGGCCTCGAGCCGATGCGGGGACTGGGGAGCGAGGTTGACGAAATGCCACAACTGCTCCCGGGCGTCCTCCTCCCGACCCAGACGGCCGTAGGCCAGACCCAGCAGAAACAGCAGGTCGGGGTTTTCGAAGTGATACCGGGGCGGCGTCACCGCCATGATATACTCCAGGGTGGTCAAAACCTGGAGATAGTCTCCCTGCATATCGTAGGCCAACCGCAAGCCGAACAGGGCCTCGAGCCTGAGTTCTTCATCCTGCTCCCTGACCAGTTCCCTGAACAACGGAATCGCCTCCTCCACCCGGCCCACCTCCAGCAGGGTCTTGGCCTGCCAGTAGCGGGAGCGGGGCAACAGGAGAGAATCGGCGTAACGCTGCTCAAATAGACGGAAATAGGTAAGCGCCTCACGGAAAAAACGCATCCGGAAATGGCTGATGCCGATCTCGAGGTAGGCCTCATCCCGATGCACGGAGTTGGGGTATTCCGTGCTGTAACGGCGGAAAAGATCACGAACCCGCTCCCAGTCAGGATTATCCTCCTGCCCGGCCGCCCGGCGGCGCAGTTGGGCCGCCCGCCACAGGGCCTCCTCGGCGAATTCGGATTGGGCGAACTCCCGGTGCAGCCGCTCAAAATTACCGGCCGCCTCGTTCCACCTCTCCTCCGCGGCGGCGGCGGTGGCGCTTTCCCAAAGTCCCCGGGCGGAGGCCCTCTCCTGGCCAGCCGCCTCGGGGACCGCCGGCAGCAGGCACAGCCAGGCCAGCAGCAGCACCGGCAGCATCCGCACCAGGGCCGACGGCAAAAATCCCCCAACTGTCCAGTCAGACTTTTGACGCATCATTGGGCTCGGTCAAATTGTAGCGTTTCATCTTCTCCAACAGGGTGGTGCGATTGACATTGAGCAGCTTGGCGGCTCGGTTCTTCACCCAACCGGTCTGTTCCATGGCCCGGACAATCAAAACTTTTTCGAATTCGGCCACCCTCTCGCTCAGGACAAAGCCGTTGGGGGGAATCAGCCAACGGTCCGCCCCCCCCTGCCCCCCCAGCGCCGCGGCGGCGTACTCCGCGGGCAGATCCACCGGGGTGCCGCCGGCCACCGGCCCGCAAGCTCTTTCCGCGCCCACCACGGCCTCCGTCCCGCCCCCCGGCCGTGAACCGGCCGCCAGCAGGCGTTCGGGCAGGTCTTCAACCCCAAGCCGGCGGCCGGAAGAGAGGATCACCATCCGCTCCACCATGTTTTCCAGCTCCCTCACGTTGCCGGGCCAGGGATAACGCAACAGGTACTCCATGGCCCCGGGATCCACCCCGGTTATCCTGGTCCGGCGCGTCCGGTTACAGCGCGCGATGAAGTGGTCGATCAGCAGGGGGATATCGGCAACCCGATCCCGCAGGGGCGGGGTATCGATGGGAATGACATTGAGGCGATAATAGAGATCCTCCCGGAAGCGGCCCTGACTGACCTCCTCCTCCAGGTTGCGGTTGGTGGCGGCCACCACCCGAAAATCGGAACCGATGGTCCGGGTCCCGCCGACCCTTTCAAACTTCTTCTCCTGCAGAACCCGCAGCAGTTTGACCTGCAGCATCGGACTCATCTCCGCTATCTCATCAAGAAAAACCGTGCCGCCGTCGGCCAGCTCAAAACGGCCCATACGGGTGCGAATGGCGTGGGTAAAGGCCCCCCGTTCATGACCGAACAGCTCACTTTCCAACAATTCCGCGGGAATGGCCCCGCAGTTTACCGCGACAAAGGGGCCCTGACGACGCCCCCCCTCCTGGTGCAGGGCCTGGGCCACCAACTCCTTGCCGGTACCCGACTCACCCTGGACCAAAACGGTGGTGTCGGCATCGGCCACCTTGCGAATCAGGCTGAAAACCCGTTGAATTTTGTCGCTGGTCCCGATAATGGCCGCGCAACCATCCGTCGCCGCTTCTCCGTTATCGTTCTCTCCACCGGCCATACCCACCACCCTCAGCACTAAAAAATGTTTATTAATTTCGGAAGTTATGTTTGTATGTCTATACAATAACGCTCAAAACAGTGTCAATTTTTTTTCACCCATATTATGGTATTCGCCGCGGATAACCCGGGGATTGACCAGCCCCCGACCGGCCAACACCTTGTTTTAAAAACAAAAAAATGGATCGACCATCACCATGACCAATTCCGCCCCGGTTTCCGACTTCACGGTTGAATGCCTGAAACTCGGCAAAACCTACCCCCCGGACATAACCGCTCTGCGGAACGTTTCCCTGACCGCTGCTCCGGGCGAGATTCTATTCGTCACCGGGGTGAGCGGCGCCGGCAAAAGCACCCTGCTCAAGCTGATTTGCCGCCGGGAATCCCCCAGCGGCGGCATGGTGATGCTCTTCGGCCAAAATCTGGCCCACATCAACCGGACCGAGATGCAGCTCACCCGCCGGCGAATCGGGGTGGCCTACCAGGATTTCCGCCTGCTGGGGGAATTGAGTGTAATGCACAACGTGGCGATGGCGATGGAGGTGGATTATCGGCCCCGGCGCCTCATCCGCCAACGGGTCGGAAAACTGCTGGAGCAACTCGGCCTGGCGGACAAGGAACGGCGCCCGGTGTCAGACCTGTCGCTGGGGGAACAGCAGCGGGTAGCCATTGCCCGGGCGGCGGCCAACCAGCCGGCCCTGCTGCTGGCCGACGAGCCCACCGGCAACCTCGACGAGGAGAGCGGCGCCCTGGTCATGGGCCTGTTTCGCGAACTGGCCGCCGCCGGCACCACCGTGATCGCGGCCACCCACGACGAGAAACTCCACCGCGACAGCGGTCATCAAGTGCTGCGCCTGGAGCGCGGTTTGTTAGTGGAAGATACCCGCCATGAAAAAGCATACTAATCCGATCCCTGAAATCCTGCGGCAGACCGGCCGCAACCTGGCAAAAACCTGGCCAACCCAGATCATGGGACTGTTCACCGTGATGCTGGCGGTACTGATCTTCTCCTTTTTTCTGCTGGTCCATCTCAATATGCTGACCATCGGGACCCGGCTGGGCGAGGAGATCCGCCTGACCGTCTACCTGGAACGGGAGATCGAACCGCCCCTGATGGCGCGCCTGGAGCAGCAGATCCGCCAGTTCGGAGATATTGCCGAGGTTCGTTACACCTCGCGCCAGGACGCCTTCGCTCGTTTTGCCGATCAGCTCGGCGAAGAGCGTGACATCCTCGATAATCTCGACCCCGAATTCCTGCCCCCCTCCATCGAGGTTACTCCCAAACCCGGCCTGCGCGGGCCCGACGATCTGGAGCGCCTGGCCGCCCACCTGCTGACTCTGCCCGACGCGGCCAAGGTTCAGTACGGGCGGGAGTGGTTGCAGCGTTTCAGCGCTTTCAACCGTATCCTGCAAGCGGTGGTGCTGGTCAGCGGTGTCCTGCTGATCCTCAACATGATCTTCACCATCTCCCACAGCACCCGCCTGGCCATGGCGGCCCGCCGGGAGGAGATCGAGATCCTGCGCCTGCTGGGAGCGAGTCGCGGCTACATCAGTTTCCCCTTTCTGGCCGAAGGCCTGTTGCAGGGCGGGATGGGTTCGGGCCTGGGCATGGTCGCCCTCCTGCTTTTTTACCAACGGATCAGCGGTCCGGTAGCCGACCAAGGCCTGCTGGGGCTTTTAACCCTCGGTTTTCTGCCCACCCCCGTTACCGCGGGGATCATCCTCGGCAGCACCCTGCTCTGCGTGACCAGCAGCCTGCTGGTCGTCAATAAATCCCTGCGGATCTGATCATGGGGCGCCGGCCGACCAACTTCTTAATTTTACCCGCCGTTCTGCTGGGTCTGCTGCTTTGCGCAGCCCCGGCAGCCGCGGTGGAGGCATCCCTCTTCAAGCGCCAGCCCCTGACCGGCGACGACTACACCCGGCAACTTGAACGCCTCCACCAGGGGTTGGCGGAACAGGAGGCCATGGCCGTGGAGGCCTGGCAACGGGAACAGCGCCTGCTGGCCGAACTGGCCGAATTGGACCTGGCGGTGGCGACCCAGCAGGAGCGCCAGGATGAGCTTGAGGGACAAACGGTTCTCAAGCGGCAACAGATAACGGAGCAACGGGAAGAGCTGGACCGGGCCCTGCAAACCCTCAGCCAGGCCGAAGAGCATCTTCGCGCCCGCCTGGCCGCCGCTTACCGCCTGGGGGCCACCGGCCTGCTCAACATCCTCTTCACCGCCCAATCCCTGCCGGATCTGCTGGATTTCCAAGAGAATTTTCACCACATTATCGAGCATGACCGCCGCAGCTTCGCCCAGTACCGGGAAAAGATCGCTCGGCTCGAACAGGCCGGCCGGGATCTTGACCGAGAACAGGCGGAGCTGCTGAGCATCATCAAGGAGCTCTACCTCCAGGAGGAGGAACTCCAGAGGGCCCGGGCCCAACACGCCGCCCTGCTGCGGAGGGTGCAAATCGAAAAGCAGCTCTATCAGCAGGCCCGCCAGGAGATTGCCCGGGCCACGGAAAGGCTGCGGGCCGCCCTGGCCGACCTTCAGGCCCGGATGGAAGCCGAAGCCGCCGCCGAGCGAGCCCGACTCACCCGGGGGACTCACGATTTCGCCGCCCAACGCGGCAAACTGGTACCACCGACCAGTGGTCCTATCCTGAGCCGCTTCGGCCAGAAACCGGCCAAGGTCCGGCCGGCAACCACCCCCCAGGATCCCAGCAGAGGCATAACCATAGCCGGCGCCCCGGCCGCCGAAGTTCGGGCTCTTTTCCACGGCACCGTCGCCTTTGCCGACAACGTCGAAGCCTACGGCAAAACGGTAATCATCGACCACGGCAACGAGTATTTCAGCCTGGTGGCCGGGCTGGGGGAGATCCTGACCCGGGCCAAGGCGGAGGTGCGCCAGGGTGAAACCATCGGTCGCCTGGAACTGGATTCAGCAACCGGGGCGGCCGCCACCGGGCCGGTACTCTACCTTGAGATCCGCTGGGGGCTCAGGCCCATCGACCCCCTGCCCTGGCTCAGAGCTCCGTGACGGCCCGTTCATCCACCGCCCTCCGGGTTATAATAGATTGTCGAAGCGGCACAAACGTGCTAAATTGCGGAATCGCATACGATTTTTTCGCTCATTCATCCGTTGGAATCACTCCATGAAAATTCCCCGTAATCTACCGGCCAAGCTCACTCTGCCCATTCTGGGCGCCCTGCTTTTCCTCGCCGTCGCCGTCTGGCAACTGCCCGACGGGGTAGCGGGCAAATCGCAACAGGAGACCTACCGGCATCTGGAAACCTTTGCCAACGTGCTGCACATCGTCCAGCAGAGTTATGTGGAAGAGATTGATGCCGAGGAGGCGATCCAGGGAGCGATCCGGGGAATGCTGCAAGCGCTTGACCCCCACTCCTCGTTTCTGCGGGCCGATGATTTCAAAGAGCTGCAGATGGAGACCAAAGGCAGCTTCACCGGCATCGGAATCGAGATCTCCATGCGGGATGGAGTACTAACGGTGGTTTCCCCCATCGAGGGAACCCCGGCCTTCAAACAGGGGCTACGGGCAGGCGACAGCATTGTCCGGATCGACGGCGAATCCACCAAAGATATCTCTCTGATGGAGGCGGTGAAAAAACTGCGGGGGCCCAAGGGAACCAAAGTGGTCGTCTCCATCATGCGGACGGGATGGACGGAGTTTCGCGACATCACCATCGTCCGCGACGTGATCCCGCTCCACAGCGTCAGGAGCAAGTGGCTGGAGCCCGGTTACGCCCATATCCGGATCAGCAACTTTCAGGCCAAAACCACCCGTGACTTCCGGGCCGCCCTGGAGGATTTCCGGCAAGAAAATGAGATCAAGGGGCTGGTTCTCGACCTGCGCAACAACCCCGGCGGGCTGCTGGACCAGGCGGTGCAGTTGACCGATGTTTTCCTGGAGCGTGGAACCATCGTCTCCACCAAGGGGCGGATCCGGGAACAGAACATGATTTTCGAAGCCAAGGGCAACGGCCCCGAGTACCGCTTCCCCATCGTGGTTCTGGTCAACGGCGGCAGCGCCAGCGCCTCGGAGATCGTGGCCGGCGCCCTGCAGGATCACAAGCGGGCCATGATCATCGGGACCTCCACCTTCGGCAAGGGCTCGGTGCAGACCATTATCCCCCTCAACGACGGGGCCGGCCTCCGCCTGACCACCGCCCGTTATTACACCCCCAGCGGGGTGTCGATCCAGGCCAAGGGGATCACCCCCGACATGGAGGTCCACAATGACGACCCGGCGCTCCAGGAGAACCGGAACGACGCCAAGCCACCCCACGCGGTGATCCGGGAACGGGATCTCCCCCAACATATCGGTAACGATACCGACGACCGCACACAGCCGCAGGAAGCCAGCGAAGAGCAGGAGGAGTTGCAGGAACAACTGGCCCGTGACCGGCAACTGCAATCCGCCCTGATGCTGCTCAAGGGCGTCCAGGTCTTCGGGGAGATAACTAAGCCGTAATCCAACGGTAAGGAACGGTTACTTACGGCTGACCTCTTCGTAGAAGTCACGGCCGTTCAGATCGTTGATCACCACTGCCGGAAAACCTTCGATCTCGAAGCGGAACATCGCTTCCGCCCCGGCATCGGCAAAGGCCACCACTTCACTCTTGGTGATACAACCGGACAGCAGCGCCCCGGCTCCGCCGATGGTGGCGAGATAGACCGCGCCGTGCCGGAGCATCGCCTCCCTCACCTCCGGGGAACGCGGCCCCTTGCCCATGGTGGCGCGCAAACCCAGCTCCAGCAGGCGCGGGGTGTAAGCATCCATCCGATAGCTGGTGGTCGGCCCGGCCGCCCCGATCACCCGGCCGGGCCGGGCCGGGGTTGGTCCCACATAATAGAGCAGTTGCTCCCGCAGGTCCACCGGCAGGGGTTGCCCCCCATCGAGCAGGGCGCAAAGCCGGCGGTGGGTCTGGTCGCGGCCGGTGTAGATCACCCCGCTGAGGCTGACCAGCTCCCCGGCCGTGAGGGCGGCCACCGCCCCGGGCTCAAAGGGCACCCGCAGGGCCTTCAGGTTGCTGAAAAAATTCGACCTGCTCAACGATTGCGGCATCAAAGGACGATCTCCTTGTGGCGATGGGCGTGACACTGGATATTAACCGCCACCGGCAGGCTGGCGATGTGGCAGGGGAAAAGTTCAACATGGACCGCCAGGGCCGTGTTGACCCCTCCCAGCCCGTGGACCCCGGCCCCTTGCCCGTTGATCTCCCGTAAGATCTCGGCCTCCAGCTCGGCCGCATCGGTGCGGGAATGGGCTTGACCCAGCGGCCGGCAGAGCGATTTCTTGGCCAAATAGGCCGCCTTTTCGAAGGTCCCACCCACCCCCACCCCGACAATCACCGGCGGACAAGGATTGGAGCCGGCGGCCACCACCCGCTCGGCCACATAACGGATAATCCCCTCCTTGCCGGCCGACGGCGGCAGCATGGCCAAAGCACTCATATTTTCGCTGCCGCAACCCTTGGGCAAAAAGCGCAGGGTCAAGGATTCACCGGCAACCAGCTCCAGGTGGATCACCGCCGGGGTGTTGTCGCCGGTATTGATCCGGGTCAGCGGGTCACAGACCGAGTTGCGCAGGTAACCATCCTTATAGCCCTGCCGCACCCCCTCCTCGATGGCCGCCGGCAGATCACCCTGCACCTGGACCCGGCGGCCAAGTTCAACAAAAACCACCGCCGTTCCCGTATCCTGGCAGACCGGAATCTTCTGACGGCTGGCGATATCACAATTGCTCAGCAGAAGATCCAAAACATTGCGGGGTAACTCCAGGGCTTCGCGATCCCTGGCGATCAGCAGGGCCTCCAGGATATCGGGCTCCAGATCGCAGGCAGCCGAGATGGCCAACTGCCGCACCGCCGCCGTAACCGCTTGCTCTTCAATAATTCGCATGGTTAATCTTCATCCGTTTGGCGGCGGCTGCGCAAAGCCAGGCTCTGTTGTTTAAAGTTGTGCTGCACCACCTTCTCCCGGTCCTCTTCCATCATCAGGGTAAATTCCGAACCGACCCGGTAAATGGTGCGCCCCTGATGCTCGCCATCCGGCTCGCAAAGGGTGATCTTGGCGAAAAAGTAGAGATAGGTATAGGTCGGCAGCAGGGCCAGGTGGATCTCGACAATATCGCCGGGGGTGAACTGCTCGAAGGAAAAAAAGGCGATCCCGCTGCCGCTGATGCTGACCTTCTGCATCTTCAGGGCATCAAAAATGCTGCGCTCGCCCTTGACTCGCTTCATCAGGATGTTGAGCTTGTTGTCCAGATGCTTGAGAAAATCGGCCAGGTCGGGGTCCCTGTTCCGCAACCGCTCCAGGGCGGTATGGGCCCCGATATACATCTGGACATCCCCCAGCCCCTCCTGGGTATAGATGGAGATCCCGTGCTGGTAATCCTCGGCGATCTCCGCAAATTTTTCCGGGCTCACCTTCTTGTAGGCCAGCAACACCCGATCGGTGGCCCGCACCGACGCTCTTCGATTTTTTCCCTCAGCCATCACCCGTACTCCCAACCGGTAAAAGGTTACCGCGCTTCCGGATCGATCAACTCCCTGAACCCCTCAAAGGCTCGGACATCAGCCCCCGGCCGGATTCTGAACTCCACCCGCCGATTGCTGGCCCGCCCCTCGGCCGTGGCGTTGGAGGCCACCGGCTGCCCATCGGCGTAAGCAACGGCGGCGAGCCGGTCCCCGGGGATATCATACCTGGAAGCCAGGTATTCCACCACCCCCACCGCCCGGGCCGACGACAGCTCCCAGTTGGAGGAGAAAGGAGCCCCGGGCCGCATGGGCACGTTATCGGTATGCCCCCCCACCACCATGGTGGCGCTGGAATCGAACAGGATCCGGCCGAGCTGATCAAGGAGCAGCTTAAAATCGCCTTTGATCTCGGCCCGCCCGACCTCAAAAGCCACCGAGTCCCGAATGCGGACCAGCACCTCTCCGGCCTCGCCATCCTCGATGGTGACCAAACCCGCATCTTCCAGCTCCTTGAACATCTGCTGCACCGGCTTTCTGACATCGAAGGGAACGGTATCAAAAACGGTGGCGATGATCTTTTCAGCCCGGGGAACCTGGTGAGCCGGGGTAATCGCCTGGATCCCGAAGGCCCTTTGAATGGAACCGGTGACCTTTAGAAAGCTGGGCTCGTCCAGGGTGGAGAAGGAGAGGATCAGCACCAGAAAGCAGAGCAAGAGCAAGGCGATATCGGCGAAGGTGGTCATCCACAACGGGGCACCAGGCGGAGCTGGCGGCGGTTGCTTGATCCTCTTTTTAGCCATCCCGCCGACCTACCTTTTTTCCATGGCGTTTTTCCGATCCTTGGGGGGCAGAAAGGTTTCCAGGAACTCCTCCATCACCCGGGGATTAAGCCCCTTGAGAATCCCCAGCACCCCCTCGATGATCAACTGGCGGTTGCGCTCCTCCTCCTGGCTGCGCAGGACCAGTTTGTCGGCCAGGGGAATAAAAAGGAAGTTGGCCAGCACCGCGCCATAGAGGGTGGTGAGCAGCGCCACCGCCATCCCGGGGCCGATGGCGGCGGGATCACTCATATTGGAAAGCATCTGAACCAGTCCCACCAGGGTGCCGATCATGCCGAAAGCCGGGGCCGAGGCCCCCATGCCGTTGAATACCTGCTGGCCTACCTGATGGCGGGCCAGGGTCAACTCCACCTCCTTCTGCAAAACCTCCTCGATAAATTCCGACTCATGGCCGTCGACACAGTACATGATCGATTTCTTCAGGAAGCTGTCGCTGATCGGTTGCTGCTCCAGGACGATCAAACCGTTTTTACGGGCAACGTGGGCCAGGCTGACGATCTCGGCAATCACCTCCTGGGGGTTATTCAAACGCACGGTAAAGGCGTTCATCACGATCTTGAACGAATTGACCACATCGGCGATGCTGAAACGGATAAGGGCGGTGGCCAGGGTGCCGCCGACCACGATCAGTACCGACGGCGGGTTGACGAAGATACCGGGGGCATCACCAAGCAGGATCGCCCCCACCAGCAGAACGGAGCCGAGAATCACCCCGATTAGAGTTGCTAAATCCATAGGTTGCCGCGTCCTTTCCCCTGGTTTATTCCATACTGGTCATCGGGCGGTGCCGGCCACCCGTCCCACCCACTCGGCTTACTTATCGGCCGGTGGGGCTTTTCCTTCAATCGTAAACGTTCAGCAGCACCCCAT
>JBLRWU010000003.1:0-8374 GCA_047921155.1 Desulfurivibrio sp.
CCCGCCGGAAAAGGCCACCGCCACCCGCTTAAACCCGGCAATCGCCTCGCAGAGCACCGCAAAACCCGCCGCTGCATCCCTTTGCCCAACCATCATCCCCGCCGATTTTTCGTCCCCCATTCCGTCTTTTAACCCTTCAGTCAACCACCGCCACTACCTTGTGGCCGGCTTCCTCCAGAGCCTCGATCACCACGTCGAAGTCACATTTTTCGAGACGAAAACCGTAAAGCTTGCGGCGGGATGAGTGCTGCTCGGTGGAGACGCTGATAATCTCTCCCCCGTGCTCCTTGATAATCCTGGTCACATCCGCCACCCCGCCCTTTTTTCCCAGCAGCAGGTCGATCCGGGTGGAGGCCTTAAGCAGGCCCATCACCGAGATCAGGGCCGAAAGCAGGTCGGTGGCGGTGATGATCCCCACCAGTTTCTTCTTGTCCAGCACCGGCAGGCCGCCGATCTTATAGTCGTGGATCAGCCGGGCGGCTTTCTCGATGGTGGCGTTGACATTAATGGTGATAATATTGCGCACCATAACTTCATGGACCGGGATATCCCGCTCCATGGACGGAAAGGCGTAATGGCGAATGTCGCTTTCGGTGATGAACCCGATCATCTGGCCATCCTCCACCACCGGCAGGTGGCGAATGCCGTGCTTTTTCATCAGGGTTCCAGCCTCCTGCAGCAAGGCATCACGACCGATGGTCACCAGTTTTTTGACATCCTGCATGCAATGTTTGACTTTCATTGGAAAAATGACCTCGCAATTAAAATTGCGCCCGATAAAATCGGCTGAAAAGAGCAAAAGGCAGCATATTGTCCGGCCAACAACCCCAAACGGCAGGCTGGCGATCTTCACCAATTCCGCGATACTTACCGGGTTTAACAGGGCCTGTCAACCGACGGCTGGCAGCAAAGGACGCAAAAACTCTTTGCATCCCGGCCGGTTTCTTAATAGAGTGACCGAATTTCCCTTCACAATCCATGCTGGGCTCGGCCGGGCCATCACAAAACGGTCAAAGGTGAAAGATGCCCGAAACAGCCGACGACGCCAACCATGCCGCCATGGGCGAGATCCGGCAGCAGATCGACGCCATCGATGACCGCTTCCTCGATCTGTTGAAGCAGAGGATCCGCCTGGCTCGCCGAATCGGCGCGATCAAATCCCGGGACAACCGGGACAAGTGGGATCCCAAGCGGGAGCGCCAGATTGTCGGACGCCTGCTCAAGGAGAACAACGGTGAATTTCCGGAACCGGCTCTGCGAGCTATTATCCAGGAGATCATCGCCACCTGCCGGCTCTCCCAGAAGGAGATCGAGGTCGCCTACCTGGGGCCGGAGGCCACCTTCTCCCACCTGGCCGGAGTGAAACATTTCGGCTCGGCCGCCTCTTTTCGGCCGCTGGAAACCATCGAGGACACCTTTATCGAGGTGGAGCGGGGCCGGGTCCACTACGGAATCGTCCCGGTGGAAAACTCCATTGAGGGCGCGGTGACCTCCACCCTGGACGCCTTCCGCAACCACCGGGTCAAGATCTGCGGCGAGTTGAACCTGGCAATCAGCCATAACCTGGTCAACCGGTCCGGTCGCCTGGAGGATATCAAGCTGGTGGTTTCCCACTCCCAGCCCCTGGCCCAGTGCCGCCAGTGGCTGCATCGTAACCTGCCGGAAATTCCCCAGCAGAACGTGATCAGTACCGGAGTGGCGGCCAAAATGGCGGCGGAAGACCCCACGGTGGCCGCCATCGCCAGTTCTCTGGCCGTCCGCACCTATCAACTCCAGGTGGTGGCCAAGGAGATCGAGGATTACCGGGGCAACACCACCCGTTTTCTGCTGATCGGCCAGGAATCCCCCAAGGCCGGCGGCGACGACAAAACCTCGCTGCTGGTGGCCCTGCTGGACAAACCCGGCGCCCTCCACGAGGCGCTGAGCATTCTGGCCCGCCACTCCATCAACCTGACCCGGATAGAGTCCCGCCCCTTCAAGGATCAACCGGGCCGCTACCTCTTCTTTATCGACCTGCTCGGCCACCTTGACGACCCACCGGTACGGGAGGCCTGCACCGAGTTGCGCAAGATCTGCGCCCACTACGAATGGCTGGGCTCCTATCCCAGGGCCCGGGATTGAGTGGACCCCGTGATCGGTTGCTTAAGATGACCCCACCGACGGACTGCCCGCCATGCTGATCCTGGGCATTGAAACTTCCTGCGACGACACGGCGGCGGCGGTTCTCTCCGTCCAGGCCGAACCGGAGCCCACGGAACAGGGGGCGGATTCCCCGGTTAAGGTTACGGTTCTCGCCGATCTGATCCAGTCCCAGGCGGCCACCCACAGCCCCTATGGCGGAGTGGTGCCGGAACTGGCCTCCCGCCGCCACCTGGAAAATATCGAACCGGTGGTGCGCACCGCCCTGAGCCAGGCCGGAATCGGCAGCAAAGAGGTCGACCTGATCGCCGTCACCCAGGGGCCGGGCCTGGTGGGTTCCCTGCTGGTGGGTTTCAATTTCGCCAAAGCCCTCTCTCTGGCCGCTGCCGTCCCCTATGTGGGGATAGACCATATTGCCGGCCACCTGGCCTCGGTGTTCCTGGGCCGGGAAACTCCCGGGTTTCCCTACCTGGCTCTCACCGCCTCCGGTGGCCATTCCAGTATTTTCCTGGTGGAAAGCCCGATTCGCTTCACCCTCTGTGGCCGCACCCGTGACGATGCCGCCGGGGAAGCGTTCGACAAGGTGGCCAAGCTGCTGGGTCTGGGCTATCCCGGCGGTCCGGAGGTCAGCCGTTTGGCGGCGGCGGGTAATCCCGCCGCCTGGGAGTTCCCCCGGGCCTGGCTGGAGCCGGACAGTTGCGATTTCAGTTTCAGCGGCCTGAAAACCGCGGTGGCCCAGCAAATCCGGCGACAACCACCCGCCAACGAAGGGGAACTTGCCGACATCTGCGCCTCCTTCCAGGAAGCGGTGGTGGAGGTCTTGACCCAAAAAACCCTGGCGGCGGCCCGCCGTTTGGGCATTGAACGGGTGGTACTCAGCGGCGGGGTGGCGGCCAACCCCCGCCTGCGACAATATCTGCAAGGGGTCGCTGCGCGGGATGGGCGATTAAAAATATTCATGCCCCAGCCCCGTTTTTGCACCGACAACGCCGCCATGATCGCCATGGCCGGTTTTTTTCAGCGCCACCAGGCCACCAGGGCGCTCGACCCCGACGTTTACTCCCGTTCCGGCTATCTGTTGCCCCCCGAATCCGCTTCGGGCCGGCACAGCCACGGCCCGATCACCCAAGGCTGAGTACCGACCGCCATGGAACCCCAGCGTACCGCCCGCTTCTACTACCTGAAAATTCTCCGGCTCAAGGGGGACCCCTACAGTCTGGCCCGGGGAATGACCGTCGGGGTGGCGATCGGGATCATTCCCATCCTGCCCCTGCAAACCCTGGTTATCCTGATTTTCGCACCCCTGTTCCGGGGTAACAGTATTGCCGGAGTGCTGGCCGGCTTTCTGGTCAGCAACCCTCTGACCCTGATCCCCCAGTACTATATCTGCTGGAAACTGGGCAAGTGGCTCTATCCCGTCGACCTCTCCTGGTCCCGGGTGCGGGAGACCGTGGAGTTCCTGCTTTCCGGAGGCGCCTCCTGGGGGGCACGGGCAGCCGCTTTCAGCCAGTTGGGCTATGAGTATTTTGCCATTCTGATCTTAGGCGGAGTGATCCTGGCCATCCCCCTCTCCCTGATCACCTACCCGCTTTCCCTGCAGCTCTTCCTGGCCATCCAGCGCAAACGGCGCCAAAAACATATCCTCTCGTGAGGGGCAAGCAGCCGGCATGAACCAACTCAATGTGCGCCAAATTCTGGCCGATCATCGGCTGGCCCCCAATAAACAGCTGGGACAAAATTTTCTGATCCAGCCCCGGATCACCGAGCAGATCGTCGAGCTCGCCGGGATCTCCCCCTCCGACACGGTGGTGGAGCTCGGGGTTGGCCTGGGCGCCCTGACCGCCCCCCTGGCCGCCAGGGCCGGACGGGTGATCGGCCTGGAACTGGATGCCGGAATTGTGAAATATCACCAGAAGGCTTTGGATCTTCCCGCCAATGTCCAACTGATCCACCAGGATCTGTTAAAAGCCGATTTCAGCGCCATGGCCGCCCAACAGGGGCAAAAACTGAAAATAATCGCCAACCTGCCCTACTCGGTGACCAACCCCCTGCTCTTCAAACTTTTGGAATACCACCGGGACCTGGAGTGGGCCGTGCTGATGATCCAGAAGGAGGTGGCGGAGCGCCTGACCGCCAAGCCCAACGGCAAGGAGTACGGAGTGCTGACCGTGCTTCTGGGCACCTGCGCCACCGTGGAGCGCCTGCTGATGGTGGGGCCGGGCAACTTCTACCCCCGCCCCAAGGTGGACTCGGTGGTGATCCGCATCCGGTTCAATGTCCCGGAAGCGGCCGGCGCCGGAACGGCGGCCGACCTGACCCTGATGCGCCGGGTGGTGGACGCCGCTTTCGGCCAGCGGCGCAAGACCCTGCTCAACAGCCTCGGCAGCGGCAAGCTGCCGGGCCTGGGCCGAGCGGAAGCGGCCCGGGCTTTGGAAGCGGCCGCCATCTCACCGAGCCTGCGCGCGGAAAACCTCACCACCGCCGACTATCTCCGGCTGACCGGGATCATCGGCGAGCTAACCAAGAGATCGGATGTTTGATTTTGTGTAAACGTCCGGCAGCACCCCATCTGCGGGCGATCAGCCAAGCTTACGTACCCGGGGGGGTACGCGACGCTTGGCTGCTTACCCGAACCCGGGGCACTGCTGAACGGTTACAGCCCGTTAAATCTTCAGGTTGTCGGCCCTCGTGAACGGTTACGATTTTGTTTTCCGCCACCCCACCAGGGTGATCTTCCAGCGCCATGGACTGGCGCGGCTGGGAGAAGAGTGTGCCCGCCTCGCCCGCAGGGTGCTGCTGGTTTACGGCCGTCACAGCCTGTGCAGCACCGGTCGCCACCGGGAAATTTGCGCCTCCCTGACCGCCGCCGGGATAAGCTGGGTGGAGCTTGGCGGGGTTCGCCCCAACCCCGGTTTAGTCCTGGTGCGCCGGGGTATCGCCCTGGCCAGGGAGCATAATATTGCCGCCGTGGTGGCGGTTGGCGGCGGCTCGGTGCTGGACAGCGCCAAGGCGATAGCGGCCGGGGCCTGCGTCAAACACGATGTCTGGCTGTTCTTCCGGGGCAAAAAAAGCATCAAGCGGGCCCTGCCGCTGCTCGCCATCCCGACCCTGGCCGGGTCCGGCTCGGAATGCAACCACGGAATGGTGCTGACCAACGAGGAGACCGGCCAGAAAATCGGGATCGGTAACCGCCACCTCTACCCGGCCACCGCCATCCTGGACCCCGAACTTACTTTCAGTGCATCCTGGCGGCAAACCCTCTACGGGGCCGTGGACAGCATCTCTCATCTGGGGGAGTTCTTCTGCACCGACCCCAGCCCCCACCACCGCCTGCAGGACCGGCTGGCGACGGGATTGATCAGGTCGATCATGGAAAGCTGTGAACGGGTGCGGGCAAACCCGACTGACTATCCGGGCCGGGCCACCCTGCTCTGGGCCTCGGCCCTGGCCTTAAGCGGCCTCAACAGCGCGGGCCGGGGCCGGGTACACTTTCCGGCCCATCTGGTGGCCCACGCCCTGGGCGGACGCCACGACCTGCCCCACGGCGCGGCCCTGGCGGTACTGCTGCCGGCCTGGCTGAGCTTTGAAGCCCGCCGCAACCCGACCCGGGTCGCCGCTCTGGCTGCGGCCGTTTTCGACCTGCCGCCTGAAAACGAGGCGGCGACGGCGGCCCGGGGTATCCGGAGCTGGCAATCCTGGCTGAAGTTGATGGGGGCTCCGACCGGCCTTGGCGACCTGGGCCTTACTTGCGAGCAACGGGAACTGGACGCCATCACCGACCATGCCGCCCCCCAGGCCCGACTCTGGCGTCTGCCCTACAGCCGGGAAGATATCGCCCGAATTTTAGCCCTCACCTCCGCCTAGCTATTGCTGCAACAGGGAACCGTCCGCGAGGGCCGACAACTGTAAATTTAACGGGCCTTCGTAGTGACTTAGCGTGGCGGTGAGGGAACCGATGGCGATCCGGGATTTGACCAGCAGGGGAACGCGGTAGTGATCGTTGGTCAGCCAGATTTGCGGATCTGCCACCTTTTCGTAGAGACCGGCGAAATTCAGATGCGGCCGGATTCGCATGGCCTCCCGCCGGCCCAGAATCGAGTCGATCTCTTCCAGCCGCTCCACCACCACCCGGACCTGGTGCCGCTCATTATCGGCGAAGGCGGGAATCACCACCGAATTGCCCAAGGCCAGGGGCATGATTCTTGTGATGTAAAATGCTGAAAACTCGTTATGGACCGGCCCGTCCACCTGAAATCGGCGCGGCTCTTCCAGGTCACGCTGGTACACGATCCGGCCGCTCTGCTGATCGTAGGTGGTGTTGCGAACCGTTAAGCGCTCTCCCTGACGCTGGTTGGTGCGATAGTTGCTCGGCAACCGCTCGTCGCCCTGGACTATCACCCTGAATTCGTCCCGCACCGGATAAATGGCCCCCAGCAGACCGGCGCTGCGGGCGGTGATGTCGATCGCGAAAATTTCACCCCTCTTGTCCAGTTGCCTGACCTCCATGGTCAGACGCCCGGCCGTCATTCCCATCCAGGTGACATCATAATGCAACACCTCCCCGACCGGATAGGCCGTGGCCAGCAGGTGGTTCAGGGGCCCGGCCTGATCTGCCCGGGATTCCGGCTCCGTCGACCACGACGGTGGAGCGACGATCAGCAGCAAAAGCACGCACAGGATGGGGAAAAATGGGCGGCGGCGTAGTCTCCTGGACATCCGAACTTGCCTCCAAAGGGGTTGGGGGATGAATAACTTGCCGAAAGCAGGTGACCTTGCTAGGGTAGCACATACCAGCTCAATCAACCAAGGAGGGTTTTTCATGGGAGTTCAAACCATCCGCCTGGATAATGGCACCGAGTATACCGGCGAACTGAAGGATAATCAACCGCACGGCCGGGGCAATCTGGTGGATGCCAACGGCAATCAATATGAGGGGGAGTTCAAGGAGGGCAAAATGGAGGGCCGGGGCACCCTGACCCAAACCGACGGCCTGACTTACAGCGGGGAGTTCAAGGAGAACATGTTTCACGGCAAGGGTTGCCTGATCCAGCCGGACAACTGCCGCTATGATGGGGAGTTCGTCAATAACCGCTTCCACGGCCTGGGCCGGCTGCTCCAGGCCGACGGCAGCAAATGGGAGGGAGAGTTCGCCCGGGGGGCGATCAGCGGCCTGGGCACCATCACCATGCCCGACGGCCGGGAGATCCCCGGCCGCTTCGTAAAAGGTAAATTCGAACCGGTCTGATCTCCCGGCCACCAAACAGAAGTGCCGCCTCCCCGCTTAATGATGCGGGGAGGCGGCATGCCGTCCCTTGCCTGATCCCTGACTCAGTCCGGAATCAACGAAGGAGGGGAGGCTTATTCAGCGGTTTCCGTCGTGGCGGGAGCGCCACCCATCATCTGACAGGCGCCCATGGCCTTTCCCATGCCGCGCCCCATGCCCATGCCCATACCCATACCCCGGCCGGGCATGGCAATACCCATCTCCCGGGCCTTCTGGTGTTTCTGAGTCCGGAGGTCAAAAAGTTCCTCCGCCAGCCTGGCCGCCTTCTTCTCGTCGGGTTTCTGACTTCCCAGCACCGCCTGCAGTTCGGTCTGCTTGACCACGATCTGCCGGCGCAGCTCCAGGGTTTCGTCATGGAACTGCTGCCGGGCCTTGATGGCGTCCTCATCCAGATTGGCCACCATCCGGCCGTAACCCGGGCCCGCCGTCGCTCCAGGCCCCAGACCCTGCCGGGCCTCGGCCACCTGGAAACCAGCCAGACCGATAACTGCCGCCAAAGCAATGCTCAATAATGTTTTCTTCATGATCAACCTCCTGCTTTTATTGTTCCGGGATTATTCCCGCTTGTTGTTGACCAGTCTCTCTTCAACAAGCGTGCCAAGAGGAGAACAATCCGTACAACCGATTGTAATCATTCGCCTTTAAACCGTGCCACGGTATAAACATCCCCACCGTTCAGCCAACGTCTGCCCGGATCTGTTTCTTTTTTATCCAAACCCGGGACCAGGCGGGTAATAACTATCCAGTCCCCCGGCCGGTCAACAGCGGGCCGGCAGCCAAGATCAACGGCCGCACCGGGCCAAAATATCTTTTTACCCATCCCGGCACGGATCGTGTAAGTATTAGCGGCTCAGGACCGAGCTATGCCGTGTCAATTAAGGACCGGGAATTTATGGGATGCCCAAGATGACAAATTCACCAAAAAACCAGCCCCGTTGGTCTGCCATGGGA
>JBLRWU010000003.1:8474-50052 GCA_047921155.1 Desulfurivibrio sp.
GATGCCCAAGATGACAAATTCACCAAAAAACCAGCCCCGTTGGTCTGCCATGGGAGAACCACCGGCCTCGACAAAGCTGGCGCCCCAAAAATTTATCCTCGCCTCGCCCTGGATCTTCACCGCCGCCGTTGGTATCCTGCTGGGGATCATCCTGGTGTTTGCGGTGGACAACATGCGGCGCGAACAACGCCAATTGACGGAAAATCTGTTCAATAGCGGCCAGGGGGTAATCCGGATGGTGGAGGCCGGAACCCGCTCCACCATGATGCGGATGGCCGCGCCAGACCCCCTCCAGGTCCAGCACCTGATTGAGCAGACCGGGGAGGAGCAGAGTATTCTTTATATCGCGGTGGTGGATCGCCGGGGCCTGATCCTGGCCCACAGCGACCCGGAACTGGTCGGCGCCACCCTGCCTTTTCCCCTGCCCGGGCAAACGGCGGCGGCCACCGGGGGCACGGAGCCGGCGGCGGTCACCACCCCGGCCTACCGGCTGTTGACCGAAACCGGTTTCGCCCCCCGGGTTTTCGAAGTTTATGCCCCCTTCAACCCCTTGGCCGCCCGGGGCCGCCACTGGCGGGAACAGAGGGGATCTGACCAGTTACAGCGTCCCCGGGGAGGCCATATGGGGCCGATGGGACCGATGGGGCCGGCAAGCCGCCCCGGTCAGGCCGGGGCCGAGCCTGAACCAACCTCCGCCCTCTTTGCCGAACCGCATGATCGGCTGATCCTGGTGGGTCTGGATATGAGCGCCGAGGAGGCAGTGATCAGCCGCAATCGGCGCCACATCTTTTTTATTTCGCTGGCCCTGCTGCTGGCGGGAATCGGTGGCTGGACGGCCCTGCTGGCCATTCAAGGCTACCGCAAGGAGATGGAACGGGAGGTGCAAAAGCATGAGCACCTGGTGACCCTGGGCAAGATGGCGGCCGGAGTGGCCCATGAGGTCCGTAATCCCTTGAGTTCAATCAAGGGGCTGGCCACCCTGCTGGGCAACCGCTTCCCGGCCGGCGACCGGGATCACGACACCGCGCGGTTGCTGGTAAACGAGGTGGAGCGGCTCAATCGCAGCATCGGCGAACTGCTTGATTACGCCCGCCCCCTGCCGCTCAACCGCCGGTTATGCGATCTCAACCGGTTGCTGCAAAATTCGCTTAAACTGGTGGCCGCCGATGCCGACGCCCTCAAGGTGCGCCTGGAGCTGACTCCCGCCCCCGCGCTGCCGCCGTTCGCCCTGGACCCCGATCGGATCACCCAGGTATTGCTCAATCTTTATCTCAACGCCCTGCAAGCCATGCCCCAAGGAGGAGTTCTGCGGGTGCGGGCCGAAGCGGCTCCCGATGCCGCCGGGCGGATCCGGCTGGTAATAAGTGATGACGGCTGCGGGATTGCCGAAGCCGACCTGCCCCGGATCACCGACCCCTACTTCACCACCAAACCGGATGGTTCCGGGCTGGGCCTGGCCATGGTCCAGAAGATCATCGACGAGCACGGCGGGAAAATGACCATCGAAAGCCGGGAGCACCAGGGCACCAGGGTTACCCTCACCCTGTAACGGGCTACTCCTTTTCGCGGTGGATATGGGCGCCCACCGCCGCCAGCTTGCCCACCAGGTTGTCGTAGCCCCGGTCCAGGTGATAAACCCGGGAAATTTCGGTAACCCCCTCGGCTGCCAGGCCGGCAATCACCAGGGAGGCACTGGCCCGCAGATCGGTGGCCATCACCTTGGCCCCGCGCAGGCCGCCGCCGCCGTTGACGATGGCGCTGTGACCATCCACCCGGATATCGGCTCCCATCCGATGCAGTTCCGCCACATGCATAAAGCGATTCTCAAAAATGGTTTCGGTGATCAGGCTCAACCCTTGGGCGCAACACATCAGGGCCATCATCTGGGCTTGCAGGTCGGTGGGGAAACCGGGATAGGGCATGGTCTTGATATCCACCCCGCGCAACCGGCCGTTACCGACCACATGCAGCCGATCCTTCTCCTCCCGCACCGTGACCCCGGCCGCCCGCAACTTTTCGTAGAGAGCCGGGAGCAGGGAGGGGTCGCAGTTGCTTAGGGTCAACTCCCCCCCGGCGGCCCCCGCCGCAATCAGGAAGGTGCCGGTCTCGATCCGGTCGGGCACGATCCTGACCCGGGCCGGCCGCAACTTACGCACCCCTTCGACCTGCAGGGTGTCGCGGTCGCGGCCCTTAATTTTAGCCCCCATCCCGTTGAGCATATCCACCAGATTACCGATCTCCGGCTCCCGGGCCGCATTCTTGATGATGGTGGTGCCTTCGGCCAGCACCGCCCCCATCAGAATATTTTCGGTGGCGGTAACCGAGGGGATATCAAAACAGATCGTGGCCCCGCGCATCCGGCCATCCACGACGGCGTCGACATAGCCCTGATCCAGTTGGTGCTTGACCCCCAGTTGCTGAAAGCCCAAGAGGTGAAAGTTGATCGGCCGGGCCCCGATGGCGCAACCACCGGGCAGGGAGACCCGGGCTCGGCCCAGCCGGGCCAGGAGCGGCCCCAGCACCAGGATCGAGGCCCGCATGGTTTTAACCAGGTCGTAGGAGGCCTCGAAACTGTGCAGGCCGGAGGTGTCGATGGTCAGGGTATCGCCCTCCCGTCGCCAGGTGGCGCCCAGTGCCTCCAGCAGGGCCAGCATGGTCCGGGTATCCCGCAGGTCGGGAACATTTTCCAGCCGGTGGGGACCGGGAGCAAGCAGGCAGGCGCAGATCAGCGGCAGGGCGGCATTCTTGGCCCCACTGATTTTGATCTCCCCATGCAGAGGGGATCCTCCTTCAATAACGATCTTATCCATGGCACCTCCGGCAACTAAGAATTCTGGGTAATCCGGCCAGATCGGCAAGGACCTCGACCTGGTCAAAGGCGGGATTGGCGGCGAACAGGCGCCGCACCGCCGCCCCCTGGTCCCAGCCGATCTCGATCAGCAACCGGCCACCGGGCTGCAGCAGGGGCGGGATCTCGCCGGCAAGCCGGATAATTTCCCGCAACCCCGCCTCGCCGCCATCCAGGGCCAGGTGCGGTTCAAAATCGCGAACCTCCGGGGCCAATCCGGCCAGGGCGGCATCCTCAACGTAGGGCGGGTTACTGACCACCAGATCGAACAACGGGGCCGGGGAACGGAAGGCGGTCAGCCAGTCGGCGGCGACCAAAGCCACCCTTTGCTCCACCCCATGCCGGCGGGCATTAAATCCAGCAATCCGCAGAGCGGCGGGGGAGCGGTCAACTGCAACCACTTCGGCGCCGGGCAACTCCCGGGCCAAAACCACCGCCAGCACCCCGCTGCCGGTCCCCAGATCCAGGATCTTGATGGCGGGCTTAAACGGCCGTGCTTCCCGCGCGAACTTCAAGGCCTCTTCCACCAGCAGCTCGGTTTCAGGGCGGGGGATCAGCACCTCCGGCCCCACCCGAAAAGGGAGGGACCAAAACTCCCACTCCTCGAGCAGATAAGCCAAGGGCTCCCGGGCGGCCCGCCGGCCGACCAGTTGCTCCAAACGGGCAAGCTGGCTGGGCTCAATTTTTTGCTCGGCGGCCAGGATCAACCCGGCCCGATCGCACTCCAGCAGCCAGGCCAGGAGCAGATCGGCCTCATGGGCCGCCTCATCGATGCCGGCTTGCCGCCAGCAGGCGATGATCCGACCGCGCAGCTCCCTGATGGTGGGGTTGTCCGCCGTCGTGAACGGCCTGGGTACCGGCACAAAATTGGGCATCAGTGCTGCTTAAGGGCCTCGGTTTGATAATGGAGCAACAGGGGTTCGATCACCTCGTCCAACCGGCCGAGCATCACCTCGTCCAGACGATAAACGGTCAGATTGATCCGATGGTCGGTGAGCCGGTTCTGGGGAAAATTGTAGGTGCGAATCCTTTCGCTGCGATCGCCGCTGCCCACCTGGCTTTTACGGTCCGATGAGATCTTGTCGTGCTGTTCCTGCTGCAAGCGATCCAGCAGTCGCGCCCGCAGAACCTGCAGCGCTTTGGCCTTGTTCTTGTGCTGGGATTTTTCATCCTGGCAACTGACCACCAGGCCGGTGGGCAGGTGGGTAACCCGCACCGCCGAATCGGTGGTGTTAACGCTCTGGCCACCGGGGCCCGAGGAACGAAAAACATCAAATTTCAGCTCGGCGGGGTTGATGTTAAGTTCCACCTCCTCGGCCTCGGGCAGCACCGCCACCGTCACTGCCGAGGTATGGACCCGCCCCTGGGCCTCGGTTTCCGGCACCCTCTGCACCCGGTGGGTGCCGGACTCGTACTTGAGACGGCTGTAGACATGATCCCCGCTGATCAGGGCGATGATCTCCTTATAGCCACCAATTCCGATGGGATTGCTGCTCAGAACCTCCACCTTCCAGCCCTGCTCCTCGGCGTAACGGCTGTACATCCGAAAAAGGTTGCTGGCGAACAGTGCCGCCTCGTCGCCGCCGGTCCCGGCCCGGATCTCCAGCAGGGTATTTTTCTCGTCGTTGGGATCCCGGGGCAGCAGGGTCAGGCGCAGCTCCTTGTCCAGGGAGGCGATCCGCACCCGCAGCTCCTCGCTCTCGGTTCGGGCCATGGCCAGGATCTCGTCATCCTCCTCCTCCCTAAGCAGTTGCCGGTTGGCGGCCAGATCCCGTTGCGCCTTGAGGTAATCGGCATAGAGGGTGTCCAGGCGGCTGACCTGGGCATGCTCCTTGGCCAGGGCCCGGAAACGGGCGGGATCGGCCATCAGAGCCGGATCGGCCAGACGATCTTCCAGATCCCTTTTACGCTCGGCTATATCGGCAAGCTGTTCAAACATGTCTTTTCACGGAGGGGAGAATTCAGACTAACGATAAAAAAACGCCCCGTGGCCGGCTGCCGGCCACAGCCGGCGCCACCAGGGGGCGCTCCAGATACCACCGGACAGCCGGCTATTTGTCCAGGGTTCTGCCATACTTCTTGAGAAACTTTTCAACCCGGCCGGCGGAGTCGATCAGCTTCTGCTTACCGGTGAAGAAGGGGTGGCAGGCGGAACAGATCTCCACCCTTACCTCCTCCATAACCGAGCCGATCTCAACCTCGTTGCCGCAGGCGCAGGACGCCTTAATCTTATGATATTCCGGATGGATACCTTCCTTCATAGCCATGAACCTCCGATGAGTTGAGCGAAATTAGGAGCAACAGTGGTAAAAACGGGCAATTATACCCTTTTTGGCCAACATTACAAGCAAAAGGTGAAGGGCCGGATCAGTTGCCGCTGCTGCTGACCATGGAGGCAAAAAACTCCTCGTTGGAGCGGGTCCGCCTCATCTTGTCCAGCAGAAACTCCATGGCGTCCACCGGGTTCATCGACGAAAGCAGCTTGCGCAGAATCCAGATCTTGTTCATCTCCTCGGGGTTAAGGAGCAGATCCTCTTTGCGGGTGCCGGACTTGGTGATATCCATCGACGGGAAGATGCGGCGGTCGGCCAGTTTGCGCTCCAGCACGATCTCCATGTTGCCGGTGCCCTTGAACTCCTCGAAGATCACATCATCCATCCGGCTGCCGGTTTCGATCAGGGCCGAGGCGATGATGGTCAGACTGCCACCCTCCTCGATGTTACGGGCCGCTCCGAAGAAGCGCTTGGGCCGGTGCAGGGCGTTGGAATCCACCCCGCCGGAGAGAATCTTGCCGCTGGGGGGGACCACGGTGTTGTAGGCCCGGGCCAAACGGGTGATGCTGTCCAGCAGAATCACCACGTCCTTCTTGTGCTCCACCAGCCGCCGGGCTTTATCCAGGACCATCTCCGCCACCTGGATATGGCGCTGGGGCGGCTCGTCGAAGGTCGAGCTGATCACCTCGGCATTGACGCTGCGGGCCATGTCGGTGACCTCCTCGGGCCGCTCGTCGATCAGCAGCACGATCAGGATCACCTCCGGGTGGTTGCGGGTGATGCTGTTGGCAATATCGGTAATCAAAACGGTCTTGCCCGTGCGGGGCGGAGCCACAATCAGGCCGCGCTGCCCCTTGCCGATGGGGGACATCATGTCCATGATCCGCATGGAGTAGTTATCGTGCTCCCGCTCCAGGGTTATCCGTTCATTGGGATGCAGCGGGGTGAGGTTGGAGAAGAGGGTTTTATCCCGGGCCATTTCGGGTGGATCGAAGTTGACCTTATCCACCTTGAGCAGGGCGAAATAGCGTTCACCCTCCTTGGGGGAACGCACCGGACCTTCCACGGTGTCGCCGGTCCGCAGGTTGAGCCGGCGAATCTGGGAGGGGGAAACATAGATATCATCGGGACCGGGCAGATAGTTGTAATCGGGGGCCCGGAGAAAACCGAAGCCGTCGGGCAGTACTTCCAGCACCCCGCCGCCGTAATTTTCGCCGTTTTTGCCGGAGGAGGCGCCCTGCTGCTGGAGGATGGCGAAGATCAGCTCCTGCTTGCGCAGGGCGGTATATCCTTCAATGTTCATTCCTTTGGCAATACTGGTCAGGTCGGCAATTTTTTTACGCTTCAATTCCCCGAGATTCATGAACGTTTACTCTCCTTCTGTAGTCGTCGGCGAAACTGCCGACCAGGCTTGGACTGATTATAATGGTTAATGGTTGCTGAAGATCGGACGTAACACCGCATAAGAGCTGACGAAAAGACCGGGTGCCCCCCTGAAAAAAGGGTAAGGCGACAAACTTAAATTTTAAATATCAGTGTGTTTGAATTGGCGAATAGCCCCACGCAGATGCTCGGAGCATAAGGGACAGCTTACGGAAAAACTGATTTACACCATGGAAAACCGGTCACGGATTATCAGCGGTAACTCCAAAAGATTGACAGCAGAGTGACAACCGTCGGCAGTAGTGCCGACCAAGACCTGAATGCCTTTAACGCCCGGGGAAAGAACAGAATAACCGCCAGTGGTCGGCGGATTAGGCGGGATAGTATTGGCTTCGGGGCGGGCTGTCAAGATTTTTCGATAATTTTCTGTATTTTTTCCAGCTGCCGGCAGGTTTCTTCCCAAGGGCCGGAGTTATCGACCTGAAGATCGGCCCGCAGCAACTTCTCCCGGGGCGCCATCTGGGCCGCCAATGCCGCCGCCGCCTCCTCGGGACTGACCCCGTCACGTTTGAGCAGGCGGGCCAGGCAGACCTCTTCGGGGGCCCAGACCGCGATGATACAAGCAAAATCGCTCTCCCAGCCGGCCTCATACAGCAGGGGAACCTCCACCAGGATCCGCTCCCGGCCCACCGGCTGCAAACGCGCCACCGCCGCCAGCATCGCCTCCCGGATCAGGGGGTGGAGCAGGCGGTCAATCTCCGCCCGCAAATCGGCGTCGGCAAAAAGATCCCGGCGCAGCCGGGGGCGATGCAGGGTTGAATCGGAGTGGAAAAACCGCTCACCGTAGCGGCGCTCCAGGGCCAGCCAACCGGCCTGGCCCGGCCGCAATAATTCCCGGGCCAATTGATCGGTATCGATGGTCGCCAGCCCGCAATGTTCAGCCAGGTAACGGGCCACTCGGCTCTTACCCGCCGCGATTCCGCCGGTAATGCCCAACAGATGGCGACGCCATGGGGAAGGGATCTTCATCTTGCCCGCCCTATCTCGTTAAGCCCCGACCGGAAGGGTTGATCTTCCTCAGATTGGCCAGCACAATTTCCAGGTCCGGCCACAAGGGGGCGGTGAATTGCAGCCGTTCACCGCTCCGGGGATGCTTGAAGGCCAGATGCAGGGCATGCAGCCATTGCCGATCGATGCCGAAGCGGCGATCCCGGTCGCCGCCCTTGCCGTAAAGGGGATCCCCGGCCACCGGGTGACCCAGGGCGGCCATATGGACCCTGATCTGATGGGTGCGCCCGGTTTCCAAGCCCAGGGAGACCAGGGTATAACCGGCGGCGAAACGTTCCAGCACCCGCCAGTGGGTTACGGCCTGGCGCCCGCCCTCAGGCCGTACCGCCATCTTCTTGCGGCGCACCGGATGACGCCCGATGGGCTGTTCCACCTTTCCCTGTTCGCCGCTCATCACCCCGGTCAACAGGGCCTGGTAGGTTTTTTCAACTTCCTTGCTCTTGAATTGACGTACCAGCCCATGATGGGCCAGATCATTCTTGGCCACCACCAGGCAACCCGAGGTGTCCTTGTCCAGGCGGTGCACGATGCCGGGGCGCAACTCCCCGCTGATTCCGGAAAGATTGCGGCAATGGTGCAGCAGACCATGCACCAGGGTTCCCTGCCAATGCCCCCCGGCAGGATGAACCACCACCCCGGGGGGCTTGGCCAGCACCAGGATATCCTCATCCTCATAGAGCAGGGTAAAGGGCACCTCCTCGGCAACCAGATCCACCGGGGTCGGCGGCGGCACCCGCACCGTTACCCGATCCCCGACTCTAAGCAACAGACCGGCCTTGGGCAGGGCCGGGGCGGACTCGGTGGCGGTCTCATCCACCGGACAGACGACCACCATGCCCTGACGGATCAAAGCCTGAAGCCGGGAACGGGTCAAGTCACGAGTGGCCAGGCGTTCGGCCAGAAAAAGGTCCAGACGCCGCCCGGCCGCCATTGACGGCACAACAAATGCGAAAGATGGGAATTCTTCCGAAGTCACATGGAGACGGGAGATAGAGTTAAGTTACGGCAAGCCATCGTCGGGAGAACCCGGGAAAATCAGGAAAAGATCTGGTCGATGCTGGCAGCCACCTGCTCTTCCTGAGTGTCATTGGCCAAGGCGATCTCCTTGATCAGCAGGCTTTTGGCGGTGTCCACCATCTTGCGCTCGCCAAAGGAAAGCTCCTTCTCCTCTCGCAGCAACAGCAGGTCGCGGAGAACGGCGGCAATCTCAAAGACCGAGCCGGTCTTGATCTTGCCCATATACTCGCGATAACGCTGATTCCAGGGCTGGGCCTCGGGCTCCATCCCGCGTTGATTAAGAATATCGAAGACCCTTTTCACATCCCCGGCGGAGATGATATTGCGCAAGCCGACGGTGTTACAACTTTTGGTCGGGATCATCACGGTCATATTGGAATCGACAATCCGCATCACATAAAATGATTGCTCCAACTCACCAATGCACCGCGATTCAATCGATTCGATCTTCCCGACCCCGTGGGCCGGATAAACCGCCATATCACCAACCCGAAACACATCCAAAGCCACGCTCATGGTTATTCCCCCCACCAGGAATCCTGATTTGCCGGCACGGAAGAAGTCCGCACCACGGAAAAAAGGAAAAACCAGTATAACACGTTGGCTTGAAATTATCAAACAGTGTTGCGGAAAGGGCTGCGGGGAGGGGTCGCCTGGAGTGACCTAAACTCCCGCCCCATCGGGGCTGGAGGTCGAGGCGTTGATGAGATTCATCGCCGCTTTTTCATCACGAAGCAGCAAAAGTTGCAGCCCCTCCTCCAGAAAGGAGAAGAACTGGTCAAGCCGCTCACGTTCAACGGCAGCAAAGGGGGACAACACATAGCCGGCGGCGGGCCGCTCCCCCGGAGGACGGCCCACCCCGATCCGAAAGCGGGTAAAATCGCGACTGCCCAGGTGTTCCATCAGGGAACGAATACCGTTATGCCCCCCCGCTCCCCGGCCCTTCGCCACCCGGCAACTGTTGAAGGGCAGATCAAGCTCGTCGTGAAAAACCACCAGGTCGGCGGGCTCCAGCCGGTAAAACTGGGCGATCCGGCCGGCGGCCAGACCGCTGCGGTTCATAAAGGTAAGGGGCTTGGCCAGCAAAACCTGGCGGCCCCAAAGCGCCCCCTTACCCACCTCCGCCTCCCACTTGCTCTCCCGTTTCAGGGAGATGCCGTGGCGTGCGGCCAGGAAGTCGATAAAGAGAAATCCGACGTTATGGCGAGTAGCGGCGTACTCGGGACCGGGATTACCCAGCCCCAGTAAAAGCTGCATCTTTTTACTCGGTGCCGCCCACCACGGCCACGCAGACCGCGTCGCTCTTGCCCACCAACTCAACCCCGGCGGGCAACGGCAGCTCTCCGCAGGTCAGCTTGGAATTGGGACCCAGGGGAGCCAGGTTGATCTCGACGAAATCGGGGATATCCAAGGCCTTGCCCTTGAGGCCGACCTTTTCCATGGAGGTTTCCAGCTCACCGCCCATATCCACCCCTTTGGCCTTACCCTTGTAGCGCAGAGGGACCTGAAAGACCAGGGGCTCATCGAGAGAGATCACATAAAAATCGGCATGGAGTACATTGTCGACGATGGGATCGGTCTGGATCTCACGGGTGATCACATGATGAACGGTGCTGCCTCCATCGCCGGCCACCTCCAAGTTGATCACCGAGTTGCGGCGATGCACCGAAAAGAGGGCCTTGGTAAAGGAATGGGTGTCCAGGCTCAGGGCTTGGGGGGCCGCCAGCTTGGGGCCGTAGAGCACCGCCGGGGTCCGACCGGAGCGGCGCAGACTACGGGACGCTCCCTTACCGAAATCGTCACGTTTCACCGCCGCGATATCAACTTGTAACATGGTGTTCCTCCTCGCAATACTTAAGTCAGCCATTTAATCTGATCTGTCGGCAATCGCGCCGGCATAGTAAAATTTCCGTAGAATTTACAGCGACAACTAAACAAACAGCGAACTCACCGAATCTTCGGAATGGATACGGCGAATCGCTTCAGCCAGCAATTTGTTGACCGACAGCACCTTTATTTTGGTGCACTCCCTGGCCGCCCCCCGCAAGGGAACACTGTCGGTGATCACCAGATTCTTGATCCTGGATTGTTCCAGGCGCTCGATGGCCGGACCGGAGAGTACCCCGTGGGAACAGCAGGCGATCACCTCGGTGGCCCCCGAATCGATCAGGACGTTGGCCGCCGAGCAGAGGGTGCCGGCGGTATCCACCATATCATCGAGCAGCACGGCGATCTTGCCCTTGACATCACCGATCACACTCATCGCCTCACACTCGTTGGCCCGCTCCCGCCGCTTGTCGACGATGGCCAGGGTGGCGTTAAGCCGCTTGGCAAAGGCCCGGGTCCGCTCCACCCCGCCGGCATCGGGTGAAACCATCACCACCCGCGAGACATCCACCTGATTGGTGAGATACTCCAGCAGCACCGGGGCGGCAAAAAGGTTATCCACCGGGATATTGAAAAATCCCTGGATCTGACCGGCGTGGAGATCCATGGTCAGCACCCGGCGCACCCCGACCACCATCAGCATCTCCGCCACCACCTTGGCGGTGATCGGCACCCGCGGGGCCACTTTGCGGTCCTGGCGGGCGTAGCCGTAATAGGGCAGCACCGCCGTGATCCGGCGAGCGGAGGCCCGCCGCAGGGCATCGACGATGATCATCAACTCCATCAGATGGTCGTTAACCGGCGGGCAGGTGGGCTGGATCACAAAAACATCACGCCCCCGGACATTCTCACCGATCTCGACAAATATCTCCCCATCACTGAAGCGCCGCACCTCCGCCTTGGAGAGGGGAGTTTTCAGGTGAGCGCAGATGCTCTCGGCCAGGGCCGGATTGGCGTTCCCGGCAAAAATCTTCATCTCGTTGGCAGCCAAGGATAAGCTCCTTTCAAAGAGGTACGCCCGTGTTTTAGACGGGCCTTCAAATAAAAAATGGCTGGGGCGGCAGGATTCGAACCTGCGAATGCAAGAGTCAAAGTCTTGTGTCTTACCGCTTGACGACGCCCCATTGGCAATGGCTCGCCGCAACCTGCGGCGCCCCGTAACCGCTTACTCCAGGTTTAACCCCGTGATCGGTTACCTTGGGGTGCTTCCTAATTAAAGCCCGGCAAAGGCTTAGTGTTATGCACCACCGGGTAGCGGCCCTGCATGGCGGCTGCACAGGCGGCGGCCGCCTCCGCCCGGCTGAAAAGACCGAAAACCGTGGGACCGCTGCCGGCCATCAGGGCGGCCTCGGCGCCGCCTTCCAGCAGCTCGGCCTTGATCCTGGCCAGTTGCGGGTGGCGGGCGATGGTCACCTTTTCCAGATCGTTCACCAGGTAGTCCCACCCTGGCCGGTCAGCCGGTAAAGAGCCGCTTAAATTAAAGGGATCGGTCTGTTTTGTCAATGGAAAGTTGGCGGACTCGTAAACCCATTTGGTGGAGACGGCAAAGCCGGGGTTGATCAGCAGCAGGCGAGCGATTCCCGGCGGGACCGCAGCCGGGGCCAGGATCTCGCCAATCCCCCGGGCCCAGGCGGCCGGGGACTCCTGGAGGAAAAAGGGCACGTCCGCCCCCAGGGAGCGGGCCAGTTCCAGCAAAATTGCCGGCGACATGGCGTCCGGGTGCCGGAGATTAAGGCCCCGCAGAACGGCGGCGGCGTCGCTGCTACCGCCACCCAGGCCCGCCGCCACCGGAATCCGTTTGTAGAGCGTGATCTCAAGAGCGGGGGGCAGACCGGCCCGCTCATAAAAGCGGGCCGCCGCCCGGTAAACCAGGTTGTCGGCATCCTCCGGCAGGTCGCTGCCGGGACAGCGCAGAATGATCCCCGGTCGAGGGGCGGAGGAGAGGGTGAGACGGTCGCCGAAGGCCAGCTTCAGCATCAACGATTCCAGTTGATGATAACCGTCGGGGCGTCTGCCCAGAATTCGCAGGGAAAGATTGACCTTGGCCGGCGCGAAGAGCTCGAGCAGATCGCCGCCCTCAGCGGGTTTGCCGGACATAGCGCATGCGCAGATCGTAAAGAATATTTTCCAGCAGGTCGGCCTCGTTGGCGGTCAGATTACCCGCCGTCTTCTCCTGGAGCAGACGCAAAGTGTCGATGGTGTGCTTAGCCAAAACCGGATCCCGCTCATGTTTACCGGTATCCGGATCGGCCAGCTCACCCAGATGCAGCAGCGCCGCGTTATTCAGGGTCATCACCAGAGTGGTAAAGGTCACCTCCGGCATTACGCACTTACCATCTCTGCGCACCCTGCCCGGAGGACAGGGTTTGGGCTCAGGGCCAGCAACCATCACAACCTCCAATTTACAAGAACGAAAGTGGTCTTCCGTCCACTGCTCCCCGACTACGGCAAGTCCAGCACCATGGCATCGTTGATATTGTCGAGCGTGCGAACCTTCTCCAGCAACTCCCGGGAAACCAGATTGTCGGTATTGAGCAGGATGATGTTGCGTCCCGAATCCTGCTCCCGGCCCACGGTCATCCGGGAAATGTTGATCCCGGCATCGCCGATGGTGGTGGCCAGACGGCCGATCACCCCGGGCACGTCGTTGTTGTAGACAAAGAGCATCGGGCCCCTGGGCAGGGCCTCCAGGCGGAAGGTGTTAAAGCGCACCAGGCGCGGCTCCTTCTTGCCGAATACCGTGCCGGCCATGACGTTCTCACCCTGGTCGGTCCGGACCTTCACCACCATCAGATTGAGAAAATCATCGGAGCGCTCGGTCTTGGACTCCACCACCTTGATCCCCCGCTCCCTGGCAATCAGGGGGGCGTTGACATAATTAACCGCCTCCTTGAGGATGGGGGTGAACAACCCCTTGAGGAAGGCCACGGTAATGGAGGTGGTGGTCTGTTCGGCCAGATCACCGCAATATTCGATATTGATCTCCTCCACCCCACCCTTGGCCACCTGCATGTGCATGGCGCCCATCATCTCGGCCAGGGTGACATAGGGGCCGACATGGGCCAGCACCTCGGCGCTCACCGAAGGAACATTGACCGCGTTGACCACGGTGCCGTTGAGCAGGTAATCGGCCAGTTGCTCGGCGATGGCCACCGCCACGTTTTCCTGGGCCTCGGCAGTGGAGGCGCCCAGGTGGGGGGTGCAGATGAAATTATCCAGACCCAGCAGGGGGCAGTTTTCATGGTTGGTGGGCTCAACCTCGAAAACGTCCAGGGCGGCGCCGCGGATGGTCCCGCTTTTCAGGGCCTCATACAGGGCCTTTTCGTCCACCACCCCGCCCCGGGCGCAATCCACCACCATGGTGTCGGGCTTCATCATTTTGAACTGCTTTGCCCCCAGCACATGCTTGGTTTCCGGGGTCAGGGGCACATGAACGGAGATGTAATCGGCCCGGCGGCAAAGCTCGTCCAGGGACACCAGCTCCACTCCCATTTTCTCCACGATCTCCCTGGGCATATGGGGATCGAAGGCGATGACCTTCATCCGCAGCCCCTGGGCCCGCTCCGCAAAGATCCGGCCGATCCGGCCGATCCCCACCACCCCCACGGTCTTGCCGGTGACCTCACGGCCCTGGAATTTTTTCTTCTCCCACTTGCCATCCTTCATCGAAGCGGTGGCCTGGGGAACATTGCGGGTCAGGGACATCATCATGGCCACGGCGTGTTCGGCGGCGGTGGTAGCGTTGCCGTCCGGGGCGTTCATCACCACGATACCCTTCTGGCTGGCGGCGGGAATATCGACGTTATCGAGGCCGATCCCGGCCCTGCCCACCACCTTAAGCTTTTCCGCCGCCTCGATGATTTCGGCGGTCACCCTGGTGGCGCTGCGAATCACCAGGCCATCGTAAGCGGGAATTATCTTGACCAACTCCTCCGGGCTCAGGCCGGTGCGAACATCAACCTCCAGCCCGGCGTCCCGCAGAATTTTTTCCCCCACCGGCGCCAGGTTGTCACTGATCAATACTTTCATTAAATTTTCCCCGGATTATTTGAATAAACAAGTAATTCAGCCGCAAAAAGCAGGAGCGGCCCCAACTGCCGCGACCCCGTCACGACCTGCGTGAAAAAAGGGCGAGTATTATGCCATCACCCTGTTTTGTCAAGCGCTAATCACCACCATCCCCAACGACAGCTCCCCGGGATGGCCGGCCCTTCAGGTTTGATGACTTCGCAAGAAGTCATCAGTTTTTAAACAGGGCTGAAAAATCGGCGGGGCCTTCATCGTCGTCGGTCTCCGGCCTGGTCCCTTGCCGTAGGCGGAGCTCACAAAGACACTCCTGGCGCAGCCGCCGCCAGCTGTCCTGGTAAAGCCGGGCCGGAAAGGCGGGGGCGGCAAAATAGGCCAGCATATGAGCCTTGACCGAGGCCAGCAGCTGCCCCAGCACCTCATCCCGCTCCCGCTGATCGACGAAGTTACGGGTGCGGCGGACCTGAAACCGGAGACTGTCCCCCAGGCGGGCCAGAATGGCGGCCCGCAACTCGGAATCCGGCTCCTCCGGCTGGGGGGCCGGCAACTCATCCGTCAGGGGGTAAAGAACCTCGCAACGCAGCTCCACCAGCCAGCGATCCCCGGCCAGGAGGCGGGAAAAGTCGCGAAAGGAGAGCCGCAGGCCATTGGCCAGGGTGGTCTCTTCCAGTAAAGTCATGATATCGATGCTCACCAGGTTGGCTTTTCAGGGGCAAAGGAGTTATATATAGCATAGTTTGACGGTGACCAAACGCTAAAAGATGCCCTTTCCGACCAATCAACACTCCGGACCATCCATGCCGATTCTGATCCACAACACCAAAACCGATCGCAAGGAACCACTCAAACCCCTGGAAGATGGACATATCAAGATGTACGTATGCGGGATCACCGCCTACGATTACTGCCATATCGGCCATGCCCGCTCGGCCCTGGTCTTCGACCTGATCTACCGCTACCTGCGCCAGCGCGGCTATAAGGTCACATTCGTGCGCAACTTTACCGACATCGACGACAAGATCATCAAGCGGGCCCAGGAGCAGGAGACCACCTGCGAGGAACTTTCCCAGCGTTTTATCCAGCTGTTCCACGAGGACATGGCCGCCCTGGGCACCGAACCGCCCACCCTGGAGCCCCTGGCCACCGAGCATCTGCCGGAGATGATCGAGCTGATCGCGGAGCTGATCGCCAAGGGGCTGGCCTACCCCCTGGAGGGCGACGTTTACTTCCGGGTGCGCAACTTCACCGAGTACGGAGCCCTCTCCGGCCGCGCCCTGGAAGATATGCAGGCCGGGGCCCGGGTTTCGGTCAATGAAAAGAAGGAAGACCCCATGGATTTCGCCCTCTGGAAGGGGAGCAAACCGGGGGAACCGGCCTGGGACAGCCCCTGGGGTCCGGGCCGACCCGGCTGGCATATCGAGTGCTCGGCCATGGGTCGTAAATACCTGGGAGACACCTTCGATATCCACGGCGGCGGCAAGGATCTGGTCTTCCCCCACCATGAGAACGAGATCGCTCAGAGCGAAGGCGCCACCGGCAAACCCTTCGCCAATTTGTGGATCCACCACGGCTTTGTGACCATCAAGGATGAGAAGATGTCCAAATCCCTGGGCAACTTCCTGACCATCCGCGACGTCTTGAGCCGCTACCCGGCCGAGGCTCTGCGGCTGCTGGTCTTCTCCACCCACTACCGCAACCCCCTTGATTATTCCGAGGCGGCCATGGCCGATGCCGAAGCCGGGCTGACCAGGCTTTATGCCGCCCTGGCCGCTTTGGCCGACCTGCCGGCTGCCGGCGATCCCGGCGCCCCCTCGGTGGCGACCGCCAAGGATCGGGAAAAACTGGCGAATCTTACCACCGCCTTTACCCAGGCCATGGATATCGATTTCAACAGCGCCCTGGCCCTGGGCCGGATCTTCGACGCGGTTAAGATCATCAACAGGATCCACCAGGCCCTGCCCGCTGCTCCGGCGGCGGCGGATCTGGAACTGCTGCAAAACGGCGCCGCTACCGTAAGGAAACTGGCCGGCATACTGGGCCTGTTGCGGGAAGAGCCCGGGCAGTACCTGCAGCGGCGGCGGCAACGAAAACTGGCGGCGCTGGGGATCGATGCCGACGAGATCGAAAAGCTGCTGCGGCAACGGCTGGCGGCCCGCGAGAGCAAAAACTGGGCCGAAGCCGACCGCGTCCGTGATCAACTGCTCAAGTCGGGGATCACGATCAAGGACGGCCCCGAGGGATCGGTCTGGGATATCCAGTAGTAACCCGGCGGAGCTGAAAAAACAGGGGGAAACGGCAATGATCAGAGCTGCGGCGGTGGCCCACCAGTTTTATCCCGGCGAACCGGCAGCCCTGCGGAAGATGCTGCAGCGGCTGGTCCCCGATCACCCGACGCCCCGATCGGCCCTGGCGCTGGTGATGCCCCATGCCGGTTACGTCTACTCGGGAGCGGTGGCCGGAGAGACGGCAGCCCGGGCCGAGATTCCGGAAAACGTGATCATCCTGGGGCCCAACCACCACGGCTTGGGCGCGGCGGCGGCGCTGATGGATCAAGGGTCCTGGGAGATGCCCTGGGGCCGGGTGCCGATCAACGAACAGCTGGCGGCAACGATTTTGGCCCACTGCCCCGATTTCAGCCCCGACCGGCTGGCCCACCGCCAGGAACACTCCCTGGAGGTCCTGGTCCCCTTTCTCCACTACCGCCAGGCCGCCCTGCAGATCGTACCCCTCTGCCTGGCCCGCAGCGATTACCCTTTTTGCCTGCGGGCGGGCCGGGGCCTGGCGGCGGCGATCCGGACCTACCCCAAGCCGGTCCTGCTGGCGGCCAGCAGCGACATGAGCCACTATGAAAGCCGAGCCAGCGCCACCGCCAAGGATCGCCTGGCCATCGACCGGGTGCTGGCCCTCGATCCCGAGGGGCTCTATCAAACCGTGGCCGCCCACCGGATCAGCATGTGCGGCGTTATCCCCACCGTTATCACCCTGATCGCCGCCCTGGAGCTGGGCGCCCACCGAGCCGAACTGGTCCGCTACAGCGATTCCGGGGCGGTGAGCGGCGATCTGGAGCAGGTGGTGGGCTACGCCGGCTTTATCGTCTCCTGAAGTAACCGTTCAGCAGCACCCCGTCTTCGGGCGATCAGCCAAGCTTACGTACACGGGGTACGCGTCGCTTGGCTGCTTACCCGAATCCGGGGTCACTGCTGAACGGTTACAGCCCGTTAAATCTACACTTTGTTGGTCCTGGCGAACGGTTACCTCCTGAAAGCCAAGGGCACGGTTTAAAGATAGTCAGGGTAATCCCCGGCGCACCGCCAGGCCAAAGGCGATGACCGGCGCCGCCACCAGGTTGGCGGCAAATAGCACCCTCTTCTGGACGGCCGGATCCCGGACCATCCGTACCAGTTCATCACCAAGCTGCTCGGCCAGTCCGATGGTGATCAGCGGGTAGAGCAACAGCAACATGGCACTGATCGCCAGTTCGACCACCAGCAAGCGACCGGCGAACACCCCGGCGCTGTCAAGCAGCAGCCGCATCCGCTCCATGCGCTTGATCAGCGGCACAAACCCCTTGATCCGCTCCCGGCCCGCCGCCAGCCGTTTTCTGCCTCGGCTCAGGCTTTCGGCCGCCACTTGGCGGGCATCCACCAGCATCCGCCGGGTATCCAGCAACCTCTTTGCGGATTGCCGCCAGAGTGATTTATAGGGGTAATCCTGCCAGTAGGCCTGAAACTCTCCCCACTCCACCACCGCCTGGTCGATCTGCTCATTGAGGCTGTCCAGCTTGCCTTCCTGCAACCGGGGCCCGCCCTGGGCCAAAGCCCGGGCTTTGGCCCCCACATCCACCAGATCGTAGTATGAGCGGCGCTCCTGCTGCTGCCTCAGCCTGGCCAGCACCTGGAGATTTTCCCGATACTCCTCATCCGCGCCGTCAATCCACTTGCCGAGGCGCTCATACTCCCCGGTCGCCGCCTCCAACTCCTCCTCGGCCCGAATATTCACCAGCCGCAGGTGGTTGGTGAGCAGGTCATCAAGCAGCCCCTCAATGGGCAACAGGCCGGGATCCATCAGCAAGTTCATAAAATATAAGCGGTTGGCTTCAATCAGACCGGATGCAATCCGGATAATATCCCCCGCCCCCTGCCCCCGCCGAACCGCGGTCTGCACCCGCCGGTAAACGATTTCGTGGCAATCGGCATAGAGATCAACCATCGCCTGCAGGGCCTGCTCCGCCTTCCAGAGATTACCGGCCAGGTCATGATAGCGGGCCAGCAACAGTGCCGCGTGGATCTTCTCCTTTTCCACCGTGGCCAGACCGGCGGCGAGCTGCAGGTGGTGCCCCATCTCCTCGAACCGGCCATGCTCCAGGGCGACAAAGGCGAGCCCCACCGTGGCGCAATACTGCTTGCCGCCCATCGCTTGATTTTCGGCCAGCAGCAGATTCCGAGCCCGGTCCAATTGCCCCACCCGCAGGCAATCCAGTCCCACCCGCAAATTTCGGTTCTCCAGCTTGACCAGAACCTTGTTCAGACCGGGCCAGACCGAATGGATCGAGAAGGCGATCTGGTCGAGATAGCGGGGCTGGTAGATGGTCAGCAGATCGTAGTAGGCAACCAGGGCCTGCAGGGGCGGATTCTTGCGCACCTGGGCCAACTCCACCCCGGTACTCAGCAACGCCTCCAGCTCCTTGCGATTGATCAGGGCGGCCTGAAAATTGCGGACAAAGGCCGCCAGGGATTGATAACCAACATCCGGCAGGGAGAAATTGTCCATACCCAGTTTTTTGGAGGGACATCCCGAAGGATGGTGGGTGCGCAACCCGCAATAGAAGCAGACTGCGCCTCCCCCCGCCCCGGCCAGCAGGGTCCGATGGGGAAAAAGCCTTTTGCGACGCAGATCGGCGGGCTGATCGAAACGCAGGGCGGTAAATTCACCACCGCCTTCTCCAATTTGGTGGGGCGGCAACGACCGCCCCTGCTGGAGATTATCCCATTGCAACCTGATGGCCCGGGAAAGATACAGGGTATCCGGGGTCAGCATATCCCAGGCCGAAGAGTTGAGAAAACGAAAGGAGGGGGGCTGCTCGTTCCTGGTCTCCAGGTGAAGCAGGTATTGCAGCGGCAGAGGGGCATTCTCCCCCGCCAACCCATAGTTTTTTCTGATGGCCGCCAAATGTTCGAAAAGTACGGTAATCGCACTTAAGGGATTGGCATAATTGAAGAGCAGCAGCTCCCCGGTACTGTCCCCGGCCTCCATGCCCCCCGAGGCAAGCGCCCGGCGCAAACCGGCGATCATCTCCGCCAACCGCTCCCCGGGCATTTGACCGAGCGCCGAGCCCGTCGGATGCACCGCCAGCAGCACGGGATAGCCCTTGATCACCTGGTCAGCCCCCCACACTCAGGGCCAGCCAGGTGGCCGCAAACATCACCAGGCTGATCAAACCGTTCAGGGTGAAGAATGAGAGCCGGATACGGGTAAGATCGCCGGGCTCGACCAGCAGGTGCTGGTAAAAGAGCGCGGCGGCGGCCAGCAACAGCCCCAAACCGAAGATATAGTGCAGCTCCATGATCCACCCGGTGGCGACAAAACAGATAAAGGCCAGCACATGAAAAAGAACCGCCAGGCGAAAGGCCAGCCGGGGACCGAAACGGGACGGCAACGAATAGAGCCCGGCATCGCGGTCAAACTCGGCGTCCAGACAGGCATAAACCGTATCGAATCCCGCGACCCACAGCAGCACTCCCAGGGAGAGCACCCAGGGGAAACCGGTCAGGGTTCCGGTGGCCGCCACCCAGCCGCCCAGGGGAGAAAGGGCCAGGGCCACCCCCAGCACCAGATGGCAGAGCCAGGTGAAACGTTTGGTCAGCGAGTAGATAAAGGTCAGCCCCAGAGCCAGGGGCGAGATCAGCAGGGCCAGGGGGTTGAGCATGGCGCAGGAGAAAAAGAAGAGAGCCGATGCCGCCAGCACCAGGGTCCAGGCCTCGGCCGGTTTAACCAGGCCGGCCGGAATGGCCCGATCGGCGGTACGGGGATTGGCGGCATCGAACCTGCGGTCCACGATGCGGTTAAAACCCATGGCGGCGGTACGGGCCCAGACCATGGCCATAATCAGCCAGAAGAGCACGGCAAAGCCCGGCACGCCCCGCACCGCCAGAAAGGCCCCCATCAAGGCAAACGGCAGCGCGAAAACGCTGTGTTCGAACTTAATCATCTCCAGCAGAATTTTCAGCTTGAGCCAAATCTTGTGCAATTTAACCAGCCTCGAAAACTTATCCTTGCCAACGCGGCAAATCAGGCACTGTAAACCCAAGTTGTTCGGCCACCCGACCGGCGAAGGCGCGGGCCAGCTCGTTAAGATCGCGGGGGCGGTGATAAAAGCCCGGCATCGCCGGACAGATGGTGGCCCCGGCCTCATGGGCCCTGAGCATATTGGCCAGGTGGGTGCGGTTGAGCGGGGTTTCCCGCACCGCCAGCACCAGGGGCCGCCGCTCCTTCAGGGTTACATCGGCAGCCCGTTGAATCAGGTTGCCGCTCAAGCCCCCCGCCACCGCCGCCAGGGTGCCCATACTGCAGGGCAGGATCGCCATTCCGGCAAAAACGGCGGAACCGCTGGAGATCGGGGCGGCAAAATCATGGATATGATGCCGGTGGGCCACCAGGGCATCAAGCTCTTCCCGTCCCATCCCCAGCTCCAACTGCAAAACTTGCTCACCCGCCGCCGAGACCACCAGGTGGACTTCGACCTCCTGGGCGGCCATGATCTTGAGAAATTCCCAGGCATAAAGTGAACCGCTGGCCCCGGTGATCCCGAGAATGATCTTTTTCATACCCCGGCCTCCGCCTTAACGCCAACGTAAACGGTGACGATTCCGAAGGTGAGGGGCCGATGGGAGACGGTGGCGAAACCGGCCTTCTTCATCATGGCGGCCAGCTCCTCCGGTTCATAGAAGGCGGCGATGGAGGAGGCCAGGTACTCGTACGCGTCCTGGTCACCGGAAACCAGACCGGCGATCCTGGGCAGCACCCGGTGGAGATAAAAATTGTACAACGGCTTGATCAGCGGGTTGGAGGGCCGGGAAAACTCCAGAATCAGCAGCTTGCCCCCCGGTTTAAGCACCCGGTGCATCTCGGTCAGGCCCTGTTGGGTGCGGGCCAGATTACGGACCCCGAAGGCCACGGTCACCCCCCAGACAGCGTTGCTTTGCACCGGAATCTGTTCCCCGTCCCCGGCCAAGGGCAGGATCCGCTCCCGCCGCTGATCACCGCCCAGGCCGGCCAGACCGGCCCGCAACATATCTTCGCAGAAATCGGCCGCCAGCACCGTTCGCTCCGGGGCCTGGCGGGCCAGCTCCAGGGAGAGCGGCATGGTCCCGGCACAGAGGTCCAGCACCGGGCCACGGGGGAAGGCCCGCAACTCCCGGGCCACCACCCAGCGCCAGTAACGATCCACCTGGAAACTCAATACCGAGTTGAGCAGATCGTAACGGGAGCTGATGGCGGAGAACTTGCTCTTAACAAATTTTTTCTTATCGTCGGGATTATCCATGGTCCTCTATCTTCAAGGGCAGGGCGGCGGCCGAAGCCTCACCCCGCGTGATCAGCAACTGAAAAAAACGGACCAGCCCGGCCTGCTGCTCCCGGTTCAAGTCGTAGTTCATCCCGCCAAGATACCGGTGACAAGCCTCCTCGGAAAGGGGAATCCGCGGAGCCACCTCCCGGCAGATCGTGGCCAGGTCAGCCAAACCCCGGGCCTGGCAACGCCGCAGCTCCCGGTGAATCGCGGCCACCGTCGCCGGCCGGTTACGCCAAAAATCCTCCCGCACCGCCCAGATCGCGAAAACAAAAGGTAACCCGGTCCAGTGGTGCCAGATCTCGGCCAGATCGAAGCGGAAGGGGAACTCATCACTCTCCGCCAACCGCAGGGCCTCATCGCCGATGGAGAGCAGGGCGGCCAGCTCCCCGGCCCGGCCCACCTCCCTCTCCGTCTGGTAATCACCGACCCGATAAAGGGGTTTTACCAGATAACGATCCTCCAGGATAATGCCGGCCAGGCCGACCGAGGTCTTGGAGCGGGAACTGAGCAGCAACGGCCGCCCGTTCAGTTCCTCCAGGGGATAACGGGAAAAGATAAAGACACTGCCCACCGCTCCGGTGGCGGCAATGGCCAGGCCGCCGAGAATCCGGTACTGCTCCGGGTGGATGGCGTATTCGTAGGATGAAACCATGCCCAGATCGAGCTCGCCGGCGTGGAGGAGGCGATTGAGGGTGGCGGGAGGGGCCTCGGTCACCCGCCAGTCAGCCACCGCCACCGTCCGTTTCCAGGTCTCGTAAAGGGGTGCGGTGTTGAGGAAGTTGACCATGCCCAGGCGGACCAACCCCTCCTCCCGCGCCCCCGAGCTGTCATCACTTGCCGCTACTCGATCCATTCCAGCCGCAGTTCCTCTCCCGCCGTGGTCAGATATTCCAGGGCCGCCTCCGCCCCACCGCTTACCGCGGCCGGGCAGGCAACCGCCAACAGGGCCGACTCCACCCCCGGGGCAATCACCCCGGTTTCCCCCTCCCGGCCCGCCAGCCGGGCGCCGGCCAGCGAAGCCATGGCCAGAACCGTGTCCGGCGATACCGCCGGATGATCCTCGCGCAGGGTCTGCATCTCCCGCCACATGGAGAACTGGGGGTTGCCGGCCGGACTGTCGGTGCCCAGGGCCGGGAGGATGCCATGCTCCAGCAGCAACTCCAGCGGCGCTTTGCCCACCCCCAGGTAACGGTTGGCCCCGGGGCACAAACAAACCCCGGCCCGGCGCTCGGCCAACCGGGCGACATCCTCCCGGTTTACCCGCACCGCATGTACACACAGGGTTCGTTGATCAAGCAGGCCCAGGGAATCGAGCCAGGCCACGGAGCTGCACCCGGGGGGGTTAAAATCGGTTAGATCCAATCCCCGTTCCCGCAGAAAATCGCGAAACGGCCCGCCGCCGCTCAACAGGAACTCCTCCTCGGCAGCCGACTCCGCCACATGGATCGGCAACAGGCAACCGTTGCCGACGGCCCGTTCCTGCAAAGCTCTCAATAAACGCGGCCCGGTGGAATAGGCGGCGTGGCCGGTGCAGCACAACTCGGCGGGGCAATCGGCCAGCCGGGCCAGAGCCGCCTCCTCATGCTCCCCGTTCAACCCCAGCAGTTCCAAATGGAAGAGAAGTTTGGTTTTGAAATCACGACCCACCGCCGCTCCGGCCGGGTCGTTACCGATATCGATCACCGTCCGGCAACCCCCGGCAAAGAGCCGGGCCAGGGCCAGCATCGCGTCCTCGGGCTCAATGGCCCCGCATTTTTCCCGCTCCAGCAACAGCCGCCTGATCCAACCGGTTATATCCCCGGCCGGCGGCCGGTAATTTTGCGCCAGCGACCCCAGGTGGGCCAGCTCCAGGTGGCAGTGGGCATTGACCAGGGCCGGCAGCAGCACCTGGCCGTCGTAATCCACCACCGTGGTGGTTGCAGCCGCAGCCTCATCACGCAACTGCTCCCAGGGGCCCACCGCCAGCACCCGGCCGTTGGCGGTCAACACCGCCCCGTCGGTCAAGGGAGCCGAAATCACCGGCAGCACCACCGGCGCCCGGTGGAGATATCGGGTTTCCGTTTCCATCTGACTTTTCATCCTTCCCCGGGGAAATCAATCCAGCAGGGTGTAGTCCATGCGGCGGCGGCGAACGGTGAAACCCGCCCCTTCCACCAGGCGGCGGATCTCCGCCTCGGAGAGCCGGAAGCTGACCCCGGCGGCGGCCACCACGTTTTCCTCGATCATCGTGCTGCCGAAATCGTTGGCCCCAAAAAAGAGCGAAAGCTGGGCAACCTTGGCCCCCTGGGTTACCCAGGAGGCCTGGATATTGGCGACATTATCCAGGAAAATCCTGCTGATGGCCACCATTTTCAGATATTCAACGGCGGTGGCCTTGGGCCGGCCGGCCAGGGCGGTGTTGTCCGGCTGGAAGGGCCAGGGAATAAAAGCAGTGAACCCGCCGGTCCGATCCTGCACTTTTCGCACCCGCTCCAGGTGCTCCAGACGCTCGGCCATGGTCTCGATATGACCGAACATCATGGTGGCGGTGGTCCGCATCCCCAACTGGTGGGCCTCGGCCATGATCGCCAGCCACTGATCGGCGCTGCACTTGCGCGGGGCGATCTCCCGGCGGACCCGGTCGCAGAGAATCTCGGCCCCGCCTCCCGGCATGGAATCGAGGCCGGCGGCCTGCAGTCGGCTTAAAACCTCCCGGCTGCTCAAACCGGATAGCTGGGCGAAATGAAAGATCTCCGGCGGAGAGAAGCCGTGAATATGGATCCCGTACCCCTTGATAAAGCGCAGCATCTCTTCATAAAAAGAGAGCGGCAGATCCGGATGCAGGCCGCCCTGGAGCAGAATCTGGTTACCTCCCAGGGCCAGGGTTTCCTCGATCTTTTGGCCCAGCTCTTCCCGGGTCAGCACCGAACCGGCCGCATCCTCCGGCGCTTTGAAAAAAGCGCAAAATTTGCAGGCCGAGATACAGATATCGGTGTAATTGATATTGCGGTCGATCACATAGGTGACCAGCGGCTGGGGATGGCGGCGCCTGCGCACGGCATCGGCCAGCAGGCCCAACTCGAGCAGTCCGGCCGTGGTCGCCAGGGTCAGGGCTTCATCGACCGCAAGGCGCTCCCCGGCCAGCACCTTGGCGGTAATCCCGGCAACGCTCATCTTGCCACCAGCTGTTGATAGAGGGTGTCCCGCTGCACCGGCACCCGGCCGGCCTCGCGGATCAGGCGGATCAGCTCGCTGTCGGCCATGGCCTGCTCGGCCTCGCCGCCGGCCATGCTGGTGATCAGCTCCTCCTTGACGGTGCCGTCGAGGTCGTCGGCTCCGAAGGCCAGGGCCACTTGGGCCAGCTTGGGACCGATCATCACCCAGTAGGCCTTGATATGGTCGAAATTATCCAGCAGCAGCCGGGCGACGGCGATATTTTTCAGATCCTCGACCCCGGAGGTCCGGGAGAGCTGGGAGAGTTCGGTGTTGCGGGGGTGGAAGGCCAAGGGGATGAAGGTGAGGAACCCGCCGGTTTCATCCTGGGTCTGCCGCAGCATCAGCAGATGCTCCACCCGCTCCTCGATGGTTTCAATATGGCCGTAAAGCATGGTGGCGTTGCTGCGCAGGCCCAGGCCATGGGCAGTACGGGCCACCTCCAGCCAGCCCTCGCCGGAGAGTTTCTTCTCGCAGGTCAGGGCCCGGATGCGGGGGCTGAAGACCTCGGCCCCGCCGCCGGGGATCGAATCGAGCCCGGCGGCCATCAACTCCCGCAGGGTGTCCGCCACACTCTGGCCGGAGAGCTCGGCCAGATGGGCGATCTCGACACAGGTGAAGGCCTGGATATGGATTCCGGACCGCTCCTCCTTGATCGCCCTGAGCATCTCCAGGTAGTAGGAATAGGGCAGATCGGGATGGATCCCCCCCACCACATGGACCTCGCTGATCGGTTCGGCCCGGCGGGCCCGGATCTTCTCCCGGATCTGCTCGATATCCATCTCGTAGGCCAGCCTGGTGCCCTTCTCCTTGCCGAAGGCGCAAAACTTGCAGAGGTTGGTGCAGATATTGGAATAGTTGAGGTGCTGATTATAGATAAAATAGGCCCGGTCGCCGTTTTTCCGCTCCCGCACCAGATTGGCCAAATACCCCAGCAACAGCAGGTCGGAAGAGCGGTAGAGGCGTATCCCCTCCTCGCGGTCCAGGCGCTCCCCGGCCCGGACCTTGGCGGCGATATCGGCCAGGCCGGCCTTTTGCAGCAAAGCATCGATCATTTTTACGTTCAACTCCGGCGACGGTCAAACCAGCGGCGAATGCCGGAGCGGCGTCGCTCTCCGCCTGGCAAACCCTTATAACAACGGAAAATCCCGCCAAGGCGGGCGCCCTAGAGGTAGCCGGAAACGGAGAAAATTGCAAGATATTAGCGGACGTAAGCGAGCACGGGGTGCCCCCTCGGAATACTCAACGGCTTCAATTCTGCCGGCAATCAACAGCTCCGGCCAGCGCGGCCTGACCGGCCATCTGGCGGCGCGCCAGCCAGAGCAGCAGCGGCGGAAGGATGGTCCATTGCGCGACGGGGAGCAAGCCGGTACCCAGAAGCGGCAGCAGGGGCATGGACTCGGCGTACTCCCAGCGGCCCCCGATTTGAGTGGCGTACCACTCAAGACCGACGGTAACGACGACTCCCGTCAGGATGAAGGCGAGTACTGCGGGGAGGGTGGGAGTGAGGATCCAGGCGCGATCGCGCCGGAGTGCCGCCACCACCCAGAATGCGATCAGGGCAAGCAGAAGATCGCCAAGCGTTGCCCGCGTACAGAACAGCACCGCTTCCCAATGCGGCATCTCCGGCATCCACTTGAAGAAGGGGGCCTGAAAGAACTCCCAGGGATAGTTCAGCAGGAGGGCGAACAGGGCGACATTGAACTCCGGGGTGGCCGTCAGTCGCGCCATGGTCCGGCGGCCGCCACCCATCGATCTCCCCATAATCATCCACCTCCACTGGCTGATTGGCCGGGGGCGGTTGCCGCCGCCCCGGCCCAACCTTGCTATCCCTGGACCGAAATCCCCTTTTGCCGGAGGTTTTCCAGCACCTCCCCGATCTGCTGCCGGTTGCAATCGCTGATTTCATAGACGTTTTTCATCCCGTCCATGAAATGGAGGATCAAGTGGTGATGTTCATCCAGCTCGGCCTCGCGGATATGATCGCTGTCCAGCCAGGGTTTGAGTTCGGTCATAAAATCATGCAGGCTGCAGGTGCGCATAAATTCCTCCCTGTTCAGTTGGATGACGGTTGGCAAATCACCTGGCTGGATTTTACCCCAACCGCGCCCCCGGCAACAAGCAAACAATGGCGCCGGGAAAAAACCGGACGGCCCCGCGATCCCGGCGCGATTTGCATTATCGGGCCAAATCGGTTAAAGTGCGCTCCAACTCAACGATAAAATATCCACCGCACCATAGCCCCGTCGGCGTTCATTCTCTTTCTGTTCCGCGCAGTTCGCCCCTGTGGCCGGCTTATTCCGGTTGCATGCGTCCGTTTTCAGTCGTGAAACGACTTTAATCCCCGCTGACTTGCCGACGGGCGCCGTAACGGTGCGCAACCAGGAGGCAGCATCATGTATTCAGCAAACTCTCCCGCCAAGGCCATGGCCCATACCCCCGAACAGTGGGAAGACTGGCGCTGGCATCTGCGCCACTCCATCAAGAGCATCGATACCGTGGAGCGCCTGCTGGGCACCACCTTCTCCCCGGAGAAGCGACGGGAACTGGAGGAGACCACCGCCCGCTTCCCGATGTCGATCACCCCCCACTACTTCTCCCTGATCGACCGGGATAATTTCGCGGAAGATCCGGTTTTCCGCCAATCGGTGCCCGATTGCTCAGAACTGCGGATCGGGGCCAGCGAGCACAGCGACCCCCTGGCCGAAGACCAGGACAGCCCGGTGCCCGGGATTACCCATCGCTATCCGGACCGGGTACTCTTCCATGTCTCCAACCTCTGCGCCATGTATTGCCGTCACTGCACCCGCAAGCGCAAGGTGGGCGATGTCGACTCGATCCCCAATCGCGAAGCCCTGCAACAGGGGATCGACTATATCGCCAGAACCCCGGCCATCCGCGATGTCCTGCTCTCCGGCGGCGACCCCTTCCTGCTGGGCAACGACCTGATCGACTGGCTGCTGGGCAAGCTGCGGGCCATCGAGCATGTGGAGGTGATCCGGATCGGCACCCGAACCCCGGTGGTGCTGCCCCAGCGGATCACCCCCGAGCTGGTGACCATGCTGAAGAAGCATCATCCCCTCTGGATCAACACCCATTTCAATCATCCCCGCGAGATCACCGCCCGCTCCCAAAAGGCCCTGGCGATGCTGGCCGACGCCGGGATCCCCCTGGGCAACCAGTCGGTGCTGCTGGCCGGGGTCAACGACTGCCCCCGGGTGATCAAGCGCCTGGTCCACAAGCTGGTGGCCAACCGGGTCCGGCCCTACTACCTCTACCAGTGCGATCTCTCCGAGGGGCTGGCCAGCTTCCGCACCCCGGTGGGCAAGGGGATCGAGATCATCGAACATCTGATCGGCCACACCAGCGGCTTTGCCGTGCCCACCTACGTAATCGACGCTCCCGGCGGCGGCGGCAAGATCCCGGTGATGCCCAACTACCTGATCTCCTGGTCCACCAACAAGGTGGTGCTGCGCAACTTCGAGGGGGTGATCACCACTTACAAGGAGCCGGACTCCTACAAGCCCTTCTTCTGTGATCGCAACTGCGAGGATTGCCACCTCGACCTGCCCCTGGAAAACGCCGACGACCCCGACAAGACCGTGGGGATCTCCGGGCTGCTGGCCGATTACGAGGACACCATCACCCTGGTGCCGGAAAACAACGAACGGCTGGAACGGCGTGAGCAGGAATAGCGATCGCACGATAACCGTCGGGCGTTCGCTGATCCAGCACGGCAAGAGCAGTGACCGGGTTTACCTGATGAGCGCCGCCGACGAGGATATGCCGGGGCTGCTGAGCGAGCTTGAACGCTTGGCCACGCGGGAGCGCTACGGCAAGATTTTTGCCAAAGCGCCCTCCCGTTGGGGCCGGGAGTTTGCCGTCGCCGATTATCGGGTGGAGGCGGAAGTGCCCGGTTTCTACGGGGGACGTGAAACCGGTTTGTTCCTGGGGAAATTTCTCAAGGAGGAGCGGGCCGCCATCGCCGCCGGGGATGAGATCGCCGCAGTGCTGGCCCTCTGCGCCCAAAAGGGGGCGGCAGGTCCGGCCCCGTCAAAGCCGCCGGCGGATGACCCTTACCTGATCCGCCTCTGCACCCCGGCGGATTGTGACGCCATGGCCGAGCTTTATCGCCGGGTCTTCCCCTCCTATCCCTTCCCGATCCACGATCCGGCCTTTCTGCGCCGGACCATGGCCGAACAGGTCTGCTACGCCGGAGCCTGGCGCCAAGGCCGGCCCACGGCCCTGGCCTCGGCGGAGTTTTCCCCCACCGCAAGCCACGCCGAGATGACCGATTTCGCCACCGACCCCGAGGATCGCGGCCAACGGCTGGCCGCTCGCCTGCTGGCCGTCCTGGAAGAGGAGATGGGAGCCCGGGGAATCAAACTGGCCTACACCATCGCCCGGGCCCTCTCTTACGGGATGAACCTCTCCTTCGCCCGGGCCGGTTACCGCCACGCCGGCACTCTGATCAACAACACCCAGATCTGCGGCCGGATCGAAAGCATGAACGTCTGGTACAAACCACTGACCGCCTAGTGCCCCGTGCGGGTCAGAAGCCGAAATCCTCCAGCATCTTGTTGACCGTCTCCTGATCCAGGGGCCCCTCCAGCTCCTCCTCACCACCGCCGGCCACGGCACCGAGATAACGGTCCACATCTTCCTGGGCCAGGCGCTTGCTCTCATCGGCGGTGATCCCGGCGTTGAGCTCCTTGCTCTTAAGCTGCGAACCGAATGAGACCACGATGGCCAGCAACTGGACCTGGAAATCGGAAAGCAGCTTGATAATCTTGAGAATCTGCTGCCCGGAAAGATCCTGAAAACTCAGGGTTTCGGTGATCTTGGTCACATCTTCGTAGATACTGTTGACGGAGGCGAAAGCCCCTTCGATCTTGTGAAACAGATCCAACTGGTCATCCCGGCTGATCACCCCGCTAACTCTCTGCGGCGGCTCCTCGCGCAACCGGCCGACCAGACCGGCCGCCTCGGCCAGCACCTCCCCCATCTCCTCCAGGGCCCCCTGATCGAGAGCGGCAGCGGGAGCGGCCGGGGGTTGGGGAACAGCGGCGGGGACGCTTTCAGCGGCCACCTCCTCCACAGCGGGAACCTCCAGGGGCAGGGAGGAGTCGAGGAAGATCTCCTTCTGATTGGCATCCATCTTGACGAAAAGATTTTTGATCTTCGGCTCGGAACAGGAGATGGCCAGGGAGCCCAGCACATCGGAAAGGGGCATGGTATAGAAGTTGTCTTCATCGGGCTCAAGTTTGTCGGCCTTGGCGCTGATCGCCTCGACAAAGGCATCGTAATCAAACAGTTCGCCGGCCTTCTCCCGGGCTCCGCTGATATGCCCTTTGACCGCTTCGTTGGTACACAACTCGTAGATGGTCTGAAAGATGGTATCCAGTTGGAAGAGATAACGCCGCCGGGTCGCCGGCGGCGAAGCCTCCGGGGCAGCCCCGGACTCAACGGGGGTCTCCGCACCGGCCGCTGGCGCCACCGTTAATTTTTCCAGCAACTCCCCGGCCCTGGCCAACTGCCGGTCGAGCCGGGACAGATTATCTTCCCCCGGGGCCGGGGCCTGCTCCGCATCACCCTGCCCCTCCTCCGCTTCCGGATGACTGAAGGCCTGGTGGCTTTTCAACTGGGATAACAGGGCCCGAACGTCATCGGTCTGGTACTGGACCCTCTCCACGTGATCCATGATCTCCATGGCGGCCCGTTCGGTCATCGAGACGATATCGCGCAACTGGTTCTTGGCGTCCTCGATCTTCTCCCCGGCTTCGTCCAGGTCCGCCCTTTTCATCTTGCGGTCCTCGGCGGGCAGATCCATCAACGTGGCACTCAGGCTTTTGGCCAGTTTGCCGATATCGTTGAAAACATTACTGGAAACCTGCTTGTAGAAATCATCCCCCTGGCCGGAGCCGGCAAAAGCCGCGCCCTCCGGGGAGGCCATGGCGGCCGGGGCGGCGGGCTGGGGCGCCGGCGGGGGCGCACCGGCAGAACCCCCGAGTACGGTAATATTGTAGAGCAGATTATCGGTGTTGATCCTGAAAAACCCGGTACTTACTTCGAGATTTATCTCTGTTTTACCCGCCATCTTCTCCTCCCGCCAATGGTATGCGCCCACCCAAACCCCCGATTTACCGGGGCTGAACGACGCCGCTGCCCGTCAATCCGCCTGTGGGAAGGGGCTTCTCAACATCCATCGGCCCAATAGCCTGAAAACTCAATAATTATTTTAGGGCGGGCAACAACTGCTTGAAAGCGGGGGTACCTGCTTTTTGCAGCCAGTCATAGATAATCATCTCGGTGCTGGCCACCACCGCGCCAATCTCCCGCAGGCGGGTCAGGCCGATCTCGTAATTACCGCTGGTTCGGGAAGATACCGCATCGGCTGGCACCCAGACCCGGTAACCGGCCATTAGGGCCCCAAGCACCGTCTGATAGACACAGATATGGGTCTCCACCCCGCAGATAATCAGGGTGTTGACCGCCCGGTCCAGGGAGCGGACCTGGTTCCGGACCGCCTCGTTGTTGAAGCAGCCGAACTCCAACTTGTCGAGGGGGGTGATCCCCGCCAGCTCGGCTTTCACCTCCGGGACAAAATCACCGATGCGCGCCGCGTACTGGGTGGTGGCGACCACCGGAATATCCAGGGTCTTGGCGGCCTTGAGCAGCAGAGCGCTGTTCCGGGCCACCCCTTCCCGGCCTTGAATAACCTTCATCAAGTTTTCCTGAATATCCACCACCAGCAGGGCGCAGTGGGCCGGATCCAGGTGATAAAGTTCCTTGCTCATCTTTCTCTCTCCATAGGCTTTTGTCGACTTCGCCGTCATCTTTTGCGAGTTCCGGTTTGCCGGTATTGCCCCCCGGCGATTTTGGCCAGGGCCTGACGCTGGGCCCGGCGCTCGCCGTCCCGGCGGGCGACATAGACCGGCCGCCCGCTTTCCGGGTCAAGACCGGTGACATAGATCGCGGTGGCCATGGTGCCGGGGGTGGGAGTAAAATCCTGAAACTGCCGGGGCACCAGGCCCAGGCTTTTAAGTTTGGCCGCCATCTGCTCCATATGGCGCAGGGTACAACCGGGGTGAGCGGAAATCAAATAGGGATTGAGCAGATCTCCCTGACGTGATCCCGTCGGCAAGTCACGCAGCAGGGCCAGAAACTCCTCCAGTACCCGGACCCCCGGTTTATGCATCAGGCGCAACACCTCCGGTTCGGTGTGTTCGGGGGCGATCTTCAGGACGCCGGGGGTGTGCCGCTCCACGATCTGCCGCAACAGGGCCGGAGTCCGCAGCAGCAGTTCCATCCGCAAACCGGATGAGACAAAGAGATGCTTGACCCCGGCCACCCTGGCGGCCCGGCTCAGCAGGTTCAGCATTTTTTGCTCGTCGATCTGCAGATGGCGGCAGACCTTGGGATAGAGGCAATCGTGCCGGGAACAGGGACCGCCGGGCCGGGCACAACCGCAGCCGTACAGATTGGCGGTGGGTCCGCCCAGATCGCTGATGGTCCCATGAAAACCCGGCTGAGCGGCCACTTCCCCAACCTCGGCCAGCACCGATTCCGGGCTGCGGCTGATGACCTCAGGCCCCTGATGGCGGGAGATGGCGCAGAAGGAACAGTTGCCGCAACAACCGCGGACGATGGTCAAAGAATCACGCACCATCCGGAAGGCAGGAACATCACCGGCCGCCGGATGGGGCCGGCGGGCGTAGGGCAAAGCGTAAAGCCGGTCCAACTCGGCGGAGGTCAGGGGAGCCGCCGGGGGGTGCTGGAGCAGCCAATGGGATTGCTGGCGCTGGCTGAGCAAAGTGCCGGTCCGGGCCCGGGCCTCTTTTTCAATCTCTTTTTCCGCCGCCAGAAAAAGGGCCTGGTCGCTGATAATCGCCGCATGGGAGGGGAGCTCCAGGGGGGGCTGGGCGAATTCCCGCTCTTCCAGCTGCCGCTCGGTCAACCGTTCACAGGTACCGGGAATTCCCGCCAGCTCTTCGCCGGCGGCGATGCGGCGGGCGATCTCCACCACCGCTCGCTCCCCCATCCCGTAAACCAGCAGATCGGCCTTGGCATCGGTGAGGATCGAGGCCCGCAACTTGCGCTGCTGGTAATCGTAATGAACAAACCGCCGCAACGAGGCTTCCAGCCCCCCCAGGATGATGGGCACCCCCGGATAAGCCCGGCGGGCCTGCTGGGCATAAATGATGGTGGCCCGATCCGGCCGACGCCGCAGGCCGCGCTCGGCTTTGCCGCCGAAATAGGGGTTGCCGTCGGGCGAATAGTCGTCATCGTTGCGAACCTTGGCATTGCCGGTGTAGTTGGCCACAATGGAGTCCAGGTTGCCGGCGGAGACCCCGAAGCAGAGCCGGGGGCGGCCGAAGCGCCGGAAATCACCGGGACCGTCGTAACGGGGCTGGGCCAGGATCGCCACCCTGTAACCATGGGCCTCCAGCCAACGGCCGATCAGGGCCAACCCGAAGGAGGGATGATCGATATAGGCATCCCCGCTGACCAGAACCACATCCACCGCTTCCCAACCACGGGCCAGCATTTCGGCGGCGGTGGCCGGCAGCAAGGGCTTATTTTGCACTTTTTTCATTTCCCGGTTAGTAGTATGAAGAGATCGGTGACCAGCAACCAAATAACATAACGGAGATCAAGATGAAAATTGAAATCACCTATTGCGGGCGTTGAAACTACCTGCCCCGTGCCTCCGGTCTGGAGGCCGATTTGCGCAAAAAATTTCCCAGTGCCGAAATCGCCTTGATTGCCGGCAGCGGCGGCATCTACGATATCACCGTCGACGGCCGGGAGATTTTCTCTAAACAGAAGAGCGGCCGCTTCCCGGAAAACGACGAGATAATCAAGCTGCTGGCGGCCTAAAATTACCTCTTGACAGGGGGATAAAGCGAGCGCATAAGGGCCGGAAACAGGATAACCACGCAAACCCCGGCCACCCCCAACCACAAGGCAGCTCGACCTTTATGCTCCACCCGAATACTGAAGTTTGTTTTATCAACCAGCAGGTCGGCCATGGGGTTTTTGCCACCCGACCCATTCCGGCAGGCACGGCGGTCTGGGCGGCCGCCCCCTGACCAGTTGCCCCGACTGGTTCGCCACCGGCGAATGCTACACCTACTGTGAACTGGAGCTGTAATTCCGTCGGGATTCCGCCGGCAATCCCGGCCGGTTACAGGCGGGGACCGAAAATAGCGGTCCCGACCCGCACCAGGGTAGCCCCCTCCTCCACCGCCACCTCAAAATCCCCCGACATCCCCATGGACAACTCCACCGCTCCGTGACGGCCCAGCAACCCCCGGCCCGCCAGCTCCTCGGCCAGTTGCCGCAAGCGGCGAAAATGGGGCCGACTCTCTTCCGCCTCGGCGGACCAGGGGGGCATGGTCATCAGCCCTGCAACCCGCAGGGCCGGCAACCTGGCCATCTCTCGCAGCAGTTCAGCGGTCTGCTCCGGGGTCACCCCGGATTTTTGCCTTTCACCGCCCACATTGACCTGGACCAGCACCGACAGTATCCTCCCGGCCGCGGCGGCGTGACGATCGAGCAGGGTCGCCAGCTTCAGCCGGTCCACCGTTTCCACCATGCTGAAGGATTCGGCCGCCACTTTGGCCTTGTTGCTTTGCAGATGGCCGATAAAGTGCCAGGCCAGTTCCCCGGCCGGATCAAATTCCGCGATCTTCTCCTGGGCCTCCTGGAGGTAATTTTCCCCAAACAGCCGCTGGCCGGCGGCAATCGCCTGCCGCAAACGCTCCGCCGGCACCCTTTTGCTCACCGCCACCAGACGCACCGTGGCCGGATCACGCCCGGCCCGTTCGGCCGCAGCCGCAATCCGCGCCCGCACCGCCGCCAGATTCTCCTCGATCTCTCCCATCAAGCAACACTCCGTGTAACTGCCCGGCTTGTACCCGGCAAGTAACTTGTCCGTCTAAATCGCGCCGCCCCCCGACACCCAACGCCAGGTGTCCCGGCACATCTCTTCCACACTTCTTTGGGCCCGCCAACCCAGCAGACGCCGGGCCAGGGCGGGATCGGCCCAGCAGGCGGCGACATCGCCGGGCCGCCGGGCCACCACCCGGTAGGGCACCGGACGCCCCGATATTCCGGCGAAGGTATCGACCATCTCCAGGACCGACAGGCCGCGGCCGGTGCCCAGATTAACCGTCAACAGACCGGGATTATGCCTGAGGTATTCCAAGGCGGCCAGATGGCCCTCCACCAGATCCATCACATGGATATAGTCGCGAACCCCGGTGCCGTCCGGAGTGGGGTAATCGGCGCCGAACACCTGTAAACTTTCTCGTTTCCCGGCCGCCACCTGGGCCACATAGGGCATCAGATTGGCGGGCTCCCCGCTGGGATCCTCGCCGATCAAACCGCTTTCATGGGCCCCCACCGGATTGAAGTAGCGCAAACGGGCGATCCGCCAGCTCGCATCGGCCCGGCTCAGATCGGCCAGGATCTGCTCGATCATCAGCTTGGAGCGGCCATAGGGGTTGGTGGGCTCCCCCAAGGGGCAATCCTCGGCCACCGGCATCCGGGCCGCTTCGCCATAAACGGTGGCCGAGGAGCTGAAGATCAGCATCTTGACCTCCGCTGCCGCCATCGCCCGGCAGAGGGCCACCGCCCCCCCCACATTGCCGTCGTAGTAGCGCAGCGGCTGGGTAACCGACTCCCCCACCGCCTTCAAACCGGCAAAATGGAAAACCGCCTCGATCTTCTCCTGGCGCAGTACCCGCTCCAGTAAATCCCGGTCACGGATATCGCCCTCCACAAAGCGAAGCGGCCGACCGCTGATCCGCGCCACCCGCTCCGCCACATCGGCCCGGGAGTTGCTCAAATTATCCAGACTCACCACCCCATGGCCGGCCTGCTGTAAAACCAGGCAGGCATGCGAGCCGATATAGCCGTTACCGCCAGTTATCAGAATATTCAAGATCCACCTCCCGGTTATCCGCCGATCCCATCGACCGGTCTTCGCTCTTCTACCACAGGAGGCGGGGAAATGGAATATTGACCACAACCTCTCCCGGACGCCAACTCCCCTTGACAGTCGGCGAAACAACTGCTATCGGTGACGGAGTGAACATTCACTCCGTCACCGACGGAGAAGCAACCCCTGCAGGAAACGGCGATGACGAAAAGCGACAAACGGCAACTGATCATGACGGCGGCCCTGCAACTCTTTGCCGAGCGGGGTTTCCATGGCGCCCCGACCTCGGCCATCGCCGCCGGGGCCGGGGTCGGGGTTGGGACCATCTACCGCTATTTCAAGGATAAGGACAGCCTGGTCCACGAACTGTGTACCGAACTGCACCAGCACTACCAGCAGACGATCCTGGCCGAACTCGATCCCCGCCTGCCGCCCCGGGAGCGCCTGGAGCAGATTTTCGCCGTCCTGTTGCGGATCTTCATCGCCGCCCCCGATGAGTTCCGTTTTATGGAGCTCTACTACTACTCTTCCTACGCCACCTCACCCGCCTCGCGCTGCCCGGAAGAGGACAGCATCGTTTTCCAGACCATCCGCGAGGCCCGGGAACAGGGGTTGTGCAAGGATGCCCCCCTGCAGGTCCTGGAGGCCCTCGCCTGGGGACCGCTGGTGGCCCTGGCCAAGGAGCACAGCAATCGCAACCTGGTGGTGGATCAGAAAATTATGGCCCTGACGGTGCGGGCCTCCTGGGACGCCATTCGTGAATAAAGGAGAAAACAGAGCATGAACAGTCATCGTTTCGTCATTGCCCCCTCGCCGGCCACCCTGCGGCTATTGCTGCTCCTGGGGTCGCTGCTGCTGATCTCCGGCTGCGGCAACGGAACTCCCGATGGTGGACCGCAGGGACCACCGCCGATGCCGGTTGCAGTCCTGACCGTGGTGCCGGAGAATATCGCGGTGGAGGCCGAATACGCCGGCCGGGTCCACGGCTCCCGCGAGGTGGAGGTCCGGGCCCGGGTGGCGGGAATCCTGGAAAAGCGGCTCTTCCTGGAGGGTCAGGCGGTGGCGGAGGGTGATCCCCTCTTCCGGATCGACCCGGAACCCTTTGCCATCGCCATGCAACGGGCCCGGGCCGAACAGGCCGCGGCCAAAGCCGATCTGGAGCAGGCCCGGCGGGAGATGGCGCGCAGTACCACCCTTTATCAACAGGACGCCATCAGCCAGCGGGAGCGGGATCAGGCCCTGACCAACCACCAATTGGCCGAGGCCCGCCTGGCCCTGGTGGAGGCCGCCCTGGCCGATGCCGGCCGCAATCTGCGCTACACCCGGGTCGAGGCGCCGATCACCGGAATCACCGGCCTGGAATCCTTTCCCGAGGGCAGCCTGATCGAACCCGGCACCCTGCTCACCACCATCACCGGCCATGATCCGATCCATCTCCGCTTCTCCCTGCCCGAGGAGGATGCCGCCCGCCTGGCCCGGCGCCTGACCGGCGACGAAGCCACCCGGCCCCTTGCAGCGACTCTCCGCCTGGCCGACGGCAGTGATTACCGCCATTTGGGCCGGGTGGATTTCACCGACCGGGTGATTGATCCCCGGACCGGCACGGTCAACGCCCGGGCCATCTTCGCCAATCCCGACGGCGAACTGGTGCCCGGCCAGCTTCTGCGCATCCGGCTGCAGCTTGACCAGCTCACCGGGGTCTTTGCCGTACCCCCGGCCGCCGTCAGCAATGATCGCACCGGGCCCAAACTTTTCGTCGTCGAGGACGACAACACGGTCCGCTCCCGGCCGGTGGAGCTGGGCCCCCAGGTGGCCGGCCGACAACTGGTACTTTCCGGACTGGCAGGGGGCGACCGCCTGGTGATCAACGGCCAGGTGGCCCTGGCCGACGGAATGGCGGTCAACCCCATTTTAGCCGAACAAAAGGAGTAGCAAATGGCCCGCTTCTTTATCAACCGGCCGATCTTCGCCAGTGTGATCTCGATCATCATTATCCTGGCCGGCCTGGTTTCCCTGCGGATTCTGCCGGTGGAGCAGTACCCGGACGTGGTCCCGCCCCAGGTGGTGGTCATGGCCTTCTATCCCGGAGCCGGAGCCGAGGTGATCGCCACCTCGGTGGCGGCCCCCCTGGAGCAGGAGATCAACGGGGTGGACAACATGATCTACCTGGAGTCCACCAGTACCGACGCCGGGATGCTGATGATCACCGTGACCTTCGCGATGGGCACCAACCCCGAGCAGGCGGCGATCAACGTCAACAACCGGGTCCAGGCGGCCACGGCCCGCCTTCCCCAGCGGGTGCGGGATCTGGGGGTCCGAGTGGAGGCCCGCTCCACCAACATTCTGATGGTGATGGCCCTCTACTCGCCGGACGGCCGCTACGATCCGATCCATATCAGCAACTACACCCTGCTCAACGTAATCGACGAGCTATCACGCCTGCCCGGGGTCGGCAACGCCTCCCTCTTCGCCAGCCAGGATTACTCGCTCAGGATCTGGCTGCAACCGGACAAGCTGGCCCGCCACGGCCTGACCCCCTCCGACGTGGCCGCCGCCCTGCGGGAGCAGAACGCCCAGTTCGCCGCCGGCCAGTTGGGCGGGGAACCGGCCCCCCCCGGCCAGGCCTTTACCTATACCGTCACTACCCCCGGCCAGTTCAGCACCCCGGAGGAGTTCGCCGGGGTGATCCTGCGGGCCGACCAGCAGGGCGGCACCCTGCGCCTGGGGGATGTGGCCCGGATCGAGGTGGGAGCCCAGCGCTACGATTTTTCCGCCACCTACAACGGCACCCCCACCGTTCCCCTGGGGGTTTACCTCCAGCCGGGGGCCAACGCTTTAGCCACCGCCGAACGGGTCAAAGCCACGATGGCCCAGGTCAGCGAGCGCTTCCCGGCCGGCCTGGAATACGCGATCCCCTACGACACCACCGAGTTTGTCGAAATTTCGATCCGGGAGGTGATGATTACCATCCTGGTGGCCACCGTTCTGGTGGTGCTGGTCACCTTCGTTTTCCTCCAGCATATCCGGGCCACCCTTATCCCGGTGGCGGCGATCCCCGTTTCCCTGATCGGCACCTTCGCCGGGATGCAGCTTATGGGGTTCTCGGTCAACCTGCTGACCCTCTTCGGGCTGGTACTCTCCATCGGGATCGTGGTGGACAACGCCATCATCGTGATGGAAAACGTCGAACGGCTGATCATGGAAAAGGGGATGGCGGCCCGCGAGGCCTCGGTGGAAACCATGCGCCAGGTGGCCGGGGCGGTGGTGGCCTCCACCCTGGTGCTGGTGGCGGTTTTTGCCCCGGTGGCCTTTCTCGGGGGGCTCAGCGGCGAGCTTTATCGCCAGTTCGCGGTGACCATCGCGGTGTCGGTGGTGGTCTCCGGGGTGGTGGCCCTGACCCTGACCCCGGCCATGTGCGCAGTGCTGCTGGATAAGCAGCCCCACGTCCCGGCCGCGCCTTTCCGGCTCTTCAACCGGATCTTTGAATATCTGACCGACTTTTTCGTGGCCAGCGCCGGTTTCATGATCCGGCGCCGGGTGCTGGGGGTGACCCTCTTTCTGCTCTGCTGCGGGGCAACGTTTTTGCTGCTGGAACGCCTGCCCTCGGGTCTGGTGCCCCAGGAGGATCAGGGGGTTGTCATGGTGGTGGGCCAGTTGCCGGCGGCCTCGGCCATGGGCCGAACCAATGAGGTGCGGGACACCCTCTCCGAGCAGTTGACCGCCATCGCTGAAATTGGTGAATTCACCGCCATCGCCGGTTTCGACATCTTCGCCAGTTCGCTGCGCCCCAACGCCTTGCTGGGTTTTGCCAATCTCACCGACTGGCGGCGTCGCCCCGCCCCGGAACAACATGCCCAGGCCATGGCCGGGCGGATCATGGGGGTGGGCTTCGGGATTATCGAGGCCAACATTTTCGCCTTTACTCCGCCGCCGATCATGGGCCTGTCGCTGACCGGCGGGGTGGAGGGCTATCTCCAGGTCCGGGGCGACGCCACCCCCGACGAGATCGAAGCGTTGGCCGGCCGGGTGGTCCGAGCGGCCAACGCCCGGCCGGAACTGGTGGGAGTCCGCAGCACCCTGGATGCCGGTATTCCCCGCTACCGGGCCGAGGTGGACCGGGAGAAGGCCAAGGCGATGGGGGTCCCGATCGATACCGTCTTCGAGGCGCTGCAAAGCACCTTCGGTTCCCTCTACGTCAACGACTTCACCTATCTCGGCCGCCTCTGGCAGGTCAATCTCCAGGCCGAGGGCGAGTTCCGCAGCCAGCCGGATGATCTGCGCCATATCTTCGTCCGCTCCCGGAGCGGCGAGATGATCCCCTTAAGTTCGCTGATGAGTCTGGAGCGGACCAGCGGCGCGGATGTGATCAACCGGTTCAATATCTACCCGGCCGCCCGCCTGATGGCCGACCCGGCCCCCGGCTACACCAGCGGCCAGGCCAAGGAGGCAATGGAGGCGGTGGTCAGTGAGCTGCAGGAAGGGCGACAAACCCTGATGGGCTGGATCGGCGAGGCCTACCAGCTTGAGGTGGCCGCCGGGGCCGGAGGAACCGCCTTCGGCCTGGGCCTGCTGATGGTCTTTCTGATCCTGGCCGCCCAGTATGAACGCTGGACCCTGCCCCTGGCGGTGGCCTCGGCGGTGCCCTTCGGAGTTTTCGGGGCGGCCCTGATCGCCTGGCTGCAAGGGTTCCCCAACGATATTTACTTTCAGGTGGGTTTGCTGGTATTAATTGGGCTGGCGGCCAAAAACGCGATTCTGATCGTCGAATTCGCCGCCCAGAACCGAGAGGGCGGCATGAGCCCGGCCGAGGCGGCGATGGCCGCCGCCCGCCAGCGTTTCCGGGCCATCGTGATGACCGCTTCCACCTTTATCATCGGCACCCTGCCCCTGGTTTTCGCCACCGGAGCAGGCGCCGCCAGCCGCCGGGAGATCGGCTCGGTGGTCCTGGGCGGGATGCTGGCGGCCAGCACCCTGGCCCTGATCTTTGTGCCGCTCTTCTATGTGCTGTTCGAGAACCTGGCGATCCAGCGCCAAAAGGGAAAAAACAATCATGCCTAGAATCGGATTACTTTTAGCCCTCCTCCTGCTCAGCGGCAGTTGCGCCCTGGGCCCCGACTACCAGCGGCCGGAGCTTGATACTCCGGAGGATTACCGCCATGCCCCGCCGGTGACCGAAAATGGGGAGTTGATCAGCCTCCAGGCAGTTCCGCCCGCCGATGATCTGCCCAAGGGGGAGTGGTGGCAGCTTTACCACGATCCGTTGCTGAACGATCTCCAGCAACGGGCCGCCGCCGGCAACCGGGAGTTACGGGTTGCCCTGGCTCGCCTGGACCAGGCCCGGGCCGCCGCCCGGCTCGGCAGTGCCGACC
>JBLRWU010000004.1:0-39663 GCA_047921155.1 Desulfurivibrio sp.
GGAGCCGAAGCCGGAGCCGAAGCCGGAGCCGAAGCCGGAGCCGAAGCCGGAGCCGAAGCCGGAGCCGTTGGCGGCGCCCCAAGAGGTGGAGCCGATCCCCCCGGAGACGGCCCCGCCGGAACCGGAGCCTGAGTCCGCCGCTGAATCGCAGGCGGAACCCGAACTTCCACCCCGATCCGAGGACCCCGATTCGACCCGGCCCGATTCGCCCACTCCGCTCGGATCGGGCGGTGATGCCGCCGCCGGCCCGGATGCGACCACGGTGGTGGAAGCCCGGCCTCTCTACCGGGATAATCCTCCCCCGCCCTATCCGCCGGCGGCCCGCCAGCGCCACCAGCAGGGCACGGTGCTGCTGCGGGTTCTGGTGGATGAAGCGGGACGAGTTCGCGAGGCCGAGGTGGCCACCAGCAGCGGCTATCCCCTGCTGGACCGGGCGGCCCTGCGCGGGGTCCAACAGTGGCGCTTCGAACCGGGCCGGCGGGGAACAACCACCATCGCCAGCCGGGTGCTGGTACCCATCCGTTTTGAACTCCAATAAACTAAGGGAAAGATAAGACGATGCCGTTTTGGCTTGGACAGATCATAATCCTGCTGCTGCTGGTGGGGCTGCCGGGCGGGGCAATCTCCGGCGAAATCCGGGAATTGACCGACCCCACCGGCCGCCTGGTCCGGCTGCCCGCCGCCCCCCAGCGGGTAATCTCCCTGGCCCCCAGCATCACCGAAATGGTCTTCGCCCTCCAGCGGCAAGAGCTGCTGCTGGCCACTCCCGAATTCAGCAACTACCCCCCCGCCGCCAAGGAGCTGCCCCGGATCGGCTCCTACGTCCATCCCGACCTGGAACGGATTGTGGCCCTCCGCCCCGACCTGGTTCTGGCCACCCGCGACGGCAACCCCCGCCAACTGATCGAGCGGCTCCAGCGATTGGGAATCCCGGTTTTTGCCCTGGACCCCCGCAACCTGGACGAAATCAAGAACACCTTACTGGCTTTGGGCGCAGTACTGGGTGCCGAAACCGTCGCCGCCGAGATCGTCACCGTCATGACCCGGCGTCTGGCCGAGATCGAGGGCCGGGTGGCGGCGGCCCGGCAGCGGCCGCTGGTCTTTTTCCAGGTCGATGCCGAACCCATGGTCAGTGTCGGCGAGCAGACCTTTCTCCATGAGTTGATTGTCCGGGCCGGCGGCCGCAACGCCGCCGCCGGGGGCCCTCCCTATCCCCGTTTCGGCTGGGAGGAGATCCTGCGGCTGCAGCCGGAGGTGGTGATCATCACCTCCATGGCCGGGGGCCAGAGCCCCGAGGAGCTGCGGCGGCAATGGCAGCGCTGGCCCCAGCTGGAGGTGGTGCAAAGCGGCCGGATCCACGTGGTGGATGCCGACCTGTTCGACCGCCCCACCAATCGCCTGGTGGACGGTCTGGAGACCCTGGCCCGCCTGATCCAACCCCAACTCTTTCCCCCGACCGATCCCGGACTTGACCCGCGGCCGGAAATCAAATAAGGTCGCCCCAGCCATGACCACCTCCCACTTTCCCTCACTGCTCAAAACCTTGCCCCTGCTGCTGATCGGCGGCGGCCTGCTGCTGGCCGGCGCCGTTTTCCTGGGCTTGAGCGGCGGCTCCTCGGGCCTCTCCCCCTCCGATCTGTGGCTGCTGCTGACCAAACCCGAGAGCGCCGACCCGGTCACCGCCGCCATTATCTGGCAGATCCGCCTGCCCCGGGTGGTCATGGCCGCGGCCGCCGGCGCCACCCTGGCCCTGGGCGGCCTGATTTTCCAGGCCCTGCTCCGTAACCCCTTGGCCGAACCCTATATCCTGGGGCTGAGCGGCGGGGCGGCGGTGGGGGCGATTCTGGGGATGATGGCCGGCCTGGCCAACTTCCCCGGAGTTACCCTGCTGGCCTTTGCCGGCGGCATGGCCACCCTGCTGCTGGTGCTGGCCATCGCCGGCAGCCAAAGCGGCGGCGGCAAGGACACCCTGCTCCTGGGCGGGGTGATGATGAACGCCTTTTGCGGCTCGCTGATCATGCTGCTGCTGGCCATAAGCCAGGACGATCAGCTGCGCACCATCCTCTTCTGGCTGATGGGGGATCTCTCCCGGGCCGACCTGCACCATCTCCCCATCCTGCTGCTGCTGCTGCCGGCCATGCTGGTGATCTCCCTGCTGGCCCGGACCCTTAACCTGCTGCTGCTGGGGCGCGATTCCGCCGCCGGCCTGGGGGTGGGGGTGCGCAATGTTTCCCTGCTGCTGCTGACCATGACCTCCTTCATGGTGGGGATCGTGGTCAGCCAGGCCGGGCTTATCGGCTTTGTCGGCCTGGTGGTCCCCCATATTTTCCGGATGCTGGCCGGGCCCGACCATCGGCTGCTGATTCCCGCCTGCCTGCTGGGCGGGGCGGCCTATCTGATCCTCTGCGACCTGCTGGCCCGCTCTCTGCCCACCGGCGGCGAGATGCCGGTGGGGATCGTCACCGCCCTGATCGGCGCCCCGCTCTTTATCTTTCTCCTCTGGAAATCACGGACATGAAGGCCACGGCGACCGGCAGGGAAGCGATCCGGGTAACCGACCTGAGCCTGGCCTATAACGGCCAGCCGGTGCTCCATCGCCTCTACTTCACGGTGGAGGAGGGGGAATTTTTCCTGGTGATCGGCCCCAACGGCAGCGGCAAGAGCTCGCTGATCCGCCTGCTGGCCGGATTGCTGCCCCCCACCAGCGGGGAGATCGCCATCCTGGGCCATAATCCGACCAAGGTCAATCGCCGACTCTTCGCCCGCCGGGTGGCGATGCTGCCCCAGCAGATCCCCGTGGATTTTCCCTTCAAGGTGGCGGAAACGGTGCTGATGGGCCGCGCGCCCCACCTGCGCCCCTGGGAGCTGGAGAAAAAGGAGGATCGGCGGCTGGCGGCCGAGGCCATGGCCTTCACCGGGGTCGATCATCTGGCCGGCCGCCGCCTGGACCAGCTCAGCGGCGGCGAGCGGCAGCGGGTCTTCATCGCCCAGGCTCTCTGCCGCCGCCCGCGCCTGCTGCTGCTCGATGAACCCACCGCCGCCCTGGACCCGGCCCATCAGATCATGATCCTCGATCTGCTGGAACGGATGCGCCGCGAACAGGGGGTCACGGTGGTGATGGTCTCCCACGACCTCAACCTGGCCGCCATGTACGGCCACCGGCTGCTCCTGCTGGATGGCGGCAAACTGGCGGGGCTGGGATCGCCGGCCACGGTCCTCAACCGGGAGCGGCTGGAAAAGTGCTACCGCTGCGCCCTGATGGTGGACGAAAACCCCATGGGCGGGGTACCCCGGATAATGCCGATTCCGGAAAAACACCGCTCCCTTTAGGCACCCTCCCCCACCCCCTTCACTACCATATTTTGTATTGACTGCCGACCCGTAGCGCGATATATAGTGGGGCAAGCGGTTTCCGCCCCGTTGGTTACGGGCCGGAACGAAAAGGGAATCCGGTGTGAATCCGGAACTGTCGCGCAGCGGTAATCGGGAACGAACGTTATCGGAACCACTGGCCAGGGGCCGGGAAGGGATAACCAGTAGACAGCACTTTGCCCGAAAGTCCGAAGACCTGCCGTGAAACCGCCGGCTCCGGGACTCCCGGGCCCGGCCCTGATCACTTCGCTGCCTCGCGCAAGGAGAGCGTTATGCCCCCGATTTCCCCCCAAATCATGGCCGCCACCCCGGCCGCCCAACCGCCCCAACTGTTCACTTCGATCCGCAAACGCAACCGGCAACTGGTCCCCTTCCAGGCGGAAAAGATCACCGCCGCCATCCACAAGGCGGGGCTGGCCACCGGCGAGATCGGCCGTCCCGAGGCCCGCCGCCTCACCATGCAGGTGCTGGCCATCGCCCAAAACCTCTTTGCCGGCGACCACGGGGCGGAACCGGTGCCGCCCACCGTGGAAGAGATCCAGGACCTGGTGGAGGAGGTGCTGCTCTCCTCGGCCTACAAGCAGACGACCAAGGCCTATATCCTCTACCGGGACCAGCACGCCCGGCTCCGGGAGATGGTGACCCGCACCGATCTGGACCTGATCGACGGCTATCTCCAGAAACTGGACTGGCAGGTCCAGGAAAACTCCAATATGTCCTACTCGCTGCAGGGCCTGAACAACTACATCTCCAGCGAGGTAAGCAAAAATTACTGGCTCAACAAGATCTATCCCGCCGAGGTGCGCCAGGCCCACCTGGCCGGCGATCTTCATCTCCACGATCTCGGCCAGCTCTCGGTTTACTGCGTGGGCTGGGACCTGCGCGACCTGCTCAAACAGGGGTTCACCGGGGCGCCGGGCAAGGCGGAGAGCGGTCCGGCCCGGCATTTCCGCAGCGCCCTGGGCCAGATCGTCAACTTCTTCTACACCCTCCAGGGGGAGGCGGCCGGGGCCCAGGCCTTCGCCAGCTTCGACACCCTGCTGGCCCCCTTTATCCGGGCCGATGGGCTGGGCTATCGCGAAATCAAGCAGGCCCTGCAGGAGTTTGTCTTCAACCTCAATGTGCCCACCCGGGTGGGTTTCCAGACCCCCTTCACCAACCTGACCATGGATCTGCACCCTCCCGCGAGTCTCCGGGAAGCGCCGGTGATCATCGGCGGCGACGAGCAGGAGAGCGTCTACGGCGACTACCAGGCCGAGATGAACCTGCTCAACCAGGCCTTTCTCGAGGTGATGGCCGCCGGCGACAGCAAGGGGCGGGCCTTCACCTTTCCCATCCCCACCTACAATATCACCGCCGATTTCAACTGGGACGACCCCGGCCTGGATAGTCTCTGGCAAATCACCGCCCGCTACGGGCTGCCCTATTTCGCCAACTTCGTCAACTCCGACCTCAGTCCCGACGATGCCCGCTCCATGTGCTGCCGCCTGCGCCTGGACACCCGGGAGCTGGAGAAACGGGGCGGTGGCCTCTTCGGGGCCAATCCCCTGACCGGCTCCATCGGGGTGGTGACCATCAACATGGCCGCCCTGGGCTACCAGGCCGGCGACGAAGCCGACTTCTTCCGGCGCCTGGACCGGCTGATGGAGATCGCCCGCACCTCCCTGGAAACCAAGCGCAAGGTGCTGGAAAATTTCACCGCCAAGGGGCTTTACCCTTACACCCGCTACTATCTGCGCCAGGTGGAGCAGCGCTTCGGCCGCTTCTGGGAGAACCACTTCTCCACCATCGGCCTGATCGGCAGCAACGAGGCCTGTCTCAACCTGCTGGGGGTGGATATCGGCACCGAAGATGGGAGGCGGTTCGCCCTGCGGATTCTCGACCATATGCGGGAGCAGCTCCGCCGCTTCCAGGAGGAGACCGGCAACCAGTACAACCTGGAGGCGACCCCGGCGGAGGGCACCGGCCACCGGCTGGCCAAGCTGGACGCCCGCCGTTTTCCGGAGCTCAATGCCTCTCTGACCTGCGGCAGCGAAGAGAAGCTGCCGATCTACACCAACTCGACCCAGTTGCCGGTCAACTACACCGACGACATTTTCGCCCTGCTCGACCACCAGGACGAGTTGCAGGCCAAATACACCGGCGGCACCGTGGTCCACTGCTTCGTCGGCGAGGCCGAGATCGATCCCGAGGCGGTCAAATCCTTTGTCCGGACGGTCTGCACCCAGTACCGGCTGCCCTATTTCACGCTGACCCCGACCTTTTCGGTCTGTCGGGAACACGGCTATCTGGCCGGTGAGCAGCAACCCTGCCCCCACTGCCAGGCCCCCACCGAGGTTTACTCCCGGGTGGTGGGCTATCTCCGCCCGGTGGATCAATGGCACGAGGGCAAGCAGGCGGAATTCGCCGCCCGCTCCAGCTACCGGTTGAACCCCGCCGGCGAAACGACCCGGCCGTGAAGATCGGCGGTTATCAGCCGGCCAGCTTTATCGATTACCCCGGCCGGGTGGCGGCGGTGATCTTCACCCAGGGGTGCAACTTCCGCTGCCCTTACTGCCACAACGCCGAGCTGATCGCCACCGATCGCCCGGCCCTTTACGACCAGGAGGAGATTATCGCCCGGCTGGCTTTGCGCCGGGGCAAGCTGGGGGGGGTGGTGATCAGCGGCGGGGAGCCCACCCTCCAGGAGGAGCTGCTCCCCTTCTGCCGCCGCCTGCGGGAGCTGGGGCTGGCGGTGAAGCTGGACACCAACGGCAGCCGGCCGGAGGTGCTGGCCGAGCTGCTGGCCGCAGGGGTGGTGGATTATATCGCCATGGACCTGAAGGCGCCGCTTAAGCGCTACCGGCAACTGGCCGGGGTGGCGGTGGCCGCTGAGACCATCCACCGCTCCAGCCGTCTGATCGCCGCCGGCGGCATCCCCCACCACTTCCGCACCACCAACTTCACCACCCTGCTGGGGCCCGACGATCTGGCCGCCATCCGCCGGGAGGTCCCGGCCGGATCGGTCCACAAGGTCCAGCCCTGCAAGGAAGTGCTTGTCAAGCCGGACTTTATTGCTTAAATATCCCACCCATGCTTACCATAATCGCGTTATACCTGGGACTGGGGGCGGTGGCCGGGGTCCTGGCCGGACTGCTGGGGATCGGCGGCGGCCTGGTGATCGTGCCGCTGCTGGTTTTCGCCTTCACCTGGCAGGGGCTGCCCCCGGAACATCTGATGCACCTGGCCCTGGGCACCTCCCTGGCCAGTATCATCTTCACCGCCGTCTCCAGCTTCATGGCTCACCACAAGCGGGGAGCGGTGCGCTGGGAGGTGGTGCGACGGATCACCCCGGGGGTTCTCATCGGGACCCTGGCCGGCACCTTTCTGGCCGCGGCCCTCTCCACCGCCTTTCTCAAGATCTTTTTCGCCCTTTTTCTCTACTTCGTCACCTGGCAGATGCTGAGCGGCCGCAAACCCCAACCCGGCCGGGAACTGCCGGGGGCGGCGGGGATGCTGGGGGTGGGCGGCGGAATCGGGGTTTTTTCCAGTCTGGTGGGGATCGGCGGCGGCACCCTCTCGGTGCCCTTTATGCTCTGGTGCAATATCGGGCTCCACCAGGCCATCGGCACCTCGGCGGCCATCGGTTTTCCCATCGCGGTGGCCGGCACCATCGGCTATCTCCTCAACGGTTGGCAGGTTACGGAGCTGCCGGCCTGGTCCCTGGGCTATATCTACCTGCCCGCCCTGGCCGGGATCGTGGCCGCCAGCGTCTTTACCGCCCCATGGGGGGTGCGCCTGGCCCACAGCCTGCCGGTGGCCAAATTGAAGAAAGTTTTCGCCATCCTGCTGCTGGCGGTGGCCACCCGGATGTTGTGGACAGCCCTCTGATCAGCGACAATCAACCACCCCCTCCTCGGTGACCAGGTAGTGCAGCCGCTGATCGTGGGGCTGCAGCACCAGAGGCTCTTCACTGACCTGACAGGCGAAGGCCAACCCGATCCGGACGGCCCGGGGAGCGGCGTTGGCCAGAAAACGATCGTAATAACCCCCGCCATAGCCCAGGCGGCCGCCCCGACGATCAAAGGCGCTGCCCGGCACCAGCACCAGGTCCAGCTCGGCCGGGTTCAATCGCTGGCAGAGCCGCGGGTCCGGCTCGGGAATCCCGCAGTAACCTGGCCGCAGTTGCCGGGCCGGCTCGGTGAGCAGGTAAATTTCCAACTGCTTGGCCGCCACCACGGTCCGGGGCACCGCGATTCGGCACCCCGGCGGCAGAAAAGCGCCCAGGCCGGGCAGGGTCTCCACCTCGCTGCGGAAATGGAGGTAGACCATCGCCAGCCGGGCCGAGGCCACCTCCCCGATCCCGGCCAGGGCGCGGTGAATGGCGGCACTCTTTTGCCGCCGCTCCTCCGGGCCCTGGGCGTCCCGGGCCGCCAGCATCTCTCTTCTCATCTCCCTCCCCTTCCTTTATCGCTTGATCGCCTTAGCGCTGCAGGGAAACACTCAGAGCCATGAAACGATCCGGCCGCTGCTGGCCATCGAACTCCTTGCTGCGCACGATGCTGGTGATCGCCACCTTGATCCCGTCGTAGGTTGCGACCAAACCATATTGGGCATCCAGCACCAGAATTTTTCTGTCCACCCGGTGACTGTCGCGAAAGGTGTTGCCGTCCAGGAAGATGTTGCGGCCCACCAGACGGGCTTCCGTTCCGATAAACAGGTAACCGCTCCAGCCGGGGGTTTTGCGAAAATAGCCGGCTCCCGGCAGGCTGGGCCGGATCCGAGGCGGCCCGTTGTCGCCCCCCAGCCCCTTCCCCAGGCGCCAGGTTAGCCCTCCCCCCAGGTGGATGTCGGCATTGCCCAGGGCCAAGCCGGCATGGGGAATCAGGTCCGCTTCCACGCCTTCAGCGCCTTGGAGCGACCAAGGGTGGCGCCATTGCCGGTCCCAGTAGAGGTTGATCACCGGCTCGTTGCGCAACTGATGCTCCCAGCCCATGGGTTCCTGGGAACCGCTGACCTTGTCATGCCACCAGGTCTGGACCTCCCGGCCCATGGCATAGGGCCCCACCACCCCCAGTTGCAGTTCGAAATTGTTGACCATCTGGATCCTGCCGGTCGCATCTTTTTCGGCCCGAACCAGACCCAGACCCAGGTAAAGATAGCCGGCGTAGGGCCGCTCCTCGGACTGTAACTCGCGGACGGAAATATCCGCCGGGGTGTAGAGGTTCTGCCCCAGGGCCAGGTTGGTCCGCCAGGACTCCTGCTGACGGCTTTGGGCAAAATAGGGCAGGAGTTCGGCGACCCGCTTGAGCCAGTCATCCCGCACCACCCCGGAATAGTAGGAGAAGCGGGTGCCGTGGGTAAAGTGGCGGTCGGTCCCCCGCAACATGTCGTTCTCAAAGACGGCCGTGTAGATGCCGGCACTCTCCTTGGCCGCCAGGGGAGAGGCACTCCCGAACACCAAAAACAGCAGGGCCGCCAGAATCATCGTTCTGGATCCACTGATCCCCGGGTGGTGCTGCGGCGCCCTTCGATTTGGAGAAATGTTGCGGCGCATCAAGACAAACTCCCCTTTTTTGTCAGCGATCTCAACCGGTTGCAACCGCGGCCAATTAACGAAAAATTTACGCTCACCAGCCGCGTTACAGGCAATCCCGGACTTGCCCGGCCGTTGGATTCGGAGTATACAGTTTGTGCTGTTATCAGAATCCGGCGGCGGCATATTCCAGCCTTTTCACTCCGCCGCCCACCAGCTGAATCTTCACGGTAAACCAACTTTATGCATCTATTGCTTGCAGCCATGGTCGGCAACCCCGGTCAAGGCGGCTCGTGGTGTCGACGGCTCACGGTCCTGGCCGTGATCGCGGGAGTATTCAGCTTACCAATGGCCTTCGCCGCCGAGCCGATCAGTCCCATCCCGCGGGAGATCGATTACGACCGGGCCAAGGCCGCTTTGGGGAAAAAGCTGTTCAACGACCCCCTGCTCTCCCTTGATCGTACCGTTTCCTGCGCCTCCTGCCACGACTTGACCGGCGGCGGCCACGACCCCCGGCCGGTTTCCACCGGAATCAAGGGGCGGCAAGGCACCATGACCTCTCCCACCGTATTCAACGCGGTGTTCAACTTCCGTCAGTTCTGGAACGGGCGGGCCGTCGATCTCAAAACCCAGGCCGCCGGCCCCCTCCAGGATCCCCGGGAGATGGGGATGAGCCGCGAAGAGCTGGAGCAACGCCTCACCGCGGCGGACGACTACCGCCGGGCATTCGGGGCGCTGTACGGTGGCGACCGGGTCCGTTTCGACGACATAGCGGACGCTTTGGCCGAATTCCAGCGGGCCCTGATAACCCCGGACAGCCCCTTTGACCGGTACCTGCGCGGCGAAGCGACCCTCCAACCCCGCGAACAGCAGGGCTACCTTACCTTCAAGGAGATCGGCTGCGTCACCTGCCACAACGGGATCAATATCGGGGGCAATTCATTCCAAAAGATCGGGGTGATCAACCCCATCGAACACCATGGAGAGACAGCCGACCGCTACACCGTAACCGGGGATCCCGCCGACCGCCACCTTTTCAAGGTTCCAACTCTGCGCAACATTGCCCTGACCGCCCCCTATTTTCACAACGGCACCAGCGCCGGGCTGGCCGAAGCCCTCAAGCATATGGCCCACCACAACCTGGGAGTGGAGCTGCAAGCGGAGCAGGAGCGGAATCTCATCGCCTTTCTGCAAACCCTCACCGGCAACAAACCCGCCATTCTGCACGGAGAGAACTAGCCACCGCCATGCGCCTCAAAATTCACTTGACCATAGTTTTCGCCTGCCTGGTCGGCATCCTGTTCGCTTACTACCTGAAGCAGGCCAAGGAGCAAACCACCGTTCGCCTTACTCTGATGAACGAAATCACCCAACTGGAACGGCAGCAAAGGCAGCTGGACGGCGAAGTGGTGCGCAGCGGTTTTTTCCTCTACCATGACTATGATCGCATTCACGCTATTCTTCGGCAAATCGATCTCTCCCTTGACCGTGCCGCGGAGCTCCACGCCAGGGTCGGTGACCACCGCTCCCCGGTACAGCGCCTGCTGGCCGACTATCGGCAGACCCTGGAGGTGAAGGAGGAACGGATCATTCGCCTGCTCACCCTTAACGCGGTGCTGAAAAATTCGGCCCTCCACATCCCGCAGCTCTCCCGCCGGGCCATGCTGGACGCCCCCCTGACCGATGCCCGCTACCATGCCCTGCTGGCCGACCTGAACTCCAACCTCTACCAGACCCGCAGCAGTCTGGATCCGGACATGCTGCGGGGTTTCGCCTCCTCCCTGGCGGCCCTTGACACTCAGCCCCCACCGGCCGGCGCCGAGTATCTGCACCCGGTCCTGTTGGCCCACGGCCGGGTCTTTGCCGAGGCTCTGCCCGATTACAACCGGCTGCTCGCCGCCGTGCTGGATCCGGCCGGCCATGATTTTCTGCAGCGCTTGCAGGAGGCGCTGGAAAAGGAGAACAGCACCTGGCTGACCCGGCTTAACCTGCTCACCCACACCTTCTTCGGCGCCTTCCTGGCTTCGATGATGCTGGTCATCCTCCTGCTGCTCAAAACCGAGCGGGAAAACCTGGCCCTGAACCGGCTTTCCACTGCCCTCAGCACCGCCGCCGCCACCGACCGCCTTACCCAACTGGCCAACCGTTTCGCCTTCGATATTGACCAGGAAGACCGCGAGCACCCCCTGCTGCTGCTGGTCAATATCGACGACTTCAAGCATATCAACGATCTCTATGGGATACAGACGGGGGATTTTGTCCTCACCGAGCTGGCGGCCCGGCTGGAGAAACAGCAACCGGCCGGATGCTGGTCCCGCTGTTATCGCCTGGGGGGGGACGATTTCGGCTTACTGCTTGAGGAACCGGAAAAATTCGACCCGGAAGCATTGGCGCAGACCATCCTGGAAACCATGGAGGAGGAGCAGTTTGTCCACCGTGAACAACCGATCAGGCTCAGTGTCTCCATCGGCATCTCCCGCCAGCGCCCCCTGCTGGAAACCGCGGATATGGCCCTGAAAGAGACCAAGAAGCTCAAGCGGACCAGCTTTCTCCTCTACAAGGACGAATTGCAGATCCAGGAACGGATCTCCGCCAACCTGCTGATGTTGCAAAAAGCCCGCCGGGCCCTGGCCGCTGACGATATTCTGGTCTATTACCAGCCGATATTCGATAACATTACCGGCGAAATCGCCAAGTACGAGTGCCTGGTCCGGATGCGGGACGAGGATGGTGCGATACTCGCCCCGGCCCGGTTCCTGGACCTGATCAAGGAATCCTCCCTCTACCCCCAGTTCACCAAACGGGTGGTGGCCAAAAGCTTCGCCGACCTCGCCGGCTGCCGCTGCGGTTTCTCCATCAACCTGGCCCTGACCGATATCCTGGACTGCGAAGTGCGGGACTATATTCTGGAGATGATCGAGGCCAACCCCGGAACCGCCGCCCGCCTCACCTTTGAAATTCTCGAAAACGAGGGGATGGGGAATGTGGAGGAGGTGCAGTCTTTTATTGCCCGGGTCAAACGGGCGGGCTGCCAGATCGCGGTGGACGATTTCGGGGCCGGCTACTCCAATTTCGCCCACCTGCTGGTGTTGCAGGTGGACAGCCTCAAGATCGACGCCACCCTGATCCGCAACATCGATCATGATACCCAGGCCCGGGTGCTGGTCCGAACCATCGTCGATTTCTGCGGTCAGCTGGGGATTAAAACGGTGGCGGAATTCGTCCATTCCGCGGCGGTCCACCAGGTGGTGAAAGAGCTGGGCATCGACTATTCACAGGGCTTCCACCTGGGCGAGCCGGCTCCCCGTTAACCGGGCTTTTTCCCCGGCGGTTACTCCGCGCCCCCCTCCATCCCATGCTTGCCGGTGTAGTTGCAGGAGCCATCCCAGTCCGGTGGCGGGGGGGTCTGCAGAAAATGCCGGATACGGTCGCGGTAGAGGCAATAGAGCTTGCAGTGGGGCTCCTCCCGGTGCAGAGCCTCGATAATCTCTTGGGCGGCGGCAAACTCCCGATTCCGGTAGAGGGTCAGGGCCCGGTGATAACGCTCCAGATCCTGGCGCAGGGCCGGATCCAGCTCGACGGCCGGGCCCAACGGCTCGAAGATCACCACCGGCCGCTCCTTGCCCTTGACCCGCACCTTGTCCAGCTCGCGACAGGCGTAATCGGGAACCAGATCCCTGGTGAACTCGCTGATCAGGATATCCACTCCGTACTGTGCGGTCAGCCCCTCCAGCCGGGAACCGAGATTGACCGCGTCCCCCATCACCGTATAGGCCATGCGGAATTCTGACCCCATGTTACCGACGTTCATCGGCCCGCTGTTGAGCCCGATGCCGATCCTGATCGGCGGCCAGCCCCGAGCCTTGAACTGCTCCTGGAGACGGGAAGCCTCCCGCACCATCGCCAGGCTGGCGGCCAACGCATGGCGGGCGTGGTCCGGATCGTGGAGCGGGGCGCCCCAGAAGGCCATAACCGCATCCCCCATATATTTGTCGATGGTGCCTCGATGCTGGTGGATAATCCGGGTCATGGGGGTGAGCATTTCGTTCATCAGCCGGGTCAGTTCGGTGGCCTCCAGCCCCTCCGAGATGGTGGTAAACCCGCGCACATCGGAGAAGAGTACGGTCATCTCGCGGGTCTCCCCCCCCAGGGCCAGCTCGCCGGACTGGGCCGCCATCTTCCTGACCAGTTCCGGCGGCACATATTGCCCGAAAACCCTGCTGATAAAGCGTTTCTTGCGCCCCTCGAAGAAAAAGTTAAAGAGGGTCACCACCATAAACAGCAGCACCAGAGTGGCCAGGGGGTAAACCAGACCCACCACTTCGTGCTGCCGGAAGAAGAAGTGGTAGTTGCCCGCTACCACCCCCCCGATCAACAGCAGGGCACCCAGGCCGCCAACCAGGGGGCCGCTGTAAGCCAGCAGGGCGGTGAGCAGCAGGCCGCCGATGATGATGATCGGGTAGGTCAGGCCGATCTCGGTGTAAACATCATGGCGCAGAGGGTCGGCAGCCAGAATGTTATCAATCACATTGGCGTGGATCTCGATCCCCGGGAAAACGGTGGCGAAGGGGGTGGAGCGCAGGTCGAGCAGCCCGGCGGCCGAGGTGCCGATGATCACGATCCGATCCCGGAAAAAATCCAGGTTGTGACCGTTAAGAACCTCAACCGCCGGCACATAGGGAAAGGAGTAGGCCGGGCCGCGAAAATTGACACTGATCTGACCCCGCTCGTCGGTGGGGATGAAGCGCCGGCCAATTGAGACCCCCAGCAACCCGTGCTTACCGCCATGGGTAACCGGTTCCGCGTGGATCACCAGATTCTGCTCCGCCAGGCCGATGCGGGCCAGCTCCAGGGCCAGGGAGGGGTAGGGCATCCCATCCATGGCCATAAACAGCGGCACCCGCCGGACCGTGCCGTCAAGGTCGGGGAAGACATTGAAAAACCCCTCGCTTTCGGCCCGGGAAACCTCCCCGACGCTGAGAATGGGCCGGTAAGCACTGATCAGGGCCAGATCGGCAAAATCCAGCTCCCGGGGGTCGGGGCGAATCAACGCGGCGGGGAAAGGGGTGAGAAACTGATCCTTCAGGCCGTCGTCCAGCAATTGAAAGACGTAGCCCAGCACCGAGGGCAGCCCGGCCAGGGTCTCCCCGAGTACCAGATCGTGGTCCAGCAGCCCTTCCCGCAACAACCGGTTCAACTGCTCATCGACGAAAGCGCCGGCAAAGGCCTCGGGGTAGCGCCGCTGGAGATCGGCCAGGAAGTTGCGGGGGGAGGAGCGGTCCGGTTCGGCGAAGACGATATCAACCCCGAGGGCTGCGGCCCCGCCGGCCCCGATATTGCTGACCAGGGTCGCCACAATATCCCGGGGCCAGGGCCACTGCCCCACCTCCCGCAGACTCCTCTCGTCGAGATCGACCAACACCACCCGCCCGGTAACCGGCTCGGGGCCGCGCCAGTGGAACATGCTGTCGGTCACCCGTTTGTCCATGGCCGCCAGCAGCCGGGGTTTTTCGGTGCCGAAGGAGTAAAAAAGCAAGACGGCCGCCAGGATAACCAGGCAGCCGATCTTGAAGGGGGTGGGCCTGAACGGGGCGCTGGTCAACGGTCCCATGCAGCCTTACGCCGGTTATTGCGGGAGTTGCCAGTCACCGCGGGTGCCTCCGAAGATTCCCAGGTATTGGGCCTGATCGCCTGCGGCGAAGAAATTGCCGCCGACGGAGCGGGCCTCCGGCCCGAAAAAGGCGCCGTTGATCTCGCCGGTGGCGGATTCAGAGCCGGAGATACTGGTGATCACGGCAGCAAAACCGGTGGCGGAAAGGCTGGAAGCCCCACCGATACCCAGAGTTACGAACTCCGGGAAAGTGATCGTGCCGGTAACGGCGGCCGAGGTCGCCCCAAAGTCGATGGACAGATCGGTGGACCCGCCGTAAAGATCCTCGGTGTAGCCTTCACCATAAATCATCACCCCCTCGGCCCCGCCCTGGTAATGGCCGACATTGCCGACCGTAATCAGACCCGCTACCTCCTCCTCCGGGGTAACTGGCCCGGCCACCCAGAATGAGCCGCGGGGGCTGTAGATCTGGGTCTCTGCGGAAATCGGGTCGTCAAAGCTGATCGCCCAGTAACCCCAAGAGAGATGCTCGGCCAGTTTGGCGGCAGGAACGCCATCACCGAAGTAATCGCCGCTGCCGCCCAGGAAGCCCCAGGTATTACCCGGACCGGTGATCTCCCCGGCCAGGTGGTGATCGGTTACATAAAAGCCGTTGACCTCCAGCTCCAGACCATCGACACTGTAACTGCCGCTCAACGTTCCCTGCTGGCGATCGATCGCCAGCCCAAAATCACCGGATTCGGTGTTTCTGAACAGGGCCGGCGGCGTACCGGGGACACTAAGGTTCACCTCCATTCCGGTGTTGAACCCCTGCCACAAAGAGGGGGCGGTGGGGTCGTCATAGACAAAATCGGGGTTACGGAAGGCGGCCACCGCCACCGACCAGGATTCAATGTCGGTCTGATCAAGCAGAGATCTGCTCTCTCCCTCGGCCGTAATCCCCAGTCCCTGGTGGTAGGTGCCGTAAAATTGAGCGAAGGTGCCGGAGCCGACATCAGACCACGCGCCCCTGGAGGAATCATAGTAATCGTAATCGTGATCCAGCCCGAACACCCGGGCGTCGGTAAGGGTGTTGCCCTCCACCCCGGCCAGAAGGTACACGGGGATCGACCGGTGGTAGTATTGGTCATAATCCATGAAATAGCCCACGGCCCTGCCGGTCCGCCAATTCACCACCACCGACATGCCACCGAAAATATCGTTCATCAAATCCGGGGAGTCGAGATCGCCGGCGCCGGCGAAAAATCCGTCATACCTGGCGCCGCCGCTCTCGGGCATCAGGTTCACCGAGGTTTCCAGGCCGTAGAAAAGAAAATGCTGTTCGGAGGACACGGTCTCGACCGTCCAGTCGTAAACCCAGCGGTTATAAAGCCAGAACTCGCCGCGGTTATCCACCTGCGCAAAGCGGGAATGGATTCCCCCCTCCCCATCGGAGGAATCTTCGTAAATCCAGACATCCTCGTAAACCCCGGCACTGAACCCGGTTTGCCCATTCTGCACCAGGAGATCGGACTCGATCTCCGTCAGTGCGGCGGGCATTGTCGTGATCTCCTGGGACACCACCCCGGAATCGATCACCGTCCCGGAGCCATCCTCGCTGTACCATACCTCGATCCCCCGCCCGGAATATTTTTCCACTCCCGGGTCGGTCGGGTCAGTCGGGTCAGTCGGGTCAGTCGGGTCAGTCGGGTCAGTCCGGTCGGTCGGATCGGTCGGTTGGGGTTCCGTGACGACCTGCTCCTGTTCACCCTGGCCGGCCTCGTTGACAGTTTCGCTAACCTGCTCCACCACGGTACCACCAACAACCCCCACCGCCACCGGCCCAGGCTCGGCTGGTTCGGCGGCCGCCGCCTCGGCCCATTCCTCGGCGGCTTCCTCTTCCGGGGCAGCCTCTGTCTCGGAAGCCTCCTCGGTTACCTCCTCTTCCTTCAGCTCCTCCTCTCCCAGTTCACCCAGATCGTCGGCGGTGAAGGGGACCGGCGGCGCCGGGGCCTCATCCCGCGACCTTACCCGGGTGCCCACGCCGGGAACGGTGATCTCGACGGTACCCACCGGGTTGCTGACGATAATGCCGACGCCGCCTAGGAAGACCACGGTCAGCGTCCCGTCGCTGACCCGACCGGCGTACATCGAGCCGCGGATGCCGATGGTGGCGGCGGGAGCTTCAGTGGTGAAATTCGCCGGCGAGGTCCGGGCTATGTTTCCACCCATTACCCGAAAAGCGCCCTGGTTAACCCGGGTGGAGAGTTCCCCCCCCCGGCTGTCCCACTGGTAGCTGGACAGCTCCAGCTCAGCATCGATCCCCAGGCTGATGATGGTATTATCGGTGAACATCAACTGAAGCCGCCCGGAAGGCCCAGTCCTGATGGTGTCAGCGACATAAACCGGGGACTTGACCGCAAGAACCCTCTCTTCCCCCGCCGCGTCCACGGCCGTTACCTGGCCCCGCAGAGCCACCACCATGGCGACGCCCTCCGCCTCCGCAGCCCGGACCGGAGCTATCCATCCCGCGCTGGTAAAGAGATAAACCAGGGCCACGAGGAAAACCATCGGTTGCAACCGGCTGCGCTGATCCATGGGGTAACTCCTGTCGAGCTGCTGATAACGGCCGAATTCGGCGGCCGCTCTGTTGTGGCCTCCTAGAAGGTATAGGTCAGGGCCAGGTTGTAAACGTTCTTGGTGTACTCGTAAAGCGGGATAGTTGAGTCGGTATCTGTCCGGGCATAGGCAAGCTGCCCGCTCAGGCTGCGCCGCGAGTCGGCGGAACGCCAGAAAATCCTGGAGAGTCCGAGGTTGAAATAAAGGGACTCATCCTTGCGGGATTTCACAAAGATCGGGTTATCGGCTTCATAGTCGGTTTCAACCAGCCGGGCAACGGCGAACAGCGCGAACTCCCGGGGCAGTTGCAGGTCGTAGCGGAGATTCAGCCGCCAGCGATCATAGGAGTTATGGTCGGCTTCGGCGTTCTCCTTTTCATAGCCAACCGTAAGACCAAGACGATTCCGGCCCTGGCTGAATACCGGCCCGGCGTTGACGGCGACGTTGACGGCATCCTTGCTGTCGTCCTGGTAAAACTTTTTATCCTGAATGGTCAAGCCGCCGCTGAGGGCCCAGCGGGGCGATACGACCCAGGTGGCGGCGGTTCCGGCCCCGATAATCCCGAGATAACGGTCATAACCCAAATCGATATGGTTGACGTTCAGGGAGCCCTGGATCAAGAGCCGGTCCCGGCGCCAGGTGGGGCCGGCGCCGAGGCCGAAGAGATTGATATCCATATCGTGGCTCGACTGATTAAAGGCGTTGTAATTGGTAAGGGTGGTCTTCCAGGCCCAGGGACTGTTGTAGCGGGGACGGTAAACGTGATTGAGCACCAGGTTGGTGTTGAGCAGATAGTCGCTCTCCCGGTCGAAGCTCAACGGCACGATATAGACGAAATCATGGGGGGCGGTGCGGACATTGTCGTCATGACCGGCCCCAGCCGTGAACAGACCGTTGATGAAGTGGCGTTTCTCCGCCGCGTCGATGACCGCCAGAAAACGCTGAATATTCTGCCAGACGGCATCCGGGGGGTTGGTGGCCAGCACTTCATGAAAATACCTTCGGGCCAACTCCCGGGAATCAAGCTTCATATAGGACCGGGCCAGCTCCAGCTTGGCCCGGGCGGCATCGGGGTTGGCCATCAGCACCCGCTCGTAGGCCATCACCGCCTCCTCGTATCGACCCGACTCGAAGGCGGCCCGACCCAACTGAAAGTTTACTTCCGGATGGGTCGGGTTTTGCTCGAAGAGGGCAAAGTGGGAGTGGTAGGCGGCGTCGAAGTCGCCGGAGGCCATCGCTTGCCGCCCGGCCGCCAGGGGATCGTCATCAGCGGCGGCCGCCGCCGACCCAAACCAGAAAAGGCAGCAGAAAACCAGCACCGCCGTGACAAAGGAGGAAGGATTTCTGAGCATGGCCTTTCCCTTACTTAAATAATATTGATAAACGGAGCGATCTGGGCAGCAAACTAATCGCTCTTGCAACTTAAGGTCAATTGTTTTTTTCCAGCGGCTGTTGCCTGCGGTCGACGGCCACCAGCCCCCTTACAACCCCTTGCGCTCAAAGAAACGGAAGAGAAAAAACGCCCCCGCCGCCAGGACCACGATCACCACCCAGTGGTTGATCCCGAGCAGGGCCGGCAGCGACAGCGCTCCGTAAGACCCTAGCGGTCGCAGATAGCTCTGCACCTGGGGATAGATAAAGACAAAAATCACCCCCCCCAGCAGCATGCCGAGAATCGGCCAGATCGCATGGTAGCGCCCCTCACCCAAAGCACCGACGCTGGTGCCCGGACAATAGCCGATCAGGGCCCAGCCGATGCCGAAGAGCAGGCCCCCCACGATCTGCAGGCCAAGACTTAAGGCCCGGGGAGCAAAGGAGATCACCCCCAGGTCGGCCAGGAGATGGATGCCGATGGCGCCGACGATGATGGTACTCAGCATGAACTTGACGATGGTCATGTCCCGCAGCCGCAGGGCGCCCACCTGCCGCTCAAAGCGCAACACCTCGGCCTGCTGCAGCAGGGCCCCGAACAGCATCCCGGTTACCAGTCCCATTATCAGTGTCATCACTTACCTCCCCGATACAGAATGCGGACGGTCAGGATACCGCCGACAAAGAACATTGCCAAAGCCAGAATACTGCTGACCCCCAACTGACTGACCCCGCTGACCCCGTGGCCGCTGGGGCATCCGCCCGCGATCCTGGCCCCGATCATCACCAGGGCCCCGCCGATCAGGGAATGAACAATCCGCAGCCCCAGCCGGTCGCCGAACCGGGCCACCCACATCGGCGGCAGCGATTCGAGCTTGAAGGTGCCGGTGAGGAGCGAACTGATAAAGGCGCCGGCCCCGATCCCGACGACAAACAACAGTTGCCAGTTGGGCAAGGCCACCCCGGTCAGCGCCCCGTCCCTCACCTGGTAAAAGGCCAGGTGACCGAGGTCGATGCCGACCAGATCGATCAGCCAGGTGGCGACCCGGGGGAAGGTGGTCGACGTGCCGAAGAACTGGTTGGCGATCAAGACACTGACGGTGAGCAACAGCCCCGCCAATCCTCCCAGCAGATAGGGTTTAAACCATGCCGATTTAGCCATTTTGCCTCCTTAAGTCGGTTAGCTGTTAATCATGGTGGTGTCGCGGTCAGCCATCGGCAATGGCACCGGTGAGTGACCGCGACATCGACAAACGTGAAAGCATGTTATCACACCGGAACAGGTCGACGAAAGCGGGGCTGATTATTTTTTTTACCGGGCGGGCGGGGAATCTTCGGGACCGTTACAGGCAAACCATGGCGCTGCCCTGCTGCTGGCAGGCGATGGTTATCCGAGGCAGGGAAACGGCGGGGCGGCCGGCCAGGGCGGTGCGAACCGCCTGTTCGACCAGGGCCGGGGTGTTGTTGGTTTCACTGAGGTGGGAGAGCACCACCTGCTGCAACCCCCGGTGCAACAGTTCACCCAGAAATGCGCCGGCTTCGTGGTTGGCCAGGTGACCGTGGCGGGAGCGCACCCTCTGCTTGAGGGCCGGGGGATAGGGACCATCCATCAGCATCTCGAGATCGTGGTTGGCTTCCAGCACCAGGGCGTGGCAACCGCTTAAACGATGGTGGACCAGGCGGGAGACCGCGCCCAGGTCGGTACAATGGCCCAGCAACCGGCCGCCGGCCTTGAGCAGAAAACCCACCGGCTCGGCGCAGTCGTGGGGAATAGCAAAGGGATGAACCTGGATATTGCCGCAAATAAAGGTGGTGCCGGCGGTGAACTCCTGGACCGCCGCCGGATTTTCCAGCCCCCGACCGGCGGCCTGGAGGGTGGCCCGATTGACCAGCAGCGGCAGGCGGTGGCGGCGGGAAAGGACTCCCGCCCCCCGGATATGATCGCCATGCTCGTGACTGATCAGGATGGCGGTGAGATCTGCGGCATCAACCCCCAGGGTCGCCAGGCGGGATTCGATCTCGCGGCCGGAGAAACCGGCATCGATCAGCAGCCGGGTGTTACCCGCCTCCACGTAGGTGGCGTTGCCCTTGCTGCCGCCTCCCAGCACACAGAACCGGAGACCGCCGTTATTCATCCAGGGCATCCCAATCGAGCAACCCGTCATCCAGGGGCCCCAGGGCCACGGCGCTCAAGGGCCGGAGAAAGATTTTTTCCGCAATTCCGATAATATCGGCGGAGGTTACCCGGTCAAAACCGGCCAAAATTTCGGGCAAGGGCAGGTCGCGATCAAAATTGATCACATTGCGGGCCAGGCGACACATCCGGGCCTCGGTGTTCTCCTCGGCCAGCATGATCACCGCCCGGGCGTAGTCGCGGGCCTCGGCCAGCACCTCGGCCGCGATCGGCTCCCTGACCAGCCGGCGAATCTCCTTGCCCACCAGCCCGACGGCCTCCTCCGCCGCCAGGGGATCAACCCCCAGGTAAACCCCCAGACTGCCACTGTCACTGTTGGCGTTGAGATAGGAGTATACCGAATAGGCCAGGCCCCGTTTTTCGCGAATCTCCTGAAAGAGGCGGGAACTCATGTTGCCACCCAGCACCGTGTTGAGCAGTTGCAGGGCATAGCGGTCGGGGTCGGTTTCACCCAGGCCGTAGGTACCCATCACCAGATGGACCTGCTCCAGACCCCGGTCAAAGACCCGCCGCGCCGGCTCCCGGTATTCCGGGGCCCGGCGGGAGAAAGCGGCAGGTAAGCGGTCACGGGGCACCGCATCTTGCGGCGATCGGGCCGGCTCACGTACTGGCGTACGCATCGCCGTCCCGCTTGCCGCAACCTGCGGTGCCCCGTGACCGCTTATCTTGCGGCCCCTGCGATCGCTTACAGCGGCAGGAACCGCGGGCCTCTCCCCGGTTCCGCCCCTGATCTTGCCGAAGGGTTTGGCCCACAGTTTACGGAAACTCTCATGCTCAACCTGGCCGGCGGCGGCGATCAGGATCCGGCCGGGGGTGTAGTGGCGCTGAACGTAATCGAGGAGATGGTGGGAAGTAAGGGCCCCGACCACCCGGGGGGAACCCAGCACCGTATTACCCAGGGGATGTCGGCCCCACAACTCCCGGTTGAAGAGATCGTGGACCAGGTCGTCGGGGGTGTCCTCCACCATGGCGATCTCCTGCAGGATCACCTCGCGCTCGTTTTCCACCTCGGCGGGCAGAAAGCTGGAGTTGAGGACGATATCGGCCAGCAGGTCCGCCAGTTGCGGCAGCCGGTCGGCCAAAACGGTGGCATAAACACAGGTGGTTTCGGTGGCGGTGAAGGCGTTGGCCATCCCGCCCATCACATCGAGCTCGCGGGCGATCTGGTGGGCATTCCTTCTCTTGGTGCCCTTGAACAGCATATGCTCGACGAAGTGGGAACTGCCGTTGGTCAGGTCGTGCTCGTCGCGGGCTCCGACCTCAATCCAGACCCCCACCGAAACCACCCGGGAATCGGTGGTTTCGGTGACGATCCGTACTCCGTTATCCAGCGTACTCTGTTGGTACATGGCGACGGGGGCCGACGGTCTGGAACGATCCGTCAACTATTCTCCTCGGCCAGCACCGCTTTGCGGCTCAGGCGGATTTTGCCGCGGCCGTCGATCTCCAGGACCTTGACCCGCACCTCATCACCCTCCTTGAGGACATCGGTAACCTTCTCCACCCGGCGGTTCTCCAGCTCGGAGATATGAACCAGACCGTCGGTGCCGGGCAGAATCTGGACAAAGGCGCCGAAATCCATAATCTTCTGCACGGTGCCGGTGTAGATCTTGCCGATCTCGGCCTCGGCGGTGATCGAGCCGATCACCTCCCGCACCTTGTCGGCCACCTCACCGCTGGGGGCGAAGATCTTGACCCGGCCGTCATCCTCGACATCGATCTTGACCCCGTACTCGGCGGTGATCGAGCGGATCATCTTGCCCCCCGGGCCGATGATGTCGCGGATCTTGTCCGGGTTGATATTAATGGTGAAGAGCTTGGGGGCATGCTCGGGCACATCGGAGCGGGAGGTGGCCAGCGCCTCCTTCATCTTCTCCAGAATATGGAGTCGACCGGCCTGGGCCTGGGAAAGGGCCTGGCCCATGATCTCCCGGGAAACCCCTTCGATCTTGATATCCATCTGCAGGGCGGTGATCCCGTCCTCGGTACCGGCCACTTTGAAATCCATATCCCCCAGGTGATCCTCATCACCGAGAATGTCGGACAGGATGGCGATATCATCACCATCCTTGATCAGGCCCATGGCGATGCCGGAGACCGGTTTTTTCAGGGGAACGCCGGCGTCCATCAGGGAGAGGGACGCCCCGCAGATGGTGGCCATGGAGGAGGAACCGTTGGATTCCAGCACCTCGGAAACCACCCGGATGGTATAGGGAAAGCTCTCGCTGTCGGGCAGGACCGCGGCGATGGCCCGTTCGGCCAGGGCGCCGTGGCCGATATCGCGACGGCTGGGACCACGCAGAAAACGGGCCTCCCCCACGCAGTAGGGGGGGAAGTTGTAGTGCAACATGAAGGGCTTGAAGGACATGCCGCTGAGCGATTCAATCCGCTGCTCATCGTCGCCGCTGCCCAGGGTGGCGCTGACCAGCACCTGGGTCTCGCCCCGAGTGAAGAGGGAGGAGCCGTGGACCCGGGGCAGGGCCGCCACTTCGCAACTGATCGGGCGCACCTCGTCCAGGCGGCGGCTGGCGATCCGCCTCTTCTCCTTGACGATCTGGCCGCGCATCACGCTCTTCTTGAGACCATAGAGCAGCTCCTTGGCCTCTTTCAGCTTGGCCGCCGGTTGCTCGGAGGAACTCAGCTCCTCCTTCAACTGGGAGAGTACCTTGCTCTCCAGGGCGTGGAAGGCCTCGCCCCGGGCCAGCTTATCGTCGGTGCCGGTGACCTCGAGCATCCCGGGGCCGGCCAATTCAGCCACCCGGGCGCGCAGTTGCTCATCCACCTCCGGCGGCTTGACCTCCATCTTGGCCCGACCCACCGCCTGGCGCAACTCCTCCTGGATGGCGATCAGGGGCTGCATCGACTCGTGGGCGAAGAAGATCCCGTTCATCACCTCCTCTTCGGAGAGGCTGTCGGCCCCCCCTTCCACCATCACCACCGCCTTGGCGGTGCCGGCCACGATCAGATCCAGCCTGGAGTTCTTGCGCTGTTCCGCGGTGGGGTTGAGGATATAGTTGCCATCCACCATCCCCACCCGTACCCCGGCAATGGGTCCATTGAAAGGGATATGGGAGACGGAGAGGGCGGCGGAAGCGCCGATCATCGCCATCATATCCGGCTCATTCTCATGGTCGGCGGAGAGTACGGTGGCGATAACCTGGGTCTCATTCTGGTAGCCGACGGCAAAGAGCGGCCGCAGGGGACGATCGATCAGGCGGCAGGAGAGGGTTTCCTTCTCGGTGGGACGGCCGATCTCGCGGCGGAAGAAGCTGCCGGGAATTCGGCCCACCGCGTAAAAACGCTCCTGGTACTCCACGGTGAGCGGCAGAAAATCAACCGACTCCCGGGGTTCGCGGGCGGCGGTGGCGGTAACCAGCACCATGCTCTGTCCATAAGTGACCAATACCGCGCCGCTGGCCTGTTTGGCCAACCGCCCGGTTTCAATGGTTAAGGTTCTGCCGGCAAGTTCCACACTGATCTTCTTTTCCATCTTCTTCTCTTCTCCTCTGACATTCGCTTATGGGCACGGTTCTCACAGCCCGCGCCCCTCGACATAAACGGCAAGGGGGTCAACGCCCCGGAGCCGGAAAAATCGTAACCGTTCAGCAGCACCCCATCTTCGGGCGATCAGCCAAGCTTACGTACCCGGGGTACGCGGCGCTTGGCTGCTTACCCGAACCTGGGGCACTGCTGAACGGTTACAGCCCGTTAAATCAACACGTTGTTGGCATTGGTGAACGGTTACAAAAAGTCAAACGTTCAGCAGCACCTCCAAAAGGGGCGCGGCTGAACGTTTGACCAAAAAACTATGTTGCAGACAAGGAGGCGCTTATTTCCGGATGCCCAGCTTGGCAATGATATTACGGTAGCGCTCCACATCATTATCCTTCAGGTAGCCAAGCAGCCGCTTGCGCTGGCCGACCAGCTTGAGCAGCCCCCGCCGGGAATGGTGGTCTTTCTTGAAGATCTTGAAATGCTCGGTCAGGTAGGTGATCCGGGCGGAAAGAAGCGCGATCTGCACCTCGGGGGAACCGCTATCCTGGGGATTGGCGCCGTGTTCGGCAATGATGGCCTGCTTGTCTTCGGTGGTGAGGGTCACTTTTAACTACTCCTTAAAAAGGTTTAACATTCGGGAGATGGCCAGCCGCTCCGGAAGATTCCGGCAACCCCGACCATTCCTACTTTAAACAGATCTTAGTAATAAAAATTACCCTGAAAGTCAACTTATAAAGCGCGACGAAGGCGATCGTAGCGCCCCATCAGCTCGGCGGTGGCCAGGATGTGTCCGACCATCGCCGCTTCCACCTGCGGCTTGGTGGCGCCGGCGGGAAGATCCAGTTGGCAATCCAGGGCGTAGAGCTTGAAGAAATAGCGATGCTCCCGATCGGGCGGACAGGGGCCGTGGTAGTCATGGTTCCCGGCAGTGCCGATACCGTGGACCCCCGGCAATCTCCAGAGGGGGATTGACGTTGTCACCGTCACAGGTATAAAGGGCCGGAATCAAGCCGCCATGGGCAAAAACCGGACTGGTCAGTCGCATAAGAGTACCTCCTTAATGGCCAACATGGGGTGGGGCAGTAATCATCGGATCAGTGCATACCCCGACCGAAAAATGCGCCCAGGACAGCGAATACCGCCGTGCCGATGAGGGTGAGGATAAAAAATGCCGGGATCGACGCCAACACCCACTTCACCATAAACACGACCATGGAGCCGAAAGGCATCTTGATATCGACAATGGTTACGCGGTTGGCTCTGCTCTCTTCCATGACATCCTCCATAATTTTATTACCCCTTCACCCAATAAGGGGTTAAGGTGGCGACGGTCAGATTTGGCTACGGGAAGCCCGATTATACCTTGATCCATGGGGAAAAACATGAACTATTTCATCAAGATGAGAGGGGGCGGCAACCGGCCGCCCCGGGTCGGCGCGGCCTACATCGGCTGGTCGTGGCTGGGCGCCCTGCTGGGGATTGCGGCGGTGGCGGGACTCCACTACGGCTGGCTGGGCGACCGGGGCCTGGTGATGATCATCGGCTCTTTCGGCGCTTCGGCAGTGCTGATCTACGGGGCGATCAACAGCCCCCTGGCCCAGCCGCGCAACCTGGTGGGCGGCCACTTTATTTCGGCGGTGGTGGGGGTCGCCTGCTATCAACTGCTGCCCGAGCAACCGGGGCTGGCCGCGGCCCTGGCGGTGGCCACCGCCATCGCCGCCATGCAGTTGAGCGGCACCCTCCACCCCCCCGGCGGCGCCACCGCCCTGATCGCGGTGATCGGCGGCGAGGAGATCAACTCCCTGGGCTTTCTCTACGTCCTGATCCCCGCCACCAGCGGCGCCCTGGTCATGCTGCTGGTCGCCCTGCTGATCAACAACCTGGCTCCCGACCGCAAATACCCTGAATACTGGTAACCCGGACCGCTCAACCCAGCGGGGCCCCGGTCAACCGGGCCACAATCCTCCGGGCCACCGGCAGCACCAGCAGGATGGAGGGAAAAGCGATCACGAAAGCGGTGATCCAGGCGGTCATCCAGCGGCGGAAGAAATCCTCCACCGGACCGAGATTGATCAGGGTGATCACCGCCGACATCAACAGGCTCATCAGCAGGGAAGTAAAAAAAGCCAGCAGCACCGGGGCATGACGCGGGGTTAATTTAACCATGGCTGTCCCCATCAGGTAAACTGTTTGGAAACCAGGGCCTCCTCGAAGGTGGCCATCTCCGAATGGAGGGCGCAAGCCAGTTGCAGCAGGGGCAGCGCCACCGCCGCTCCGCTGCCCTCGCCCAGGCGCATCCCCAGATCAAGCAGGGGCGTGGCCTCCATGGCGGCCAGCACCCGGCGGTGCCCCGGTTCGGCCGAGGCGTGGGAGAAGAGAAACCAGTCGGCGGCCCGGGGCTGGAGGCGCAGGGCGGCCAGGGCCGCCACCGAACTGATAAAACCATCGATCAAAACCGGAAGGCCGCGCTGGGCGCAACGCAGATAGGCCCCGGCCAGGGCGGCGATCTCAAACCCCCCCAGCCGCCACAGAACTTCGCCGGGGGGGATCACCGCCCCCTCCGGACAGTGCAAGGCCAGGGCCCGGCCCAGCACCTCGGCCTTGTGGCGCACCCCGGCGGAATCGAGTCCGGTGCCGGGACCCGCCAGCACCTCGGGTTTTTCGGCAAGATAAGCGCAGGCCAGGGCGGCGGCGCTGGTGGTGTTGCCGATCCCCATCTCGCCGCCGATGTAGATGCCGACCCCCCGGGTCAGCATCCGCTCGACGCTGTCATATCCGGCCCGCAGGGCTCCGGCCAACTGCTCTGCGGTCATGGCCGGGCCATGGAGGAAATTGGCGGTACCGGGGCCGAGATTGACGGCCACCACCCCCGGCAGGGGGCCGGGGTCGACCACCGTCCCCAGATTTACCACCTCCAGCTCCGCCCCGAGATTACGGGCCAGCACACTGATCGCCGCCCCGCCGTTGGCGAAATTGCGGACCATCTCCACGGTAACCTCCCGGGGGAAAGCGGAAATTTTCTCCTCAACCACCCCGTGATCACCGGCAAAAACCGCAATCCCGGCCTGGGCCAGCCGGGGTCTATCCTCCCCCAGCATGGCGGCCAGGCGCAGGGCCAGCTCCTCCAGCCGCCCCAGGGAACCGGCGGGCTTGGTCAACTGCCCCTGGCGCTGTTCGGCCCGGTGCCGGGCGGCATCATCCAGGGGGGCCACCGGCTCCCGCAACCACGCAAATCGATCATTCATCATCTTATTCTCTCTCCTTTCAGGACCTGGGGCAGTCCGGCCACGGTCAGCACCACCCGCTCGCAAACAGCGGCCAACTTCTGGTGCAGCCGGCCCGACTCATCGCAGAAGCGCCGGGAAAGCTCCCCCATGGGCACCACCCCCAGGCCGGTTTCGTTGCTGACCATGATGATCCGGCCCGGCAGCCCCGGCAGCACCCGCAACAGCTCCGCGCTTTCCGCCGCCAGGCGCCCCGGGTCGGAATCGGCCAGCAGCCGGGACAGCCACATGGTCAGGCAATCCACCAGCAGGCAACGCCGGGCGGCGGCCCTTTTTACCAGTTCCCCGGCCAGATCGCAACCAACCTCCGCCAGTTCCCAATCCACCGGCCGACGGCGGCGGTGATGGCTGATCCGCTCCCGCATCTCGGCATCCCCGGCCTCGGCGGTGGCGATATAGGTCACCGCCAGACCGCTGGCCAGGGCCAACTCTTCGGCCAGGGCGCTTTTGCCCGAGCGGGCTCCTCCTAAAATCAGTTCCCTCATCGCTCCCTACAACCTCCAGGCGTGGTAGCGGCCGATCAGGGCCAGCAGTTTCCGGGGCACATGGGCCTTTTTCCAGGCCCCGGCCGCGAATTTATTGGCCTCGGACAGGGTGGGATAGGTGTGGATGGTGCCGAGGATTTTGTTGATCCCCAGCCCCTGCTTCATGGCCAGGACATACTCGGCCAGCAGATCGCCGGCATGTTCACCGACAATGGTCACCCCCAGGATCCTGTCCCGGCCGGGCACGGTGAGAACCTTGACGAACCCGTGGTCGGCGCTGTCGACAATGGCCCGGTCAAGCTCCCCCAGATCATACCGGGTCACCTCGCAGGCAATCCCCAGCCTTTGGGCCTCCCCTTCGCTGAGCCCGACCCGGGCCACCTCCGGATCGGTGAAGATGGCCCGGGGGATCACCGAATAATCGACCTTGAACCTGCGAAAACCGCCAAAAAGGGCGTTGACCACCGCAAACCAGGCCATATGGGCGGCGGTATGGGTGAACTGGTAAGGTCCGGCCACATCCCCCACCGCCAGGATGTTGGGATAGATGGTTTCCAGATAGTCGTTGACCACCACCGTGCGCTCGACGGGAACCCCCAACTCCTCCAGGCCGTACCCGGTCAGCCGGGCCTGACGCCCCACCGCCAGCAGCAGGGCGTCGAACTCCAGGCGGCGCTCCACCCCACCCTGCTCCACCAGCAAAAGCTTAGCATCACCGTGGCGCTCACAACGCACCATCCGCTGGTCGGTCAGCACCTCCACTCCGGACTCCTCCAGGGCAAGACGCACCAGGGCGGAAACCTCCTCATCCTCCTGGGGCAGCAGTCGCGAGCGGCGCTGGACCAGACTCACCTTGGAGCCGAGCCGGGCCATGGCCTGGGCCAGTTCACAACCGATGGGGCCGCCCCCCAGCACCACCAGCCGGGCAGGAGGGTGGTCGAGTTTGGCAAACTGTTCCCACATGGTATCGCTGGTGAGATAACCAACCTCCTCCAGCCCGGGCAGCGGCGGCACCACCGGAGCGGCCCCAGTGGCGATAATGATGCTGCGGCTGGTGAGCCGCCTGACCCCGCCGGAGTTAAGGGCCACCTCGACGGTCCAGGGATCGACGATTTTGGCCCGGCCCGCCAGCACCTCCACCCCCAGTTCGGTGTAGCGCTCAACACTGTCATGGGGGGCGATGGCGGCGATCTTGGCGTGGACCCGATCCATCACCGCCCGGAAGCTGAAACGGGGCGCGGCGGCCGCGAGGCCGTACCGATCGGCATGCGCGATCTGGTGGGCCAGTTTGGCACTGCGGATCAGGGCCTTGCTGGGGACGCAGCCATGGTTGAGGCAATCCCCGCCCATCTTGTGGGCTTCAATCAGGGTAACCCTGGCCTTGAGCGCCGCCGCGAGATAGGCGCTGACCAGTCCGGCCGCCCCGGCCCCAATCACCACCAGGTTGCGCTCAAAGCTCCGCGGCCGGCGCCAGCGGGCATAGACCCGGCCCTTACGCACCACTTCAACGATCTTTTTGGCCAGCAGGGGGAACAAACCCAGCAGGACAAAGGAAGCGATCAGGCCCGGCGACAGGATATCTCCGGTGCCGGCAATGGCCCCCAGTTGGGTGCCGGCGTTGACGTAAACCACGGTGCCGGCCAGCATCCCCACCTGGCTGACCCAATAGAAGGTGAAGGTGCGAATCGGGGTAAGGGCCAGCAGGAGGTTGATCAGGAAGAAGGGGAAGATCGGCACCAGCCGCAGGGTGAAGAGATAGAAGGCCCCATCCCGCTCCACCCCGCGATTGATTGCCGCCAGCTTCTCGCCGAAGCGATTCTGGACCAGATCGCGCAACAGAAAACGGGCCACCAGGAAGGCCAGGGTGGCGCCAATGGTGGAGGCAAAGGAGACCAGGATAACCCCGGTGGTCAACCCGAAGAGGGCGCCACCCGCCAGGGTCATCACCGCCGCCCCCGGCAGCGAGAAGGCGGTAACCACCACATAGAAGAGAAAAAACACCCCGGCCACCCGCAGGGGCGCCTGGGCCCGCCAGGCGGCAAACTGATCCTGCCCCTGTTGCAGCGCCTCCAGGGTCAGAAAACGATCCAGCTCGAAGAGGAAAAAAAGCCCCGCCAACATCAGGATCGCAACTAAGACTAAAAATTTCTTCATCATCGCTCCTCCTTTACAGGGCACCACCGCAACTGCTGCCCTGGCCGGCTATACATCCGTGGCAGTGTTCACCAACCCGCACCGGACAACCGACCAGATCGTGGTGGAGCAGGTCGCCCAAACGGGCCGCCCCTGCAACGGGCAGCGCCAGGTCGAGCTGCTGGTTGAAATCGCAGTCGTAGAGATAGCCGCGCCAATCGACACTTACCAGATTACGGCACATCACCCGCCGACAGTTGGCTTCGACCCGGTTCTCGACCAGCAACCGGCGGTATTCGTCGAGGCGCCCCGCCGTGGCCAGGGCGGCGGCAAAACGATTGATCGGCAGGTTGGTGAAGGCCAGCAGATGGCTGAAGACGATCCCGTGGTCTGCTCCCAATTCACGCCGATAAGCCTCCTCCAGGGTCCGCTGGCAACCGGGCAAAAAGGGACCGCCGGGGTTGTAAACCAGGTTCAGAATCAGGCCGCCGTCCGCCTGGCCATAGCCGAGTTCGTTTAACCGGAGCAGGGCGCTGATGCTTTTGGCAAACACCCCCCGGCCCCGCTGGCGATCCACATTGGCCTCGGAATAGCAGGGCAGGGAGGCATAAACCTCCACCCGGCTTGCGGCCAGAAAATCGGCCAGGGTTTCCTGGCCCGGCTCCAGCAGCACCGTCAGGTTGCAACGATCGATCACCCTCACTCCCAGCCGCCGCGCCGCCGTAACCAGCTCGCGAAAACCGGGATGCAGCTCCGGAGCCCCCCCGGTCAGATCCAGGGTGGCCAGCTTACGGGCTTGCAATACCCGGGGGATCAGGGCCAGGGTTTCCGGAGCCATCATTTCGTGGCGATGGGGGCCGGCATCGACATGGCAATGTTGACAGATCTGGTTGCAGCGATAACCAAGATTGACCTGTAGAGTTGTCAACCGATCCCGGCTGATGGCGAAGGGAAAAGAGCAGTTAATTTCGGCCCGGGGGGCGCCATGATTGACGGCGGCTGGCAATAACAAGGGCAATCCTCCTGCTGCAAGTTTGGGTAAAAAAGTAGATCGCGGCCATAACGGGCCGGGCGGGCGGCATCCCGCAGCCGCAACCCGGCTACGGAGCCGGCTTAACTTCCTGCCGCAACAGAAAATCCCGGTCGCAGGCGGCGGCCAGCTCGGGCCGGTGGGCCAAAACCAGTTGGGCGGCCAGTTCGGCGGCGCCCCGGGTCAGCTCGGCGCAACTGGCCCCGCCCCTCTCTTTGCGGTTTTTAAGCAGCACCCGGCAACAGGTGGCGGCAAAGCGCTCCTTGAAGCGGTCGTGCATCAGGCAGGCCACCTCCCGCTGAAATTTCTTCTTTTCCAGCCCCCCCTCCCGGCGGGGACCCAGCAGCAGGCTCAAGCCGATCTCGGCCCCCGCCAGGGCGCCGCAGGCACAGCCGGCCCCGCCCATCCCGTGGCAAAATCCCGAGCCCAGGGCCACCGCCGTGGCCTGGTCCAACCCGCAGTTAAAAACGCCGTTCAGGGTAACGATCACCGCCTCGGCGCAGCAATAGCCCCGGGCGGTATAAATGTTTTCCGCCCGCCGGCCGCACGAACGGGCAATCTCCGCGGGTTGCAATCTTTCCGGCATCACATCCTCCCGGGCCAAAGTTTTGGGTTTACCGGCCCTGCTCCAGCAGCAGGGCCAGGCGGTCGGCCAGACGCTCGCCGGCAAACACCAGGGTTTCCAGATCAAGAAAATCGAGAACCCGCCGATCGAACAGCACCTTGGCCCGGGCGCTGAAACCCTCTTCCGGCGCCTCGGCCCAAAAGTGAAGGCAGAGCGGCACCCGCGGCAGGACCGGCACGATCATGGTCAGATCAGCGGCGGTTTCCGCCGGAACCGCACCTCCCAGCCATTCCCCGGCCGCCAGCACCGCCGCCGGAGAATGGCGGGAAAAAAGTTCGGCCAGGGGCCCCTCGCAATAAACGGCCAGGGTTTTGACCTTGGAGATGGTGTTGGGCAGGCTCTCCAGGCCGATCCAATCCCGGCGGCCCGGTTCGGCCCCGCCCCGGAAATGGACATAGTTGTAAAGCAGAATCTGATCCCGGGGATCCTCCGGCGCGACCCCGTCCAGCAGCACGCCATCTTTACTCAGCCGCACCTCCCGACCCAGGAATTTGAAGAGCAGCAGTTCCCCCTCTGGGCCGTTTACGGCCGTACAGCCCAGGGGGCCGGCAATGGCGGCAAAATCCAGCACGGCGATCTTGCCCTTGAGGTGCGCCACCAGTTCCAGCTCCCGCTGCCGGGGCAGTTGTTCGAGGGCGGCCCCCTCCCGCCGGGCCAACTCGGAGTCGGCGGGATCGAGGAAGGGACACTTACCGGGATCCTCCCCCCCCTTGGTTACGGCGGCGGCAAAGGCCAGACAGGCGGGGTAACCACATTGACCGCAGTTGGTTTTGGGGGTTTTTTTGAAGAGATCGAAGGGATTCAGCATCGGAAAGTTCCCTGATTATACCGTCCGGCTCAGACCAAGGGGGGCAGCCGGGCTTCAATTTCAGCCACGCTCAAACTTCCGGCGGCCAGCAGGGCGGCGGCCTGCTCCCGGTCGAAGAGGGCATCGCCATCCACCGCCTCCGCCACCCGGAAGGATCCGCTGGCCAGGCGACGCAGGGCGACGAGATGGGCGCCGCAGCCCAGAGCCGCCCCCAGGTCATGGGCCAGGCTGCGGATATAAGTACCCTTGCTGCAGCGAATCCGCAACTCCAGGCGCTGCTGCTTGCGGTCCAGTTCCAGTACCGTCAGTTCGTGGATCAGGACCCGACGGGGGGGCTTGGCGATGATCTCCCCTTTTCTGGCGTAGGCGTAAAGGGGTTTGCCCAGATGTTTGACCGCCGAGAAGGCCGGCGGAGCCTGCATGATCTCGCCCCGAAAGGCAGCCAGGGCTTGCTCCAGACCGGCGCAGTGTTCCGCGGTCACCGGCTGCTCGGCCACTATCCGCCCCTCCGGATCGTGGGTATCGGTGGTGACCCCCAGTTGCAGGGTGGCCAGATACTCCTTGTCGCCGACCATCAGCCGGTCAACCAGGCGGGTGGCGGCCCGGCCGACGCAGATCAGCAGCAGGCCGGAGGCAAAGGGGTCCAGGGTACCGGCGTGGCCGACTTTTTTGATGCCAAGGGCGCGGCGCACCAGTTGTACCATCCGAAACGACGAAGGGCCGGGGGGTTTATCCACCGGAATAACCACGGGAGAAAAGAGAGGCTCGGAGAGGGGTACTGCCGGGGGAACTGCCAAAGTCACGACCGGATCCACTGCCAAATCCTTCCCGGCCATCAGCAGTCGGCGACCACGATTTCCAGCTCCCGCAGCAGCTCGGCGCTCAACTGCTCGATGGTGGTATCCAGCCGTTTGAACCCGGCGGCATTACGATGGCCCCCACCGCCGAACTTGGCGGCCACCTGGGAAACATCGCAAGAGGAACCTTTGGAGCGCATGCTCACCGAAACCATGCCCGCTTCGGCTTCCTTGAGGAAAACCGCGACCTTGACGCAGCTCAATGCCCGGGGATAGTTGATAAATCCCTCGGTATCCTGGGTTGCCGCGCCGGTCTCATCAAAGAGGCGGCGGGGAGCGCTGATCATGGCGATCCGCCCATCGGCCTGCAGTTGCAGGCTTTCCAGCACCCGCTGAAACAGGCGCAGCCGGGGCATGGTGTAGTTGTCAAACAGCTTACTGGCCACCGCCGCCGGCTTGACCCCTTTCAGGATCAGCTCCCGGGCCACCCGAAAGGTGTCCGCCGAGGTGGAGGAGTACTTGAAAGAACCGGTGTCGGAAACCACCGCGGCATAAAAGCAGTAGGCCGCCGCCGGTGAAACCTCCGCCCCCAGGGCCACGGCCAGGTCGTAAACCATTTCGCCGGTGGAGGCACGATCGGGATCGACCCAGCGCAGATCGCCGAAATCCTGGTGACCGGCATGGTGATCGATAACCAGAAAGGGTTTGACGGTGAGCAGGGCCGCCATCTCTTTCCCCAGGCGGTGGGCATCGCCGCAATCCAAGGCGATGGCGCAATCAAAGGCACTAAGCTCGGGCAAGCCCACGGTGATATCGGCGGAGCCGGGCAGGAAATCGTAGAGATGGGAAACCTCAACCTCGCCGTAGAGGCAGACCTGTTTGCCCAAACCGCGCAAAACGTCGCCCAGCCCCAACTGGGAGCCCAGGGCATCGCCGTCGGGATGGATATGGGTCAGGATCAGAATATTGTCGGCCTGTTTAATGGCGGCGACCATGGCCTCCAGCGGCGAACCGTTCATCTAGCTGCCCTCCCCTTCCTCTTCCCGGATCTGCTTTAAGAGACGTTCCAGTTTTTCCTGCTCCTCCAGGGAGTGATCCCGCTGGAAGATAATGGCGGGCACCACCCGCAGGGCCAGATTCCGGGCCAGGCTGCGCCGGATAAAACTCTTGGCGCTCTCCAGACCCTTGGCCGCATCGGCGGCAGCCTCTTCGGTGAGGACGCTGTAGTAGAGACGGGCCTGGCTGAGGTCGTCGGTGACGGTGGCCCGCAAAATGGTAACCTGGGCCACCCGGGGATCCTGCACCTTGCCCAGCAGCAGCATCGCCACCTCCTGGCGGATCTCATCGGCCACCCGGCCGGGGCGCCGTTTCCCGGCGCGCTCCGCCACTCCGGGCAGGGGGCTGTTTCTTTTACGGGGGGCGGCGCTCATCGGCTTATAGTTTCGGTTTGATCTCTTTCATGACGAAGAACTCCATGACATCGCCTTCCTTGAGATCATTGTAGTTATGCAACGACAGCCCGCATTCGTAACCGCTGGCGACCTCCTTGACATCGTCCTTGAAGCGCTTCAGGGTGCTGAGCTGGCCGGTGAAGACCACCACTCCGTCACGGAGCAGGCGAACCTTGGCGTTACGCTCGGCCTTGCCGCTGGTGACGTAACAGCCGGCAATGGTGCCCACCTTGGAAACCTGGAAGGTCTGGCGGACCTCGGCGCTGCCGATCACCTCCTCGACAAACTCCGGTTCCAGCAAGCCCTCCATCGCCTGCTTGATATCCTCCAGGGCGTGGTAGATGACGTCGTAGAAACGCATATCCACCTTTTCCCGTTTGGCCAACTCCTGGATCCTGGCGTTGGGCCGAACATTGAAACCGATGAACAGGGCATCGGAAGCGGCGGCCAGCAGGACATCCGATTCAGTGACCGTCCCGGTGCCCGCACTGAGTACCCGCACCTTGACCGCATCGGTGGAGAGCTGCTCCAGAGAGGAGATGAACGCCTCCAGGGTGCCCTGGACATCGGCCCGCAACACCACCATCAACTCCTTGACCTCACCCTCCTGCATCCGCTCAAAGAGATTTTCCAGCGAGATCTTGGTGTCGGAGGCCAACTCCTGCTCCCGGACCTTCAACTGGCGCTCGGCGCTGACGCTCTTGGCCATCTTGTCGTCACGGACCACGATAAATTCATCGCCGGCCTGGGGTACGCCGTTTAAACCCTGAATCTCCACCGGGGTCGACGGGCCAGCCTCCGTGATATGCTCACCCTTGTCGTTGAGCAGGGAGCGGACCTTGCCGCTGTACTGGCCGGCGACAAAGAAATCACCCACCCGCAGGGTGCCCTGCTGCACCAGGACGGTGGCCACCGGCCCCCGGCCCTTGTGCAACTGGGCTTCAATCACATGACCCTTGCCGCGCCGCATGGGATCGGCTTTGAGTTCCAGGATTTCGGCCTGCAACAGGATACTGTCCAGCAGTTCGCTGATCCCGATCCCATTTTTCGCCGAAGTTTCGCAATAGATGGCATCGCCACCCCAATCTTCCGGCATCAGGCCCAGATCGGAGAGCTCCCGCTTGACCCGCATCAGATCGGCGTTCTCCTTGTCGATCTTGTTGACGCAGACCAGCAGCGGTACCTTGGCGGCCCGGGCATGGTTGATCGCCTCCCGGGTCTGATCCATCACCCCGTCGTCGGCGGCCACCACCAGTACCACGATATCGGTTACCTGGGCTCCCCGGGAACGCATCTCGGTGAAGGCCTCATGGCCGGGAGTATCAAGGAAGACCACGTCGCCCTTGGGAGAACGGACGTAATGGGCCCCGATATGCTGGGTAATCCCCCCGGCCTCACCGGCGGCCACGTCGGTTTTACGGATGGCATCGAGAATTGAGGTCTTGCCGTGATCGACATGGCCCATCACCGTAACCACCGGCGGGCGCGGTTGCGGCTCGCCGCCCGATTCCTGTTCCTCCAGGTTGAGGATGCTCTGCTCGCCGGTCTTGCCCAGCTCCACCTCATAACCGAACTCGGTGGCCACCAGGGTGGCGGTGTCGATATCCATGGCCTGGTTGACGGTGGCCATCACCCCCATCCCCATCAGCTTGGCGATAACCTCGTTGGCCTTGGCCCCCATCCGGTGGGCGAGATCCCCCACCGTGATGGTTTCGTGGACGGTGATCCGTTTCTTGATCGCCTTGGTTTCCGCGGCCAGCTGCGGCTTGACCGGTTGCTGCCGACTGCGGCGACCGCCGCCGCCCCGGCCGCCGCGACCCAAACGAACCCCGGCCGGCACCAGACCCAACTCGTCGAAATCCTCCACCACCACTCCGCCCTGGCGCTTGCGTTTACCCAGAGCTCCCTTCTTGGCCACTTCCTTTTCCGGTTCGGGATGGAACTTGACAAAACGCTTGCCCTTTTTCTTGGCGCCGGCGTCGTCCTCAGCAACCGGGGCCGCTCCGGGGGCGCCCGGGGCGCCCGGTCTTTTCACTTTTTCCACCTTGCGGGGCCGCGGCGCCGGACGGCTGTCGACGGCGGGGGTGACCACGATGGCCGCCCGCTTGATTACCCGGGCAAAACCCTTGCGCGAGGCCGGCTGGGCGGCCTCCGCCTCAGCGACCGGGGCCGCCTCGACAGCGGTCTCCGTGGTCGGGGCCTGCTCGGTCGGGGCGGGCGCTTCGCTTGCCGGAGCTTCCCCGGCTGCCGCCGTGGTTGCTGTGGTTGCCGTGGTTGCTGTGGTTGCTGTGGTTGCTGTGGTTGTCGTCGCGGCGGCAACTTCCTCCCGGGCCGCGGATTGCGCCGGGGCCTGCGGTTCCGGGGTCGGCGGCGGCGTCTCCACCGTGGGCTCCACGGAGGGCTCGGTGGTGGCGGCCTCTGCGGTTTCAGGGCCGGCGACGACCTCGGGCGCCTCCTCGGGGGCCTCGGCAGCCTCGGCAGTTACCTCCGGCTCCTCCACCACGGCCTTGCGCCGCCGGATAATGGTGGTCCGCCCCTTCTCCTGGATCCGCTTCTCCTGGGTTTCGGTCTGGATCAATCCCAACTTGATGCGGATCGCCTGGGCCTCAGGCGCTTCCAGGGTGGAGCTGTGAGATTTAACGTCATAGCCTTCATCCTGGAGCCGGGCAACCAGCGCTTTGTTTTCCATCCCAGCTTCTTTGGCCAACTCGTATACGCGAATTTTCTTCATTCACCTGCTCCCGAAGAGTTTATCGACCCTTCGTCATATCCCTTTGACCGGGCGGCAACCGCCCCCCAAGCCCCATTTTATCCGTCACCATCGTCAACGGATCAGTCTATCATGAATGTTCGCCGCTGTCATCCTCCGCCGGGGGAAGTTCCGGCTCGGCATCGGCTTCCGGGGTGGTTGCAATCGGCGCCTGCGGCTCGGCGCTGGTGGCTTCCGGGCCCGTTGCTTCCGCCGCCGCCGCAGCCTCCCGGGCCGCGGCGGCAGGTTTGACCGCCGCCGCGATCAGGGCCGCGATCTCGTCATCATCAAGATTCAGGCCGGGGATCTCCCGCAGATCTTCGGTGGCGGCCGCCGCCAGCTCCGCCGCCGAGCTGAAGCCGTTGTCGTAGAGCAGTTCGGCCCGCTTTTCGGTCATCCCTTCGATATCGAGCAGGGACTGGAAACCATCCTCGATGGAGCGGGTGTAGCGGGACTCGCTCTTGACATCGATCCGCCAGTTGAGCAGGGCCGAAGCCAGGCGGACATTCTGCCCCTGGCGGCCGATGGCCAGGGAGAGCTGATCGTCGGGCACCACCACCAGCAAAGTCTTGTTCTCCTCATCCACCACCACCAGGGAGACCTGGGCCGGGGAGAGGGCGTTGGAGACGAACCGGGCCGGGTCCGGGCTCCAGGGCACGATATCGATCTTCTCACCCTGGAGTTCCTGGACCACGTTCTGGACCCGGGAACCCTTCATCCCGACACAGGCGCCCACCGGATCGACATCGGTTTCGGTGGAGGAGACGGCGATCTTGGCCCGAGAGCCGGGCTCGCGGGCCACCCCCATGATTTTGACGATCCCCTCGGCAATCTCCGGGACCTCCAGGGCGAAAAGTTTGGTCAAAAATTCGTTGCAGGTTCGACTCAGGATCAACTGGGGATCTTTGGCCGAATGGCGGACATCGATGAGGTAAGCGCGGATCCGGTCCCCCTGGCGGTAGGACTTGCGGGGCATCTGTTCGCGGGAGGGCAGGATGGCGTCGGTACGCCCCAGGTTGACGATCATGTTGCCCCGTTCGAAACGCTGGACGATACCGTTGACGATATCACCCTTGCGCTCCTTGAACATCTCGAAGACCACGTCGCTTTCCGCTTCCTTCATCTTCTGGATGATCACCTGCTTGGCCGACTGGGCGGCGATCCGGCCCAGGTCGGCCACTGAATCCATCTTGCTGCCCAGCTCGTCGCCCATCTCAACTTCGGAGTCCAGGGCCGTGGCCTCGGCAAAAGAGATCTCGGTCTGCTCGTCGGTAACCTCCTCCACCACGGTGCGAAACTGGAAAAGCTCGATCTCGCCCAGCTCGTCGTTGAAACGGGCCTCGATCTCGCGGCGATGACCGTACTTCTTCTTGGCCGCGCTCATCACCGCCTCTTCGATGGCCTCGATCAGCAGATCCCGGTTGATCCCCTTGTCGCGGCAGATCTGATCAATAATTCTCTTCAGTTCGGATATCATCTTCCTACTCCCTGCAGTTGGTGAAAAAACGACGCCGCCCGCGGCCTACCATTCGAGAACCAGCCGGGCCCGGCGGATATTTTCCAGGGGAATCGACACCGGCCCGGATTCGGTGGTGACCGTCACCACGTCGTCGAGCAACTCGCCAAGTTCCCCAATAAACACGGTCTGTTCGGCGATGGGCTGTCGGCAGACAATTTTGGCTTTTTTACCCCGGCAGCGCCGGTAATCGCGCGCCTGTTTCAGGGGACGATCCAGGCCGGGGGAGGAGACCTCCAGGTGGAAGGCCTGTTCGATGGGGTCCTCCACCTCCAGCAGATGGGAGATCTCCCGGCTCACCCGGGCGCAATCATCGATCCCGACCCCCTGCTCGCTGTCCAGCACCAGCCGCAGCACCCAGCCCGGGGCTTCCCGGCGGAACTGCAGCTCGGCCAGCTCCAGACCGTGATCTGCCACCACCGGCTCCAGCAGTTCAGTAAGTCGCTTTATCAAGGCGGTATCTCCAGCGGCCACGACCCGGCTTCCTCCAGCGCAATAAACAAAAAAAGCGGGCTTATGGCCCACTTCCAAAAACCCGCCGGAACAGGGCGGCTCTGAAAACAACAGCAACGGACTGGAGCGGACAACGGGATTCGAACCCGCGACACCAAGCTTGGGAAGCTTGTACT
>JBLRWU010000005.1:0-38910 GCA_047921155.1 Desulfurivibrio sp.
GACCTTGACCGGGGATGATGGGGCTGGAGCGGCCGCGGCACCGAGGGCGAGCAACGTCATGGCGACGGTCAGGGCAATGGATGGCAGCAAGCTGCAGGAGAACGGGCCGAGCCGGAAATCAGGTGAATTTGGCCGCATGCTGTTTCTCCCGCGGGCTTTGAAAATCCGTGGACCAGGAAGTTTTGGGTCATAAAACAAACAACCGGGCTGCGGACTTGCGTCATCAGCCGCGAAACTGTATTTTCAGGCGCGCCGGTGTGAGTTGAACGGGGAACCCTCAAAAAAGAGGGTGGAGCAGCATTTAGTTCGGACTGCGACAATTTACCGCAGTCCGGGTCATATAAGCGGGGAGGTGAGGTTTTGTCAACTTTTTGTGACAGGGAAGTCCGGGGCGGCCGGGCGTGATCGTGTCTGAATCCCCGCTGATTTTTCTGCCCGGCTGGGGCTTTGACCGGCGGGTGCTGGGCCTGCGCGACGATTTTATCTGCCCCGGCCCCGCTGGCCTGCTCGACCCTCCGGCCTTTTTGGCGGAATTCCCGGCCTGGCTGGATCGCCAGGGGATTGCCGAGTGCGCAATCGTGGGCTGGTCTTTGGGCGGGCGTTGCGCCCTGGAGCTTGCCCGGCACTACCCGCAGCGGGTTACCGTCCTGCACCTTCTGGCGGTGCGCGCATTTTGGCCCGCCGCCGAGCTTGATGCCATTCGTAGAGAGCTGGCCCGGCAGCCGGCCGATTTTCTCCGATCATTCTACCGCAAATGTTTTCTGGGCTACCGGGAAAGTTACCGTCGTTTTCAGCGGGAGCTGGAGGAGGAGTATCTCGATCAGGCCATTCGGAATCCGGAGGTGCTGGAGCGGGGGCTGGCCCTGCTGGCCGCTCCGCTGGCTCCACCCGAGGCGATTCCTGCTTCCTGCCGGATCCATAGCCATCACGGCCGGCGGGATCTGATTGCGCCGCCGGAGCAACGGCTGTTGTGGCCCGGGGCCGAGTGCCGGCTCTTGGAGCATGGCGGCCATGCCCTCTTTCTCGATTATTTTCCGGGGGGCCGGAGCGGCCAGGGAGCGGCCCCCGTTGAGGATCATGCCAAGGCGGCCATCCGTCGTCGTTTCGACCGGGCCGCCGCCACCTATGACGCCAACGCCGATATCCAGCGCCGCACCCTGGACCTGCTGCTCCCGCACCTGCCGCCGCCGGCGGAGGTTGCTGAAATCCTGGAGCTGGGCTGCGGCACCGGTAATTACACCGAGCACCTGCTGCGCCACTACCCTGCGGCCCGCCTCACCGCCCTGGATTTTTCCCAAGCCATGCTGGAGCAGGCCCGAAGTAAAATCATGGTAAGCGGTCACGGGGCACCGCATCTTGCGGCGATCGGGCCGGCTCACGTACTGGCGTACGCATCGCCGTCCCGCTTGCCGCAACCTGCGGTGCCCCGTGACCGCTTATCTGCTGGCCCCTGTGATCGTTTACCAAAACCAGGTGCTCTGGCCCGGCTTACTCTGCTCTGCCGGGATGGTGAAATTTTTCTGGCGGCCAACCAAACCCGATTTGACCTGATTACCGCCAATGCCACTCTCCAGTGGTTCGCCGATCTGCCCCGGGCCCTGGCACGGATTCAGGCCGGACTTCGCCCCGGCGGGGTGCTGTTGGCCACGATTTTCGGCAGCCAAACCCTGACGGAGCTGGAAGAGGGTCTGCAGGCGGTGACCGGCGGGCGGATCCACGTGGCGGCCCGTCGCTTTCTTGATTATGCTGAGTTGCAGGCCGGTCTGGCCGACGTTTTTCGCCGGGTTGAAATCAGTGAACACCGACTGGAGCGAAATTTTGCCGATCTGGCCGGGCTGTTGCGCCACTTCCGCAATACCGGTACCGGCGGTCCCGGAGAGCAGATGGCGTTGGGGCCTCGCCGCTACCGGGAATTGAGCCGGTGGTTCAGGGAGCGGCACGATGGATTTAAGGTGAGCTTCCAGATTTTTACCGTGCGCTGTGTCAACGAGGATTGAACCGTGATGAAGTCGCAACCCGCAGCCATTTTTATCGGAGCCACCGACACCGGGGTGGGCAAGACCCTGGTGTCGGCTCTGCTGTTGGATTACTGGCAACGGCGGGGGGTTGAGGGCGGCTATCTGAAGTGGGTGGCCACCGGCGGAGATGGCGGTCCCCCCGAAGATTGGCGGTTGGTGGCGGGTCGCAGCGATCTGTCCGGTTCGGCCCTCCCGGCCGCATCGGGACAGCAGCCGACGGGCCCGGGCGGGGTGGGAGATCCCCCCGATTGGCGCTGCGATCCCGACTTGGCCGTGCCCTACCAATTCCGCCTGGCCGCCTCACCTCACCTGGCGGCGGAGCGGGAGGGACGGGAGATCGACCCCCGGCGGCTCCGCGCCTCCTTCAGTCAGGCGCTGGCCGCCCATGAAATGCTGGTGGTGGAAGGGGTTGGCGGACTGCTGGTGCCGTTAACCCGGCACCTGCTGCTGCTCGATTTGGTGGCCCAACTCAGAATCCCCACCCTGCTGGTGGCCCGCAGCGGTCTGGGCACCATCAACCATACCCTGCTCAGCCTGGAGGCTCTGCGGGGCCGCGATCTGCCGCTGGCCGGGGTGGTGTTCAGCGATGAGGCCGAGGAGCTGCCGACAGTGATTGTTGAGGACAATCTACGCACCATCGCCGAGCTGGGCCGGGTGCCGGTGCTGGGCCGGCTGCCCCGCTGCCGGGATCTGGCGGCGGCCCGGCGGGCCTTTATCCCCATCGGGGAAAAACTGCTGCCGGCGGTGGCGGCTCAGTAGTAGTACCAGATCGATTCGTAGTCCGAGCTGGATTCGCCGATCTGCCGCAGCCGTTCCAGATAATTGAGGATGGGGACATCTTCGCTGAGGTAGGTGGTGGTGTGTTGGGAGACCTTCTTCTCCCAGGAGAGAAACTCATAGACCCGGGCCCCGTTGGGGAGGATGGCCAGCAGGTTGCGGTACTCCCGGGCCCGGAGGTAGCACTTGCCCTGGCGGGGCACGTTGAAGACCGCCTCGTCGGTGCGACTGAGCCCCGGCAGCAGCCGGGCCTCCTCCTGCTGCTCCTGGATCAGCCGGGCGATGGGAACCCGGTAGCCGATGGTCTCATCCTTGCCCTTGGTGTTGAAGGTGTAGTAGGGGTCGATTCCGATCAGCCGCAGGTGGCGGCGCAGGGCGGCAGCCTCGAAACGGCGGGAGACGTAGAAGGTGTAAACCAGCTGGTTATAGACCGGGATTCCCCGCAGTCGCAGGCGGTTGACCGCCTCCACCATCTCCGGGGTGATCTCGTAGGGGTGCTGGACATGGGTCATCACCGCAATCTCCCGTTGTCCCGGCTTGCGGTGGCGGGCGATCAGCGAGATCAGCCCTTCGGTGAAGCGCATCGGCATGGTGACCAGGGTTCGGGTGCCGATCCGAATCCGCTCCACGGTGGGAATCGCCGCCACCTTATCGAGGATGGTGGCCAGGGCCTCGTTGCCCATGGCCAGGGGATCGCCGCCGGTGATCAGCACCTCATGGATCGAAGGATGATCGTGGATCCAGCGGATTGCCGCCTCCACCCGCTCCATGCCGGCAAAGGCCCCCTGGGCCATGGCCTCGTCGATCTCCCAGTTGCGCTGGCAATAGACGCAGATCTGGGGGCAGGTGTTGTAGGGTTTGAGGATGCAGATCGCCGGATAGCGCCGGGTGATCAGGTCGGTGGGGGAGGTGTCCTCCTCGCCCATGAAGTCCAGGCAGGAGGGGTCTTCAATGGCGATCACCCCTTTGACGTAGCTCAAGGGAGGCAGGACCTGGGCCCGGATGGCGGCATCCCGCCCCCCGGCCTGGCCGTCGGCCTCATCATCCATCAGGGCCAGGTAATAGGGGGTGATTCCGAAGGGCAGCTTGTGTTCCCGGGCGATCTTGAGGGCCTTTTTCTCGGAGCTGGAAAGCTTGACCAGCTTTTTCAGGGGCTCCAGCTCCTTGACCACGTTTTTGACCTGCCAGCGCCAGTCGTACCACTGATCCAGGTCGGCGCCCAGGGTTTTGAGGATATGGTCGCGCCGCCGTTTGCGGCGCGCCACCGCCGCCTCGTTAAGGCCGCTGGGGTAGGACTCCATATAGCGGTCCACCTCACTCCAGAGGTCGTCGAGCTGACGGCTGCGCTCCCGGGCGGCGGCCCGGCCGCTCTCCTCGATGGGGGCCAGATGGATTGAATCCAGGGCCCGGCGCGGGCCCTGGCCCTGTAATCCCTTGAAAAGATAGAAAATTTCGGCGTAAAATCCGGAGGTCAGCTCCGGCCGGGGCTGGTGGCGGGCAAGATCCCACAAGGCCTCGGTGACACTGAAACCGGTGGCCGCTTCCGAACTTTTCTTGATCAGCGAGCGCAACACTGCCGCGCAATCACGGATCCGGGTCAGCACCCCGGCATCCCGGTCGCCGCCGGCGGCCCCGGCCCCCAACTCCATCTGGTCGGCCAGTTGCAGCAAGCGGCTGCGGGCCTCGTCGGCATCCTGGGCTTCGCGGATCACCGCGAAGAAGTAGGGGTTGGTCTTGCGCAGGTATTGGGGGGTAAAAATTGCGGAATCCATCCCCCGAGACTACCCGCTAAACCGCCATCAGTCAAGGGCGGGAGCCCGGTGGTGGACCTAGCGCTGTTCCGGCACCCCCAGTTTTTTGAGGATCAGCCCCAGGGGGCAGAATTTGCTGAAGCCGAACTGGAGCAGATTGGCCCCGACGAAGGCGGTGAAGAGGTACCAGTAGGGATGGACCCAGGTACCCAGGGCCAGACTGGCCAGGATGAAGAGGCCGGCGATTGCGTGAATCCAGTCGTTGACGTTCATGGTAAGCTCCTTGCTCAAGGGTTAGAAACTCTGGCGCAAGCCCAGGTAGATATTGCTGTTGTCCTCGAACTGGCCCCAGAAGGTGTGGTCGTGGCGGCCGGTGAAGAGGTTGGCGCCGCCCTCCACCGCCAGCCGGTCACTGATCTTGTAGTGGGCCTTGGGGCGCAGGTGGGCGTCCTGGTCCGAGGGCGACCAGTAGATAAAGAGTGAAAGCTGCAGGTTCTGCTGTAGCAACAGCTTGGTGAGCCGCAGGGTCAGCAGGTGGCGATTCTCATCGGCTGCCGGGGCGCCGGAAGGCAGGCCGGCCCGGTAGTTGTCGTAATCCAGCTTGCGCTCCAGGTAGTACTGGAGGCCGCCGGTGAGGTCGCGGGCCAGTTCCCGTTCGTGGCCGATCAGCAGGCGCAGTTCGCTGTTGCGGACCATGGGGTTGTCGCCGTTGCGATCATCGCGGGAGTCGTAGTAACCCACCTCCAGATGGCTGATTCCGCCCGCCAGGGCCCGGCGCAGGCTGGCGCCGTACACCGCCAGCCGGGGGTAGAACAGCTTCATGGTGGCCGGATCCAGCCCCTCGGGGGTGCTCCAGAAGCCGTAATAGCCGTAGAGGGCGTACTCGGTCCCCTCGATATTCCGGCTCAGGCGCAGGGCGTATTCACTGTCCCGGAACACCCGGTTGCGTTCGTGGTCGGCCATGATCAGGTCGCGGCCGGCGATCCGGCCCTCGGGTCCGTGCCAGTAGGAGAGGCGGGAGCCGTCGATATAGCGGGAGTGGGTGACCAGGGGGACGTAGATCAGGTCGATATCCACCGGCCCGCTGAAGATCCCGGCCCGGACGGCATCGGCGGCCAGTTTGAGATATTCGTCATCCCGGCCGATGAAAAAGGACTCCCAGTCCTTGGCGAAGGTGTCGTTGATAAAGAGCAGGTCGCCGGTGCCCCAGGTCAGCACCTGGCGGCCCAGGCGGAGATCCACCGACTGGTCGGGAGAAAAACTGTAGTTGAACTCCCGCAGCTCGGCGTCGAGCTGCTCCTCCACCCCGTCGGCCAGCAGGTCGCCCTTCAACCGCAGCTGGCCGTCGCCCAGCCAGCGGGAGAGATCAAGCTGCAGGCGAGCCTCGCCGATGGAGATATCCTTCTGGTCCTCCTGGCGGTTGATGCGGACGCCCCCCCGCCCCTCGATAAAGCCGTGCAGCTCCGTGTCGTGGCGCTCGAACAGATAATCCTGCACCCGCTCCATGGCTGCTGCCGGCAGCGGCGCCGGCAGCAGCAACAGGGTCAGCAGGGCGGCTGGGATAACGGAATGGCTCATACCTGCAATCTCCTGCTAGCGGCGAATTTCCCGGGGGGGTCGGCGGAGGAAGCGTTCGGTGAACAGGGACTCGTCCAGGCCGATATTGTAGCTGATGTTGCTGAACTCCATCAGGGTTTCCCCCCCTCCGGCCAGGTCGCGGACCCGGGACCTGACCACGGTGGGAAAACCCTGGATCTCCTCCACCGTCAAGGCTTCCACCGTCCGGTACTTTTCTCCCCGGCGATCAAAATATTCCATGTAAACCGGCAGGAAGGTCCCTTTGTCGATCCGGGCCGTGTAGCGGGAAAACTCCACCGAAGCCGGGTCTCTGGGGGTAATATCCAGCAGGTAATGCTCCGGGGTCTCTTCGCTCAACTCGTGGTGGTCTTCGGTGGGCGCTCGGCCGGAGACATCTTCATAGAGGAAATGGGAGCCGGCAAAGCTGCTCCGTTTGTCGGAGGCGGCGATCCGGCGGACCAGATCAAGGTCGGGCAGAAAGAGCCAGCGATCATCATCGCGGTCCAGATATTTGTGGACCATGAAAACCATCCGCCGCACATCCAGCGGCCGCTCAAAATAGACGTAGAAGAGCTGGCGCCCCCCGGCCTCGATATCCTTGCGCAGGATGACAAACTGCCGCTCCCGCTCCCTCCCCTGGGAGTCGGTGATGGTCATTTTCACCTCGGAGCGGCCATCGTCCCCAGCGTAGTAGGAGGCCAGATTGGCCCGCTCGACGATCTCGGTCACCTCCATGGCCGCCGCCGTACCCGCCGACCAGAACAGCAACAGGGCCGCGATTGCAGTTATCAGAAGATTCATCAGTTACCTCCAGATCAGCTTGGGTTAACCCGGTCCTTGGACCCCGGATTGGGGAAAGCTGGTGGTGCCACGGCCACTCCCGGGGAACAAACGGGGCTCCAAAAGCCGAATGGCCGCGGGCAGCATAAACATGGTGGCCAGCCCGGAGACCGTGAGAATGGCGGCAATGAAAAAGCCCACCGTTTTGTAAGGCATCAGCGGCGCGGCCAGCAGCGGCAGAAAGCCCACCGAAACCACGATTATATTGCGAGCGATTGCCCTTGAGGGTTCGGCGAAGATCTCCTCCTTGGCCGCCAGCCAGGAACCGGCCCGCTGGTAGGCCACCCGCGAGCGCTGGAGAAAATGGATGGCGAAATCCACCGCCAGGCCTAAGGTCAGGGAAGAGAGTATCGCCACCGGCATATCGTAATCCTTGCCGACAAAGCCGATCAGGCCGTAGATAAAGGCGATGGTAACGGTCAGCGGGATCATCGCCAGAATCCCCCAGAGCGGCGAGCGGAAGAGCAGGGTCATCAGCAGAAAGACCACCGCGAAACTGCCGATAAAGGCCCAGAGCATCCCGTAAACCATCTTCTCCTGCCAGACCACATTGATATAAGTCAGCCCGGCCCAGTGGTGTTCCAGCTCCACCGGTGGGGGAGAGGCGGCCAGGAACTCCTCCAGATCGGCCAGGGTCTGTTCCATTACCTTGTTGTCGCCATTCTTCAGTTGCAGCCAGAGGTTGGCTTTGCGGAAATCGGGGGTGACCAGATGCCAGAGATCGTCGGGCTTATGGCTGTTCTGGAAGGCCATCAGGGTTTGAGCCACCCCGGCGGCGCTCGCCGGCAGCCGGTAATCCGTCGGCGCCCCCCCCCGCAGCTCCTGGTAAACCTTGCGGACCAGGGCGGTGAGGGAGTTACTTTTGCCCACGGTACCGGTTTTAACCAGGTGCTCCTCCAGTTGGATCAGCCAGTGCAAGACCTCCGGTTGCTTGAAAACCTCATCCCGCCCCTGCAGGGCTGCCAGTTGGTCCAGGGCAATGGTCCAGAACTCGTAGCCGGCATCCTCTTCGGCCGCAAAACGGTGTTCCTCCCAGCGCTGTTCCAGCTCGCGAAAAAACAGCTCGGGATCGTCGACGGCCCGGGCCAGCGCCTCCGCCTCCTCTTTGGCCTCAATGGCCCACCACTCCACGGGATCGAGGAAGGCATCGCAGGGCATCCGGTCGGGAGCGGCCACGGCGGCCCAAAGGTTTTCGCCCAACAGTTGGGCGGTTGCCGGCGGTGGCGGTTGCCCGCCCTTGCTCTCCAAAACCAGATAGGCCTCGTAAGTCCCGGCGAAATGGCGGTTGAGGACCCGGTCGGCCTCGCGGACCGGGTGTTTTTGGGTAAACCAGTTCATCGGATTGTCGTTGACCTCGATCCGGCTGATCCCCAGGGCCGCCAACCCCAAAGCCACGGCGGTGCAGACCGCGATCAGGCGGGCATGGCTGTAGGTAAAGCCGCCCAGCCAGTTGAGGTGCCGGTCCAGGGCCGGGTTTTTCCCGGCTTTGCCTTTGGGCTCCTTGAGGCCGAAGCCGGCCAGCTTCTCCTCCTTGAGCAGCATGATATAGGCGGGAATCAGCAGGATGGTGACCAGCCAGGCCAGCAGGATGCCGAAGGCGACAAAGATGCCGAATACCCGCACCGGCGGAATCGGCGTCAGGGCCAGAGAGGCAAAGCCGGCCGCCGAGGTGATCGAGGTGTAGAGCATCGGGGTGAAGAGTTTATCCATCACTTCCCGCAGGGTTTGGGCCCGATCGCGGCTTTCCTGGTACTTGTCGAAGAAGGCCGAGAGGATATGGATACTGTCCACCACCGCAATCGGCATCAGAAAGATCGGGATCATCGAACTCATGATATGGACGGTGTGGCCGGTGCCGATCAACAGCCCCATGGTGGAGATCACGCTGATCATCGCCACGATCATCGGGGCGATCACCATTTTGACCTGGCGGAAGAAATAGAGCATCAGCAGGAAGATGGCCAGCATCGCCAAAGGCGCCGAGATCGCCATCTGGTAGAACATCTCCACCCCGAAGGTGTCCTCGGCCACCGGCAGGCCGGTGATATGGTACTGGTCATCCACCGGGCCGAATTCGGCGATCTTGTTCAGCAGGGCCCGGCGGACCTGATAAGCGTACTCCTTGCTGCTGATCGGCAGATAGATGGCCAGGGCCTGGCCATCCTCGGAGACCATGGTCCCGTTGAGCAGGGGGTTGTTGAGGGCCCGGTCCCGGACGGCCAGGGCCTCCTCCCGGCTGGTTGGGGCTTCCGGCATCAGCCAGTCAAAACGGATCTGGCCGGGACCGTCCTGTTCGATGGAATCGACGGTGTCCGGGGCGATCACGTCGCGGCTAACCACCCGTCTTTCCGGGTCATTGGGGTCGCTGAGATTCTGGGCAAACCGGGAGAGGGTCAGCACCCGGGCTAAAGATTCCGGATTGAACACCCCGTCGGGATGGGTCTCGTTAACTACCCCCAGGATCACCACGTCATGCAGGGAGAACTCCCGCTTGACCTGGTTGTGGAAGATCCGCGCCGGCTCATCGGCGGCCAGCATATTCTCCGGGTTGGTGTCCACCGTGATCCGGGGGATCATGGCACCCAGGGCCAGGGTGATGGCGGCCATCACCGCGATGACCAGGCGGGGTCGTTGCAGGGCGGGCAGAATCCATTGATGTCCAGTCATGTTTGCAACTCCTGGGTTACGGGCCGTTCAGAGGTTACGGCAGCCCCTTCGTATAGACATATAAATATGCATATATATGCCTTCTCTGTCAAGCATGGAAAAATAGAGCGTCCAAGGGGTTGGCCCGAAAAGTTCTCCAACGAAATGAATAGGGCATGGGAATAACCGTTACTCGGCGGTGCAGAAAAGCTCGCGCATGGTTTTGATCAATTCGACGATCCGGCCTTCGCTGATCCGGTTGTGGATAAAGTTGGCGTCCTTGCGGTAGTCGATGATCCCCTGGTTGCGGAGGATATTAAGGTGCTGGGAGACATTGGCGTTGGTGGTGCGCACCTTCTCATGCAGCTCGCCCACCGTCATCTCCCCGTCCTGCAGCAGGCAGAGAATCTTGAGCCGGATGGGATGGGCCATGGTTTTGAGCAGTTTGGCCATCTCTTCAATGTGCTGGTCGGTCATCGGCGCGGTTCCCGGCGGTGGAGGTGGGTCGGCTGAGCAAGGTTAAGCTGTTAATTTAATAGCGGGGGGCCCTCTAAAAGTAAAGGAAAAAGTGGCGGGGCAATGGTTACTGGAGCTGGTAGAGCTGGCTCAGCCCCACCGGCCGGACCCGTTTTTCCAGTTCGAGGCGGTAATTTTGCAGGGCCTGCAGGGTTTCCGGATATGGGTGGCCAATTCCCACTGCATAGCCATGTTTTTCCGCAATTTTAACCAGAGATTCCAGTTGGGAGCGGATCTTTTGTTCATCCTGGTCGTTGTCCAGGAAAAGATCTCGGCGCAGCAGGGGAACTTGGTGCCGGAGGGCGGCTTCCCCGGCGGCGCTACGGGGAATGGTCAGACTGTCGAGAAAAAAGAGATCGTAGCGGGCCGCCTGAGCAAGTAGCCGGTCCATGGCCGCGGGGTCGGTGGTAAAGCGGGAACCCATGTGGTTGTTCAGGCCGACGGCCATGGGCACCTGGGCCAGGGCGGCGGCAAATCCGTCGGCGATCTCCTCGGCCGTCATGGTGGTCAGCAGCATCCCCGGGGTGCTGCTCCACTTGAGGTCCAGGGCCTCCAGGGGCAAGTGCAGCAGGATGTCGCGGTTTTGCCGGCGGGCGGCGGCCAGGGCTTCATCGAGGTGGGGGGAAAAGGGGATAAAGGAGAAGGTCAGTTCCAGGTCCAGGTCCAGCAGCAACCGTTCGGTTTCCGGCCGGTACCCCATATCGTCGATGATGATCGCCACCAGGGGGCGCCGGTCGTTGAAAAACAGGGCGGCGGCAAGCGCCGGGGGCGGGTCGGGATCGGACGGAGTCGGGGCGGCGAAATCCCGGGGCTCGGCGGCGGGAGCGGCGGGTAAAGGCCGGGTTTCGGGAAGTGCCGCGGCGGGTGGTGGTGAGATGGCGGGCGGGACCACGGCGGAGACGGCCGGTCTCCCGGTGCGGTCAACCGCCACCGGCGGCTGATGGAGAAACACCAGATAGAGGAGGGCGCCCAGGCTGAGCAGCAGCAGCAGTACCAACCCGGTTCGCCAGGGCAGGGAAAATCCGCTCCGCTTGCGGCGGTTGCCCCTTTTGGGAGGAGCGCTGCGCCCACTTCCGGCGCGGCTGGTCTGGCGGGGGGTGGTTTTCCGGGTCCTGGCGGCCATCTATTTGTTCCGGCTCAGTACGTAGTGGCCCAAGGCCCGGAACAGCACCAGCGCTTCTTCGGTCCCGGTAGTTTGCGCGGATTTTGGCGTCCGGCAGGCGGCCAGTCCCGCGCCGCCGAGCGCGATCAGTTCCTCGGCCCGGCGGCGGCAGGCGGCAAAGGCCCCGCACTCGGTAAGTATCCGGGTAACCGCGGCCAATTGGGTTGCCCGCTCGCCGCTCCCCGCCCCCAGGAGCTCCCGCAGCCAATCCCGCTGGGCGGGGGGCGCCTGTTGCAGGGCGATAATCAGGGGCAGGGTCATCTTGCCCTCCTGGAGATCGTTGCCCACCGCTTTGCCGGTGGCGGCGGGATCGCCTTGGTAATCAAGGAGATCGTCGATAATCTGGAAGGCAAGGCCCAGGTTGGCCCCGTAGGTGTGCAGGGCCCGGCGCTGCTCCGGGGTTCCGCCGCCGGCCACCGCTCCGCATTCGCAGGCGGCGGCGATCAGGGCCGCGGTTTTGCCGGCCAGCACCTTGAAATAGGTCTCCTCGCGCTCGTCGGCCCTGGCCGCCGCCGCCATCTGGATAAACTCCGACTCCACCATGGCCTGGGTGGCGGTACCGATCAGCCGCAGAGATTCGCGGCCCCCGGCGGTGCCGGCCAGCAGCATGGCCCGGGCATGGAGAAAATCACCGGCCAGGATGGCGTGTTCGTTGCCCCAGCGGGTATTGACCGTTTCCCGGCCCCGGCGCAGGAGGGCATGATCGATCACGTCGTCATGGAGCAGGCTGGCGGCGTGGAGGTATTCGAAGGAGATCGCCAGCCGATCGAGCTCCGCCGGGTCGCCGGGTCCGCTGGCGGGATCGCCGGTCAGCCGGGCGGCCAGGATGGTAAGCAGGGGGCGGATCCGCTTGCCGCCGGCAAAGAGGGCATGTTCCAGGACCTCAGCCAGGGGAGAGTCCGCCTCAACGGCGGCGGCCAGATCAGCCCCCATCACCCGGTCCAGGCGGGCCGCTTCGGCAGCCAGTCGACTTTTCAGTTCTGCGGGGGTCACCGATTATTCTCCCGGTTGAAAAAATCCTTTACCTGGGCAAGTTCCCGACTGATCGGGCTGGGGGGCAGGCTGCGGCGGAAGATCTTGCCGTAGCCCTTGCTGAACAGCCGGATATCGAGGATGGCCAGCACCCCCCGGTCGCTGGCGGAGCGCATCAGCCGCCCCACTCCCTGGCGGAGCATCAGTACCGCCCGGGGCACCTGAAAATCGAAGAAGGGGTTGCCGCCATCGGCCCGGATTTTATCGATCCGGGCCATGATAACAGGATCACTGGGAACCTCAAAGGGAAGTTTGTCGATGATCACACAGCTCAGCGATTCGCCGGGCACATCGACTCCCTCCCAGAAACTGGCCACCGCCAGCAGAATGGAGCGGGTTTTACGGCGGAACTGTTCCAGCAGCACCGAGCGGGGCGCGTCCCCCTGGACCAGGATGGGATAGGGGACGGTGCCGGTGAGGGCGGCGGCGGTCTGGCGCATGGCGCTGACGCTGGTGAAGAGCAGCAGGGCCCGGCCCCGGGAGAGCCCGATGATCTCCCGCATCACCCGCTGGGACTCGCCGGGGTGATTGGCGGCGCCCGGCAGGGGAAAATCGGCTCCGGGCACATAGAGCAGGGTGCGCCGGGGATAGTTGAAGGGGGTGTCCAGGGCCAGGGCCAAGCACTGCTCCGGCAGGCCCAGCCGGCTCTTGACGTAGCGGAAATCGTTGCCGGTGCGCAGGGTGGCGGAGGTGAAAACCGCCGCCTTGACCTGCTGGTAGAGGTTTTGTTGTAAATGGGGCGCGATATCGATGGGGGAGGCGGCCAGTTGCACCGTTTTTTCGCGGCGCTCGTACCAGTGGATCGACTCGGGAGTCGTCGCGGCGGTCTCCTCGGCCGCAAGGGGTTCGACGATCGCCCTGAAGGTGTCGGCCAACTCCTGGTTGCGGCGCAGCAGGGGGTTCCAGATCTCCTCCGCCCGGCTCAGCTCTTCCAGGAGGCGACCCAGGGCCATGAAGCCGTTTTCCAGGCCCTCACGGGTGCCGGGCCAGGCGGGATGGCCGGTCAGCAGAGGAATAAGGGGAAAACGGCCTCTTTCCGGGGGAAAAAAATCCCTGAGCAGGTCCGCCTCCACCGCCAGGGCCCGGGCGGTCTGGAGCAGACGGCTGCGGAGTTGGTCGCGCAGGCGTTCTTCGGCCATACCCTCCAGGTCGCGGACCAGGTCGATGATCTGGTAGTGGCTGATCCCCAGGCCGAAATGGCGGGTGGCGATATTTTCCAGATGGTGGGCCTCGTCGAAGATCACCGCCTCGTAACGGGGCAGCACCTCGGCATGACCTGAACGGCGCACCGCCAGGTCGGAGAAGAAGAGGTGGTGGTTGACGATCAGCAGATGGGCCCGGGCCGCCCGCTGGCGCAGGCGGGTGATAAAACATTCAGCGGCATGGGGGCAGGAGGAGCCGGGACAGTGGCCGGTGGCGGCGTTGATCCCTTGCCAGAGCGGGGAATCGTCGGCCAGGCTCTTCAGCTCGGCCCGGTCGCCCTGCTCGGTCTCCTCCAGCCACTGGCCGATCAGGGCCAACTCCTCGTCGCCGGCGGCCAAAGTGGCGCCGTGTCCGGCAAAAAGCCGGCCCTGCCGCCCGGCGGCCAGCAACTGGTGCCAGCGGTGGAGGCAGAGATAGTTCTGGCGTCCCTTGACGCAGAGCGCTTTAAGCCAGGGGGCCAGGTAGCGGCGGATAAAGGGGATCTCCTTGGCCAAAATCTGTTCCTGGAGGTTGATGGTGTTGGTGGAGATCACCACCCGGCGCCCGGAGAGCACGGCCGGCACCAGATAAGCCAGGGTCTTGCCGGTGCCGGTGCCGGCTTCCACCATAAGCAGGCGATTATCAGCCTCCGTTTGGCCCTCGCCGGGGTGATCCTCCTCCGGGTCCAGGGTGCGGGCCACCGCTTGGGCCATGGTGAGTTGGCCGGCCCGGGCTTCGTAGTCGGGGAGGTGGCGGGCCAGGATGCCGTCGGCGGAGAATATCTCCGCCATGGGGGCGTCCGGGGCGCTTACCCCTTGACAATGATCGGTGGCCGCTGCTAGCCTGTCGATGGAAAGGGCGGGGGGTGAAATTATATTTTCGGTCCTGGTCATGATGCTGGGCTTTATACCATAAAATTGTTGGGGGAGGATGGATGATGAGCGAGTTTAAAAAAATTTTGGTGCCGGTGGATTTTTCCGATAATTCCCGCAAGATTCTCAAGTCTGCGGCCGACCTGGCCGCAGTTTTCGGCGCCGAGCTGTCGGTGGTTTTCGTGGTGCAGAGCTTCGACAATTACTCCGGTTTTTTCGTCCCCCATGTGCCCATCGCCCAGTTTGAAGAGGAGATGGTGCGCAACGCCGAGGAGAAGATGAGCAGTTTCGTCAAGGAGTGCCTGGCGGCCGACACCCCGGTCCAGACCCGGGTCCTGGCCGGTGATGTCGCCGAAACCATCGTCGAGCACGCGGACCAGACCGGGATCGATCTGATTGTTATGGGCACCCACGGTTACAAGGGTTTGGAGCGGGTACTCTTCGGCAGCGTGGCGGAAAAGGTGGTTAAAACCGCCCGCTGTCCGGTGTTGAGCATCAACCCTTACCGTTAATTTTATCCTTTTTTATCCTTATCGTTACCGCAGCAGGGCGATCAGGCCGTGGGGAGGTTCTCCACGGCCTGATCCGTTTTGCCCGCCGGGGGTCGGGGGCCGGCGGCAGAAGCGGGCCAGCAGTTCGCCGAGGGAGATGCCCGGCAGCAGCAGGAACTCCACCCCGTAGCCGGCGCCACTTTCGCCCTTCCCCGGTTCCAGGGTCCGAGTTTGGTTGCAGGTTGCGATGGCCATGGCCGCGACTTCACCGTTGCCTTCGGCGGCGGCCCGGCCCAGGGCCCGGGCCAGTTCGCTGCGGGCTTGGTCCGGGATCGGCGGGCCGGCGGCCGTCGGCAGCTGTAGACGGCCCAATGACAACGGTTCCCGGCGGTTCAACGTGGTGGCGTGGTCGAGCAGCAGGGCGACGGCATCGGGATCGGCGCTGACCAGCAGCTCAGTCGGTCGTTGGTCCCGGAGAAAAAGTTGGCCCCAGGCCCGCAACAGTAGAGTGGAGTTTTTGCCTGGGTTTAGGGAGTCCTGGGTTTTGGCCGGTGTCGCCGTCTCCTCCTCGCCGCGCAGTTGCCGAAAGAGGGCGGCGCGGCTCTCTTCAAACCCCCGCAGCTCCTCGACCAGCTCCAGCTCCCGTCGCTCCTGGATCTCCGCCAACTTGAGCAACAGCAGGGCACGCCAGAGTGTTTCCTCCTCCTCTCGGGCCGCCGGGTCTTCATGGAAGCCCAGCAGGGGGCCGACCAGTTCGCTGGCCAGCTCCTGGCGTCCGGCGCTGAGCCCGGCTAAAATGCCCTGGACAAAAAGGGCGGCATCCTGGCCGGAACGACCCTCCAGCTCCCGGAGCAGTTGGTGCAAGCGGGCCAGATCGATCCGGTCGGCGGCCAGGGGCTGGTAAAACTCCAGCTTGCCGCTCTCCCGCAGACGGGTCCAGGGGGTAAACGACGGCGGGGCCGGTTGGCGGCCCGGCGCGGTCGGTGGAGCATCGGTTAAGTCGGGCGATATCCGGTAGCAGCGCAGGGGGGCAAGCAGTTCCGTCAGGGCGGCGGCGGCCGCCGGCGGGGGCAGCAGATCGGGAAAATAGAGAGCGGAAAGGGGGGGCATATGCTAACCTCTGCCGTCGTAAACGGCCTGTGATTTTATTGAACGGCGACGGGAAACTCCATAATTCTGCAAATGCGACAAATCATCGGACTGATCATTCTGGCCCTGATCTACCTGCTGGCCGCCTGCCGCTATTACCCGGGGCGGCCCGTGGAGACCCTGGTTGCCACCCTGGGCCACCTGGCCCAGTCCCTGCCGGTGGCGGCCGCCACCGCCTATCTGGTGGTGCTGATGGTGCGCAAGGTTTCCGGCGAAACCCCGTCCTGGCCTTCCCTGGCCCGGATCCTGCTGATTATCGCCCTGTCGTTCGAGTTTCTCTACGCCCTGCACCACTATTACGGCGCCTGAACCAGCCCGGATAATAACCGTCGCCGCGGTTCCCGGTCTTCGCTCAGGGCCGGATTATGGAGTTGGCCGAATGGTAGCCGGCGGGGGCGGTGGTGTTGGGCAGCAGGAAGCAGCCCCTGCCCAGCAGGGTGCCGGGGTTGGTCACCGAGTTGCAGCCGGTCTGGCAGCCGGCTCCCAGGATCGCCCCCAACTTTTGCAGCCCGCTGCTGACGCTGCCGCCCTCGTAGCGGATCTGGACATTGCCCCCGATAAAACGCAGGTTGGCCAGTTTGGTTCCCGCGCCGAGGTTGGCCCCCGGCCCCAGAATGCTGTCGCCCAGGTAGGCGAAATGACCGGCCTTGGCGTCATCCATAAAGATGGAATGTTTCACCTCGGTGACGTGACCCACCACGCACCGCCGGCCGATCAGGCAATGCCCTCGCAGGTAGGCCCCCTGGCGGATCTCGCTCTGGTCGCCGATGATCAGCGGTTCCTTTAAAAAGGCCCCGGATTCCACCAGAACCCCCCGGCCCAGTTGAATGCGCCGCCCCATCAGCACCGTCCCGGCCATCAGGACCCCGGCTCCCGCCAGCAGCCGCCCCCGGTGGCGCACTTCCAGTTGCCCCTTGGTGGCGGGTTGATAGTTGATTTCGCAAGCCGAGCCGGCCAGCAGTTCGCTGTTACCGGAGTCCTCGTCGTAATAAACCACCAGGGTTTCGGGCAGGGGGCCGGCGGCGGTACTGAAACTCGCCGGCAGGGAGGTGTAGCTCTGGCGCTCGAAATACCCCTTCAGGAGCCTTAAACCCTCCCAGACCGGCAGTTCGGGGGGGAACAGTTCGGGGCCGGGGTTGTCGGCCGGGTTGAAGAAGGTGGCGGGGCCCAGATTTTTAGGTGGCATCATCCTCTCCTCTTACGGTAAACGGATATATCCCGCCCATATATGGCGTGGTCCCCCTTTTTTTGCAAGTAAATAGCGGGTTTTTCATGGCTGAAGAGAAGCTGGTGGTCTCCTTTCACCCCGAGTTTGACGGGGATATTTTTCTCTGGGACCGGGCGGTTTGGGACCGGCGGCTGCCCGACCTGTTGACCCGGGCTAAGGCGGTGATTCTGCCCCAGACCGTGGAGCGGGAACTTTATCTGCTCTGTCGCCGTTGCGCCCCGGCGGTTTTCCCCAACTACGACAGCCGTTTCAAGGGGGAGGGAAAGATCGGTGACACCCTGCTTTTCTGGCAGTTGGCCGCCCCCCATCCCGCCACCTGGATCTTTCCCCGGGTGGAAACCATGGTGGGGGAACACCCGGAGATGGGCCTGAAGGTGGAGCTGCCCCCTTTCCCGCTGGTGGTCAAGGCCCGCCACGGCGGCGAGGGCCGCTGGACCTGGCTGATTCGCGATGCCGAGGAGCTGCGTGCCGCCATGGTGCGCCTGGAGGAGCGGGAGTGGCAGGGGGGAGGGCGGGGTTTTGTCGTCCAGGAGTTTATCCCCGGAGCCGACCGCGATCTGCGGGTGACGGTGATCGGGGAAAAACTGTTCAGTTACTGGCGGGTCAATCCCGGCTCCTTTCACCATAACCTGGCCCGCAACGGGGTGGTTGACCGGGACGCCGATCCGGAGTTGCAGGCCCGGGGCCGGGAGCTGGTGCGCCGGTTCTGCCTTGAGAGCGGGATCAACCTGGCCGGTTTCGATCTGATCTTTCCCCCCGGCGCCTCCGAGCCCCTTTTTCTGGAAATAAATTATACCTTCGGCCGCGGCGGCCTGGGGGGCGGGGCGGTTTTCCGGACGCTGCTGCGGGAGGCGGTGGCCACCTGGCTGTCCTCCCTGTCGCCGACGATCGACAGTTGAACGCTTGACTTGCCGCCGGACAGTGCTTAAGCTTTTCGCCTTGCAGGGGGCGGCGGCAGGCCCCCGTTTTTTTATCCCCAAGGAGGATACGCGTGAATATTGATGATAATTTGAATCCTGAAACCGACGAGATCGAAGAGATCAGCGAACGGGATATTCCCTCGCAGCTGCCGGTGATGGCGGTGCGGGATGTGGTGGTGTTCAACTATATGATTCTGCCGCTCTTTGTCGGGCGACCCTCCTCGGTGGGGGCGGTCAACGAGGCGATGAGCCGGGACAAGCTGATCATGCTGGTGGCCCAGAAGGATGCCGCCGTCGACGAGCCGGAGATCAAGGATATCTACCGGGTCGGCATGGTCTGCATGGTGATGCGGACCCTGAAACTGCCCGATGGCCGGCTCAAGGTGCTGGTCCAGGCGGTCAACAAGGCCCGGATCACCAAATTCGTTCAGGAAACCCCCTTTCTGCTGGCCGATGTCGAAGTGCTCCACGATCAGGAGACCGCGGAGATCGACGTGGAAACCGAGGCCCTGATGCGCAATGTGCGGGAGCAGACCGAAAAGATCCTGGCGCTCAAGGGGATTATGTCCTCGGACCTGATGGTGATCCTCAACAATGTTGAGGAGCCGGGCCGGCTGGCCGATCTGGTGGTCTCCAACCTCCAGCTCAAGGTGGCGGAATCGCAATCGGTGCTGGAGATTCTCGATCCGCTGGCCCGGCTGCGCAAGGTGGCCGATTATCTGCAGAAAGAGATGGAGGTATCCACCGTCCAGGCCCGGATCCAGTCCGAAGCCAAGGAGGAGATGGGCCGCAGCCAGCGGGAGTATTACCTGCGCGAACAGTTGCAGGCCCTCAAGAAGGAGCTGGGCGATATTGACGAGCGCTCCCAGGAGCTGGACGAGCTGCGGGAGAAATTCAACAAGACCCGGATGCCGCCGGAGGTCAAAAAAGAGGGGCTCAAGCAGCTGAAGAGGCTGGAGATGATGCACCCCGACGCCTCGGAGGCCTCGATCATCCGCACCTACCTGGATTGGCTGCTGGATGTGCCCTGGCGCAAGGCCAGCAAGGATCGGCTGGATCTGAAGGTGGCCCGCGAGGTACTGGACGACGACCATTACGGGCTGGAGAAGGTCAAGGAGCGGATTCTGGAATACCTGGCGGTGCGCAAGCTCAATAAGAGCAGCAAGGGACCGATTCTCTGCTTCGTCGGCCCGCCGGGGGTGGGGAAAACCTCCCTGGGCCGTTCCATCGCCCGGGCTCTGGGACGCAAGTTTCACCGCATCTCCCTGGGCGGCATGCGGGACGAGGCCGAGATCAGGGGGCATCGCCGCACCTATATCGGGGCGATGCCCGGCCGGATCATCCAGGGGCTGAAAACCGTGGGGGCCAACAACCCGGTTTTCATGATGGACGAGATCGACAAGGTGGGCAGTGACTACCGGGGCGATCCCTCCTCGGCCCTGCTCGAGGTTCTGGACCCGGCCCAGAACACCGATTTCTCCGATCACTATCTCAATCTGCCCTGCGACCTCTCCAACGTGATGTTTATCACCACCGCCAACCTCACCGACACCATTCCGGCGCCCCTGCTGGACCGGATGGAGGTGATCCGCCTGGCCGGCTACACCCAGGAGGAGAAGGTTGAAATCGCCAAACGCTACCTGGTGCCGCGTCAGATCAAGGAGAACGGACTCAAGCCCGGGCAGATTCAGTTTGATGACGGCGCCATTCTCCGGCTGATCACCCACTACACCCGTGAGGCAGGGCTGCGTAACCTGGAGCGGGAGATCGGGGCGCTCTGCCGCAAGGTGGCCCGCAAGGTCGCCGAGGGGGGCAAGGGCCCCTACAAGATCAGCGATCGCACCATGGAGAAATATCTCGGACCGCCCAAACACCTGCCCGAAGCGGAAAATGAGCAGATTGATCAGCCCGGGATGGCCACCGGCCTGGCCTGGACCGAGGTGGGCGGCGAGATTCTCTATGTCGAGGTCTCGATCATGAAGGGCCGGGGCAACCTGACCCTGACCGGGCAACTGGGCGAGGTGATGAAGGAGTCGGCCCAGGCGGCGTTAAGCTTCTGCCGGACCCGCCTGAAGGATCTCAAGCTCAAGGAGAACTATTTCGACGGGGTGGATATCCATGTCCATGTCCCGGCCGGGGCCATTCCCAAGGATGGTCCCTCGGCGGGGGTGACCATGGCCACCGCTCTCTATTCGGCCCTGCATAAGAAGGTGGTGCGCTCCGATGTGGCGATGACCGGCGAGATCACCCTGCGGGGCCGGGTGCTGCCCATTGGCGGTCTGAAGGAGAAGGCCCTGGCCGCGCTGCGGGCCGGGCTCACCACGGTGATCATCCCCGAGCACAACAAGAAAGACCTGGAGGAGATCCCCAAGGACCTGCGGAGCAAGATCACCTTCGTGCCGGTGCGCAATATGGATGATATCCTGAAAATCATCTTTCGCTAACAGGACTGCCGGCGGGATTGGATCGGTATGGAGCTGGATGGGCGGTGGGTGGATTTGAGCGGGACCCAGGGCGGCGGTGGAGGCCGGCGGCGGTTGTTGGCGGTGGTCCTGCTGCCGCTGCTGCTGGCAGCGGCTTGGGGCCTTTGGCTGGGACTCTACGCCGTCAGTCCCGGTCCGGCCGAGGAGGAGAGCCTGGTCTATATCCCCCCCGGCTCTCCTTTTCCGGCCATCGAGCGGCATCTGGTCGAGGCCGGCATTTTAAGGGCGGATCGCCGTTTTCGCTGGCTGGCGGTACTCAGCGGCCAGCGCCAGCAGCTTAAGGCCGGCGAATATGCGGTAAGCGCCGGGGCCAGCCCCCGGGAGGTCCTGGCCCTGCTGGTTGCCGGGCGGACCGTGCGTCGCCAGATCACCATTCCCGAGGGGGCCAACCTCTTCCAGGTGGCCGAGTTGCTGGCCGCCCAGAAGCTGCTGGATGCCCCCGACTTTATCGCCTTTGCCACCGATCCCGCCACCCCGGCCCGTTTCGGCCTGGATTCCCCGACCCTGGAGGGCTGGCTCTTTCCCGATACCTACTACTTCACCCGGGGGCAGCGGCGGGATGAGGTCACCCGGGTGATGGTGGAGCGCGCCCGGCGGGTGCTGGCCGAACTGCTGGCGACCCGAGGCAACGATACCGGTTTGAACGAGCTTGAACTGATGACCCTGGCCTCCATCGTGGAAAAGGAGACCGGGCTGGCCTCGGAACGGACCCTGATTGCCGGGGTTTTCTACAACCGACTGGAGCGGCGGATGCGGCTTCAGACCGATCCCACCGTGATCTACGGCCTGCAAAGCTTCGATCGTCGGCTGACCCGGGTCGATCTGCGCGAACCGACTCCCTACAACACCTACCTGATTTTCGGCCTGCCCCCCGGTCCCATCGCCAATCCGGGCCGGGAGTCGATCGCCGCCGTGCTGCGGCCGGCGGAGACCGACTACCTCTACTTCGTCTCCCGCAACGACGGCTCCCACCAGTTCTCCACCAACCTCCGCGACCACAACCGGGCCGTGCAGCGCTACCAGCGCTGACCGGCTTTTCCGGCCGTCATCCCATCAGTTGCGGGGCGGTAGGGGGCCGGCGCTCACCCGTACAGCGGGTTCGGTCGGCGCCGGAGGGCAGGAACCCGCCCGGGAGGCGCCGACCGCCTCGGAGGCGGACAGGATGTCCGCCGAGAATGAGCGAAACGGGTGAGCGCCGGCCCCCTGCCGCCCCGCTTTCCTTTTTACTCGCGGATAAAGTCGATCTTATGGTCCGCCGGCATCATGGCGGGGTCGATCTCGACTACGATCTCGGCCCCGTACTCCTTCTCCAGCTCCAGCAACTCCTCCCGCTTCTTGTTGAGGATATACTGGGCCACTTCCATGGGCAGCCGGCAGAGCACCTTTTTGGCCTGGCGCCGGCTCATGCCGGTCTGGATCTGGCGCAGGTGGCTTAATGCCATATTCTCCACCGAGCGGATCATCCCCCGGCCTTCGCAGTGGGGGCAGGTCTTGTAGCTGGTGGTCTGCAAAGGGGCCGCCATCTTCTGGCGGGAGATCTGCATCAGGCCGAACTTGGAGATCTTGGAGAAATCGACCTTGGCCTTGTCCTTCTTCATGCACTCCCGCACCTTTTTTTCCACCTCGCGGGTGTGGGCCGCACTGCGCATATCGATGAAATCCACCACGATCAGCCCGCCCAGATCCCGCATCCGCAACTGGCGGGCCAGCTCTTCCGCCGCCTCCATGTTGGCGATGAAGATGCTCTCCTCGAAATCCCGATCCTTGGAGGAGGTGCGGCCCGAGTTGACATCGATGGCCACCAGGGCCTCGGTGGGGTTGATGACAATGGAGCCGCCCGAGGCCAGGGGGACGGTGGGCTGAAACATCTGCTCGATCTGTTTTTCCACGTGGTACTGGTGGAAGATCGGCTGGCTGCCCTGGTGCAGCTTGACCGCCGTTTTCTTGCGCTGGGCCGCCGGCAGCAACTGCAAAAATTCACGAACCTGCTCGGCGGCCTCCTCGTCGTCCACCAGGATCTCCCGGATCTCGGTGGTGTAATGGTCGCGCAAAAAGCGGGAGATGATATTCTGCTCCTTGTAGATCAGGGCCGGGGCGCTCATGGTCTGGCCGTTTTTCTTGATCTCCTCCCAGAGATTGAGGAGATAGCGCAGATCCTGGCTCAGGGAGGTTTTGGTGATCTCCTGGCTGGCGGTGCGGATGATATAACCGATCCCTTCGGGGATATTGAGCCCCTCCACCATCTCGCGAAGTTTGCGGCGCTGGGCCTCATCGTCGATCTTGCGGGAGATGCCGGTACTGTCGCTCCCCGGCATCAGAACCAGGCAGCGGCCCGGCAGGGAGAGGTAGGTGGTCAGGCTGGGCCCCTTGTTGCCGGTGGTCTCCTTGACCACCTCAACCAGGACCTCCTGGCCCTTCTTAACCAGATCCTGGATCTTCAGGTTTTTCCAGTGGGTGTCGGGGTCGACCTCCTGGCTGTAGTATTCGGGATGGATCTCGCTGAAGGAGAGAAAGCCGTTTTTGGGCAGGCCGATATCGACGAAGGCGGCCTGGAGGTTGGCCTCCACCGAAGTGATCCGCCCCTTGTAGATGTTGCCCTTGATCTGGGCCCGGCTCACCGATTCGATGTAAAATCCTTCCACCTTACCGTTTTCCAGCAGGGCCAGCCGGCACTCCTCCGGTTCGTCGGTATTGATCAGCAGCTTGTAGCCGGCGCCCGGTTTGCCGGCTGCCGCAACCTCATCTTCATCTTCGTCGGTTGCCTTGGCGGCGGGCTTGGCCTTGGGCTTGGCTTTCGGCTTGGCCTTGGGTTTGGCCTTACTGCTGGCGGCTTTGGCCCGAGCTGGAGGGGCCGCGGGTTCCTGCGCGGTGTCCTGCTCCTGGCTGGCGGCCGGGGGCTGATTCTCGTCGGTTTTCCCAGCGGCGCTCTTGCTCCGGGCCGCCGGCCGGCGGCCGGTTCGGGGTTTGGCCTTGGCCTTGGGGGCGGCTTCGGCCCCCGCCGACTCGGGTTCGGTGCTTTTTTCAGCCTTGGGAGTCGGACCCTGGGCCGGGGTGGTTGTTGGCGGAGTGGGCGAGGTTTTGCCCTCTGCTGCCTCCCGGGCCGCGCGCTCCTTGGCCCGGGCGCGCTGATTGCGGCGGCGGGCCGAAGCGCTCAGGGCGCGGCCCGCTTTGGCGGTCTCTCCTGGTCCGGCTTGGCTCTCCGGCTCCCGGTCGGCGGGATCATCGCCGGAGGTACGGGGCGGGGTCACGGCCTTGGTGGGGGTGCCGGCCGGCGTTTTTTGCTTACTGATGTTCTCTTGCTTTTCGGGCTCTTGCTTTTTGGGCATGGTGCCGCTTTCCTCATGGTTGTTTTGTTCGGGGTGGTCCTTCTTGCGGCCCAGCCATTTGCTGACCCGGTCGAGCACGGAACGGGGTTGGTCTTCGCTCATAGTCTTTTTTCTCTTCTGGTTGTGGAAAAATTCCGGTGGGGCGGCCGCCTGCCGTTTATACCGGCGGGCGGCCGTCTGATTTCTGCCCCCTGGCATTGGGGGTGATCACATAATAGTCCCGGCCACGATGGTGGGAGACTGTAACCTGGTGGCTGCCCGCCAAGCGGTCCAGAATCTCCTCGGCCCGGCCCGGTTCAATCCCCAGGGCTGAAGCCACGTCGTCGGCGGGACAGGGTCGACGTTGCAGGAGATGCATGATCTCCTCTTCCTCGGACTGGCGCCCGGGAGAATCCGCTTTTTCACTCCGGCGATCAAGCACCGTATGGTCACTGAGAATATCCACCGGCAGCTTGAAGCTGGCCGCCGCCGCCCGCAGCTCCTCCAGAGAGAGGGGCAGGGCGAAGGCTTCCAGGGGCGGGCGGGCCACGGTGTTGAGTTGGATCCGCCCGGGTTGGATCCGCTCCACCGCCGCCGCCAGGGCGGCCAGATCCTCAGGCCCGTCGTTGATTCCCCGGGCCAGCAGAATCTCCAGCCAGCAGCGGCCGGTGAATTCCCGGCTGAAGTCGACCAGGCCCCCGATCAGTCGCGGCAGATCACATTCAGCCGCCGGGCGGTTGATCCGCCGATAGCTCTCTTCTCGGGCCGCGTCCAGGGAGGGGATCACGATATCAGCCGCAGCCAGTTCCCGCCGCACCTCGGGCAGGTAAAGCAGCGAGCCGTTGGTCAGCACCGCCACCGGCTTGTTGGAGATCTTTTTCAGATGGGCGATGATTTTGCCCAGGCCACTGTGCAGGGTGGGCTCCCCGGAGGCGGTGATGGTCAGGATATCCAGCCGGGCCACGGCGGCGGAGTCGGCAAAATAGGCGTCGATTTCGGCGATGATCTCCGCAGTTGCGGTATATTCGCCCCGGAGGTTGGTAAAGGTGGTGGTGGGGCCGACCTCGCAGTAGATACAGTTGAAATTGCAGATTTTGGGGGGCAGGAGGTCGATGCCCAGCGAGATGCCGAGCCGGCGGGAGTTGACCGGGCCGAAGATATGATTCATAGGGTTTTGATAACCTGTTCTTTTTGGATGACTTTGAAATACCGAAACTTACAGCTACCGGCCGGAATTGGCAAGTCTATTCTCAACGGAATGGGAGAGAACCGCCGGGGGGTTACCGCTTGACAGCACTTACTCCGTTGCGTAGATTCCATGGTATCACCAGACCAACACTAATGAGGATCAATGAAGATGCGAAGTGACGCCCTGCGAAAAGGATTGGAACGCGCCCCCCACCGGTCGCTGCTTAAGGCCATGGGTTATACCGACGAGGAGATCACCCGCCCCCTGGTGGGAATCGCCCATGCCCATAACGAGATTATCCCCGGCCATATCCATCTGGACCGGATTGTGGCGGCGGTCAAGGATGGGGTAAGAATGGCCGGTGGCACCCCCATCGCCTTCGCCACCATCGGAGTTTGCGACGGCCTGGCCATGAACCACGCCGGGATGAAATATTCCCTGGCCAGCCGGGAGATCATCGCCGATTCGGTGGAGATTATGGCCATGGCTCACCCCTTTGACGCCCTGGTGATGGTGCCCAACTGCGACAAGGTCACCCCCGGGATGCTGATGGCGATGCTGCGGGTCAACATCCCGGCTCTGATGGTCAGCGGCGGGCCGATGCTCACCGGCCGCTTCCGGGGTAAGGATGTCCACCTGGTCAGCGTCTTCGAGGGGGTGGGTAAGGTGCGGGCCGACACCATGAGCATGGAGGAGCTGCACGAGCTGGAGGATCGGGCCTGCCCCGGCTGCGGCTCCTGCGCCGGGATGTTCACCGCCAATTCGATGAACTGCCTGGCCGAGGCGATCGGTCTGGCCCTGCCCGGCAACGGCACCATTCCGGCGGTGGCCGCAGCCCGGACCCGGCTGGCCAAACACGCCGGGATGGCGGTGATGAATCTGCTGGCTGAGAATATCCGGCCCCGGGATATTGCCACCCCGGCGGCCTTTGAAAACGCCATGGCGGTGGATATGGCCCTGGGCTGCTCCACCAACACCGTCCTCCATGTTCCGGCCATTGCCCGTGAGGCCGGAGTGGATCTGCCCCTCGCCTCCTTCAACGAGGTCAGCGCCAGGGCTCCCCACCTTTGCAGTTTGATCCCCGGCGGTCCCCACAGCCTGCAACAGCTGGACGAAGCCGGTGGGGTGGCGGCGGTGATGCATGAGCTGTGCAAAAGTGAAGCGGGACTCAACCTGGAGGTGATCACCGCCACCGGTAAAACCCTGCGGGAGAATCTCGACGGGGTCAGGAGCTACGATGCCGAGGTGATCCGGCCGGTGAGCAATCCTTACCATAAGGTGGGAGGGATTGCGGTGCTTTACGGCAACCTGGCCCCGGACGGGGCGGTGGTCAAACAGTCGGCGGTGGCTGAAGAGATGCTGACCCATCGTGGTCCGGCCCGGGTCTTCGACGGCGAAGCCGAGGCCCACGCGGCGATTCTGGACGGTAAGATCAAGGCCGGCGACGTGGTGGTGATCCGCTACTGCGGCCCCAAGGGCGGTCCGGGGATGCCCGAGATGCTCTCCCCCACCGCCGCCATCATCGGCATGGGCCTGGGCAAAAGCGTGGCCCTGATCACCGACGGCCGTTTTTCCGGCGGCACCCAGGGGGCCTGTATCGGCCATGTCTCGCCGGAAGCGGCCGAGGGTGGCCCCATCGCCCTGGTGGCCGAGGGCGATGAGATCGTGATCGATATCCCCAACCATCTTATGGAGTTGCGGGTGGAGGCTGCCGAGCTGGAGCAGCGCCGGGCCCGCTGGACGCCGCCGGCGGCCAAAATCACCACCGGGTACGCCGCCCGCTACGCCAGAATGGTGACCTCCGGCAGCACCGGCGCGGTCCTGGAGTAACCGTTGCGCCGTAAATGCTGCCTGGGCCTTTTGTTGCTCTTGACCACGATATTCGGCGTTTCCCGGTCCTGGGCTCAGGGGGAGCCGCAGTGGGAGCTCAGCGCCGACCGCTTGACCCACCGGCAGGAGCCGGAGGGTCGGCTGGTTGTCGCCGAAGGTGACGTAATCCTCTCCCGATCGGCGGCGGCGGGAGGGGCGCTGGTAATCAAGGCCGACCGGATGAGCTACTACCCGGATCAGGAGCGGGTGGAGGCCCATGGTCGGGTCAGGCTCGAATCCCCCGACGAAGAGGTGGAGGCCGCCGGGGTTTCCCTCTCCCTGGCCCGGGAAACCGGGATCCTGACCGCCGCCACCATTTTTCTGCCCGCCAGCGGACTTTATATCAAGGGCGGGGTCATCGAAAAAACCGGGGAGCTCACCTACAATCTGCGGGATGCCTGGCTTTCTGCCTGTCATCCCGATGAAGAGTGCCCCCCGGCCTGGTCGCTGACCAGCAAGCGGGCCAAGATCACCCTGGAGGGGATGGCCCATCTCCACCACGCCGCCTTCCGGGTCCGGGAGCTACCGACGGCCTACTTTCCCTATCTGCTGCTGCCGGCCAACACCAAACGGCAGAGCGGCTTTCTCTTTCCGGAATGGTCCCACTCCCGCCGCGACGGCCTGGGGGTCAACCTGCCCTATTTTGTCAATCTCTCCCCCAGCGCCGATCTCACCCTTCATCCCCGCTACCTTGAGCACCGGGGGCTGTTGGCCGGGACCGAGTTCCGTTACGCCGCCGGTCCCGCCTCCCGTGGGATGCTGGTGGCCAGTTTTCTCAAGGATCGCACGGTGGATGACGAAACCTACGATTTCAAAAGCGACGGCCTGTGGCGGAGTACCACCAACCGCTACTGGGTGCGGGGCAAGGCGGACCATGATTTCGGGGCCAACCTGCGGGGGCGCCTGGACCTGGATCTGGTCTCCGACCAGGATTTTATCCAGGAGTTTGACTCCGGCTCCCTGGGCTACTCCGCCCTGGAGGTGGAGTTTAACGAAAAGTTCGGCCGTGATCTGCTGGAGCCATCGCTGACCACCCGCCAGTCGGTTTTGCAGTTGGGCAAGACCCGCGACAAGATGGCGCTGACCGGGGAGTTGCGGCTGCAGCAGGATACCCGGCACCGGAAGCCGGCGATCAGCCCGCTGCAATCGTTGCCCCGGCTTAACTTGGCCGCCCGCACTCCTTTGCGGCAGCGTTTTTCCAGCCTGGCCTGGAAAAGCGAGTATATCCATTACTGGCGGAGTCGGGGCATTGCCGCCCACCGTCTTGATCTGCACCCGCAACTGGTCACCCCCATGCCCCGGGCCCGGGGCTGGCTCGAGGGCCGGGTAACCACCGGGGTGCGCCAGACCATGTACCAGGTGACCGAACACGGCGATGATCATCACTGGGCCCATGAGCGTTATCAGGATCGCAGCGCCGTCGACCTGAAAGCCAACCTGGCCACCACCCTGGTCCGCGATTTCGACCTCGCCCCCCGCCGGGACCCACGGCCGGAGACGGCGGGTTACCAGCGCCGCTGGCTGGAGCATATGGTCCGGCCCAACCTGATCTACACCTATGTCAATCGTACCGATGAGGATAAGTTGCCCTTGCTGGACGCCGTGGATCGCCTGGAGCGGAAGAACTGGCTGACCTACGAGTTGAACAACTATTTTGAGTTGGCCGGGATCAGGCCCGCCGCCGGGAAAGCGGGGGGGGATTTCCATTCCCGTTCCCTGGGCTATTTCCAGGTCGCCCAGACCTACAATCTGCGGGAGAGCTGGCGGGAGAACCTGGGGCCCGACGAAACCGGGCGTGAGTTTTCCGACCTCCGTTTCGAGCTGCGAGCCGATCCTTTAACCAACCTCAGCCTGCGCTACCAGACCAATCTCAGCGTTTACGGCCTCGGGGTCACCCGTTACGAGCTGAGAGGGGGCTATCGCCCGGCCCGGGGAGGTTCTTTTGCCATCAACTATCGCTACCTGAAGTATGGACGGATGATCGAACCCTATTTCTACACCACCCGCGGGGAGGAGATGGAAGACATCGTCGCCAATTTCGACACTCCCCTGACCGCCACCGTCGGCCTCTACGGCCTGCTCAACCAGTCGCTGAGCGCCGACCATATCGCCGAGGCCGCCATCGGCCTGCGTTACCAGCCCCACTGCTGGGCGGTGGAGCTGGAGTTGCGCCGCTATCTCGATGAAAAGAGTGTGATGATAATCTTCACCCTGGACACCATCGGCCAATTTCTGCGGGGCAAGAAAAAGGGGATCTGAGCGGGATGCGCTACCTGGATATTTTCAATGGCGATGCCGACGGGATCTGCGCTCTGCACCAGTTGCGTCTGTCCCGGCCCCGGCCGGAGGCGGAGCTGGTGACCGGGGTCAAGCGCGATAACGGGTTGCTGGCCCGGTTGGGTTGCGGCCCGGAGCTGGCCCGGAGTGTCATCACCGTCCTCGATCTCTCCCTGGATCGTAACCGGGCGGCGCTGCTGGCTCTGCCGGCCGGCTGCCGGGGGATTTACATCGACCACCATTACGCCGGGCAGATTCCCGGAATTGCGGGTTGGGAGTTTCATATCGACCCCGACCCGGAACTTTGTACCTCGCTGATTATCGATGGTTTGTTGAACGGACGCTTTCGGGCCTGGGCGGTGGTCGGGGCCTTTGGCGATAATCTCCATGCTCCGGCCCGGCGGGCCGCCGCTGCTCTGGCCCTGACCGAGGCCGATCTGCAGGGGCTGCGGGAGGTGGGAGAGTTACTCAACTACAATGGTTACGGCGCCCAGCTTGCCGATCTCCACTTTGATCCGGCCGAACTCTATCGGGCGGTGCGAGAGTTTGCCGATCCCCTGGAGTTTCACCGCTCTTCGCCCCATCTTGCCGCTCTGCGGGAGGGTTTTGCCCAAGATCTGGAACGGGCCCGGCTCGTGACTCCCCTCCACGAAAGCCCCGCCGGCCGGGTTTTCCGGTTGCCGGATCAACCTTGGGCCCGCAGGGTTGCCGGAGTGTTTGCCAATGAGCTGGCCCGCGCCCGCCCGGAGTTGGCCCATGCCCTGCTGGTGGAGCAGGGGGAGGCGCGCCTGCTGGTCAGTGTGCGGGCTCCCCTGAACCGGCCCGCCGGAGCCGATACCCTGTGCCGGCAGTTTGCCAGCGGGGGAGGCCGGGCCGCCGCCGCCGGGATCAACGCCCTGCCGGTTGGCCAGCAGGAGCGTTTTCTCGCCGCCTTTGGGGCAGCATTTACCCCATGAAGATGACCACCTGCTACATGCGACCGCTGCTGTCCCTGCTCTTCCTGCTCCTGCTTATCCTGCCGCCGGCGGCGGCAGGGTCGGAACGGCAGCGCCCTGCTGATCCGGGGCCGGCTGAGCAGCCCATCAATCCGGATTCGATCCGCTATCGGGAATTGTTGCGGGAACTGGAGGAGGAGCACGGTTTCGACCGCCTGGAACTGGAGGAGCTTTTCGCCGGCCTGACCATCAACCAGCGGGTGCTGGAACTGATGGACGCCCAGTGGGAAGCTCAGCCCTACCATCGTTATGCCCCTCGCCTGCTCACCTGGTGGAATGTCGGCAACGGCCGGGTGCTGCTGGCCCGGCACCGGGAACTGCTGGATCGGGTCGAGGCGGAGTTCGGGGTGGAACGGGAGATAATCGTGGCCATCTGGGGGGTTGAGAGCAACTACGGCTCCACCGAGGGGGCTTTCAATATTTTCCGGACCATGAACACCATCTTCGATGCCTACCCCCGCCGCCGTGACTTTTACCGGCAACAGCTGATCGAACTGCTGCTGCTGGCCCGGGAGAACGGGATCGACCCCCGCACCGTGCGGGGCTCCTACGGCGGAGCCTTCGGTCAGGCCCAGTTCATCCCCTCCAGTTTCCGGGCCTACGCGGTGGACTTTGATGGCAGCGGCCGCCGGGATATCCAGGGATCGGTGCCCGATGTGCTGGCCAGTATTGCCAACTACCTGCGCCATTTCGGCTGGCGCCCGGGGGCTCCGTTGTACGCCGAGCTGGGGGACCGGTTGGCCGATCCCCGCCTGGAGGAGGCCCGGTTGGCCGCCCGCGCCGGGCTCCTGCCCCGGGCAGAGATCGAGGCGCTCCAAGGGGTTGCCTTGCCTCCGGTGGCGGGGGACAAACCCCTGCGGATTGTAGGTTTGGAGCAGGAGGATGGTGGTTGGCGTTACCTGGCGGCCTACCCCAATTTTCAGGCGATCACCCATTGGAACAACTCCTACCGCTACGCCATGGCGGTGATTCAACTGGCGGAAAAGTTTCGTGAGGAGTAGATCCTGCCGGCTGATCGGCCTGCTGCTGGTTGTTTTGGGGCTGTTATCGGCCTGTGCTCCCGGTCCGGGACGGCAGACCGAACTGCTGTTGCAAAGGGATTATCGGGGGGAGAGTGTCGAGCAACTGCAACTCTATTATCGGCAGCTTAGCGACCAACTGGTGCAGGAGACCAGGGCCCGGCGGGGGGCCGGCCTGCTGGCGGGCCCGGCGACGGAAAAACGGCTGGAGCTGTTGCGGGATCGTTGGAACGAGGTGCGGGCCGAGCTGCGCCGGCGGGAGTCCCCGCCCTGAGAAAATCTTTTATTGCTGATCAATCCGGGGTCTGCTAGTGTATGGGCTTTGTTTTGCAAATAATTGTTGGAAAATATCAGCCAGTTGGAACTGTCGACCAAAGTGAAGATTATATCCACAGCGTGGTTGCGGGAGCTGCCGGAGCGCATGGCGCCACCGGGCTTGCGGACGGCCCTGGCCGGACCCTCCCCTGATCGCTGGCGGCATTTGCTGGCCGACGAGCGTCTCCCCGGCCGGGTCCGCGTCGCCTGTCTGCTGCTGCTGATCATCCTTCTTTCCCAGGCCTCCGCACGTCTTACCTGGGATCTGCTTACCCCCTCATTGGCGGTTCCCCCGGAAAGCGTCGGCGCTCCTTTGCGGCCCGGGGCGGCCGGCGGGGGGAAACCCCAAGGGTCCGTGGCCGAAGCCGCCGCCATGGGGGAGCAACTGGCGGCCCTCCACCTTTTCGGCCAGGCCCAACCCCAACAACCCCAGGCCTCGGCCACGGCCATGATCGAGGCGCCGGAAACCACCCTGAGTTTGCTCCTGAAGGGCCTGGTGGCCACTTCCAACGGCGAACGCGGCCTGGCGGTGATCGCTGAAAAGGGCCGCCGGGGCGGGGATGGGGTTTACGGGATCGGGGACCAGGTGCCCGGCAACGCCACCATTGAAGCGATCTTTGTCGACCGGGTGATTCTGCGCCGGGCCGGCAAGCTGGAAACTTTGTACCTGGAGAGTCGGGAGGAGGGCGCCACTCCCCGCGCCGCTTCCGCTCCGGCGGCGGGTCGGTCGGCTCCCGCCGGTGATCAGCGGCAGCTCAGCCGTCGCTATGTGGAGCAGACCCTGGCCAATCTGCCGGATTTGGCCCGCCAGGTCGAGGTGCATATCCACAACCCGGAGGGGGGACGACACGGCTTCCGCCTGGTGGCCCAGCAGGGTAGTGAGTTTTTAAACAATCTCGGCTTGCAGCCGGGCGATATTCTCTACGAGATCAACGGCATCCCACTCACCGACGCCGGGGCGGCGATGGTTGCCTTCGAGCAGTTGCGAAGTGCCCGGGATATCCGTCTGGTTTTCGAACGCGCCGGGGCGCCACAGCAGATCAACATTGCGATCAGGTAAAGGGTTGCCGGTATGACTCATAAAATTCAGCAGGTTTCAGGATAATGTCCATCGGAAAAGTTTTTTCATTATTGCTGGTACTCGGTCTGTTGTGGCCGGCCACCCTGGTCCGGGCCGAAACCATCACCCTCAATTTCAAGGACGCCGATATCGAATCGGTGGTCAACTCGGTGGCCCGTATCACCGGCAGGACCTTTATCGTCGACCCTGCCGTCAAGGGCAACGTTACCATCATCTCCTCTCAGCCTCTGCGGTCCGACGAGGTTTACGCGGTTTTTCTCTCCATCCTCCAGGTCCATGATTTTGCCGCCGTCGAGACCGGGAATGTGACCAAGATCATCCCCCTGGCCAAGGCCGGCCAGGATCTGGTGATCACCGCCGACGGCGATCGAGCTTTGGACCTGCCCGAGGATCGAATAATCACCCGGATCCACAAGCTGCAAAATCTCCAGGCCGACAAACTGGTGCCGATCCTGCGCCCCCTGCTCAACACCCGGGCCGGGCAGATGTCCGCCCTGGCGGTTAAGGAGGGTAACTCCCTGATTATCACCGAGCGGGCCGGCAACGTGGAGCGGCTGCTGCGGATTGTCCGCCGCCTGGATCAGGAATCCGGCGGCGAGCTGGAGGTAATCCGCCTGGAATATGCCGATGCCCGTGAGGTGGTGGCGGTGATCACCGGGTTGGAGATCGGTTCCGGTCGGCTCTCCGCCGATCAGTTGCGGATGGCGGCCGACGGTCGCACCAACAGCATCCTGATGCAGGGGGACGAGCATCATCTGTTGCGGGCCAAGGCGATGATCATCCACCTTGACACCCCCCTGGCCAAGGATGGTGATACCCAGGTGGTTTTTCTCCGTTACGCCAACGCCAAGGATCTGATGCCGATCCTGAGCGGGATCGAGTTGCCGGAAGGCCAGGCCAGATCCGATGGCCAGGCGTCCCCCCGCCGCACCACCCAGCAGCGCAGTGATGTCAATATTCAGGCCGACGAGGGGACCAACGCCCTGATCATGACCGGCCCTCCCGTGGCCATCCAGGCCTTGCAGGCGGTGGTTCGTCAGCTTGATATCCGCCGGGTGCAGTTGATGATCGAGGCGGTGATCGCCGAGGTTTCCACCCGTAAAGAGCGAGACCTGGGGATTCAATGGCTTGGTGGCGGAGAGGTGGGCAGTACCGGAGTCGTCGGCGGCACCCTGTTTCCGGAATCCAGGTTGGGAATCGGCAGTATTGTCGCCCAGGACCCGGCCGCCCTGGCCAATCTGGCCGGCTTCAACCTCGGAATAATCGGCGGCACCACCGAGATTCTCGGTACCGAATTCTTCAATCTCGGAGCCCTGGTCAACGCCCTGGCCACCGATGGTGACACCAACATTCTCTCCACCCCCAGCCTGGTCACCCTGGACAACCATGAGGCGGAGATCATGGTCGGCCAGAATGTGCCCTTTATCACCGGCAGCTACACCCAGACCGGGGCCGGTGCCGGCTCGGTCAACCCCTTTCAGACCATTGAGCGCCGCGATGTGGGGATCAAGCTGCGGGTCAAGCCCCAGGTCAACGAGGGTGATATTATCCGCCTGGATATCGTGCAGGAGGTGTCAAGCGTGGCCAAGGATAATCCGGCCGGGCCGACCACCAACACCCGGAGTATCACCACCAGCGTCCTGGTGGAGGACGGTAAGGTCCTGGTGCTGGGGGGGTTGATCAGCGATGATCTCATGGAGACGGTATACAAGGTGCCGCTGCTGGGCGACATCCCCCTGCTGGGCGCCCTGTTCCGCTACACCAGCAGCGTGATGGTCAAACGCAACCTGATGGTCTTCCTGCGGCCGGTGATTTTGCGGGATCAGCTCCAGAGCGGTCAGGTTTCCCTGGATAAATACGACCTTATTCGTGGTCATCAGCTCGAGCGCGACCAGAAAGGAGTCAAGCTGATGCCCGGGGAGAGCCAGCCGGTGCTGCCGGAGTTCGAGCTTTTTGAAGGCCAGCACTCCCAGCAACCTCCGCAACAATAACGAGATGAAACAACGCCCTTGACCGAGTCAACCATCAGCAAGCACCCCTCATTTTCCTTTGCCAAACGGCACGGAATCCTGGTCGCCGGCTACGAACAGGGCGCGGCCCGGGTGGTGGCCCGCCCCGGGGTTACCCCCGGCTCCCTGGCCGAACTGCGCCGTTTCCTCGGCCTGCCCCTCAAGGTGGAGGTGGTCGCCAGGGAGCGTTATGAGAGCCTGCTCCAGCAGACTTACGAGGGCGGCTCCGACGAGAACCTGCAGATGGTCCAGGATTTTGGGGATGAGTTCGATCTTGATTCCATCGCCCAGCAGCTCTCCGAACCGGAGGATCTGCTGGAGAGCCAGGATGACGCCCCGATCATCCGGCTGATCAACGGTCTGCTCACCCAGGCGGTCAAGGAGAACGCCTCCGATATCCATATCGAACCCTTTGAGGATCGCCTGCGAGTAAGGATCCGGGTGGACGGGATCCTCAAGGAGGTGATGCAGCCCAGCCGGCTGGTGGCCCCCCTGGTGATCTCCCGGCTCAAGGTGATGGCCCGGCTGGATATTGCCGAGAAACGGCTGCCCCAGGACGGCCGGATCTCGCTGAAGATCGCGGGCCGGCCGGTGGATGTCCGGGTTTCCACGATCCCCTCGGGTTACGGCGAACGGGTGGTGCTGCGGCTGCTGGACAAGCAGGCCGGCCGGCTCGACCTGGAGCAGTTGGGGATGGACCCGGCCACCATGGCCCTGATGGACAAGCTGATCCACCGCCCCAACGGGATCCTGCTGGTCACCGGCCCCACCGGCAGCGGCAAAACCACCACCCTGTACGCCGTCCTGACCCGGCTCAATGAAAGCATCCGCAATATCATGACCGTTGAGGACCCCATCGAGTACTATCTCGACGGCATTGGCCAGACCCAGGTCAACACCAAGGTCCAGATGACCTTTGCCCGGGGCCTGCGGGCCATCCTGCGCCAGGATCCCGACGTGGTGATGGTCGGCGAGATCCGCGACCTGGAAACGGCGGAGATTGCGGTCCAGGCCAGTCTCACCGGTCATCTGGTGGTCTCCACCCTCCACACCAACACCGCGGTGGGCGCGGTTACCCGCCTGCGGGATATGGGGATCGAGCCCTTTCTACTCTCCAGCACCCTGGTGGGGGTGCTGGCCCAGCGGCTGGTTCGGGTACTCTGTCCCCACTGCCGGGAGCCCTATCGGCCCACGGCGGCCGAACTGGCCGATCTGGGCTTCAGGCCCAGCGATACCGAGATGGCCGCCCCCCCCACCATCTACCGGGCGGCGGGTTGCGAACGTTGCCACCACCAGGGCTATGCCGGTCGGACCGGAATTTATGAGCTGATCGCCTCCGATGATCATCTCCAGGAGATGATCCACAACAAGGCCGGCCAGCACGAGATCGAAAGTTACGTCCGGACCAGAACCCCCGGCATCCGCCAGGATGGTTGGCGGCGGGTCCGGGCCGGTGACACCACCGTTTCCGAAGTTCTCCGGGTCACCCAGGAGGATTGATGGGCGCCTTTGAGTACAGGGCGGTGGATGCTGCCGGCAAGAGTCGTAAGGGAGTCCTGGAGGGCGATACTCCCCGGCAGGTCCGCCAGCAACTCCGGGAGAAGGGGTTGATGCCGCTGGCGGTCAACGCGGTGGCCGAGGAGCAGGGTAAGCCTTCGGTGCGGCGGCGGTTGTTCGGCGGCCGGATCCAGGCGGGGGATTTGGCGGTGATCACCCGGCAGCTGGCCACCCTGGTTCGCTCCGGCATCGTCCTGGAGGAGGCCCTGGGGGCCGTGGCCGAGCAGTCGGAAAAACCCCGCCTGAAAAGTGTGCTGATGGCGGTGCGCTCCCGCATTCTGGAAGGTTTTGCCGTGGACCAGGCTTTGGCCGAGTTTCCCGGCGCCTTTCCCGAACTCTACCGGGCTACCCTGGCCGCCGGCGAACAGGCCGGTCATCTCGACGTGGTCCTGGAGCGGCTGGCCGACTATACCGAGGCCCGGCAGCAGCTCCAGCAAAAGGTTTTTCTGGCCCTGCTCTACCCGGTGTTGCTTACCCTGGTGGCGGGGGCGGTGATCACCGCTCTGCTGGTCCATGTGGTTCCCCAGGTGGTGGAAGTTTTCGAGCATATCGGCCAGAACCTGCCCCCGCTGACCCGCGGGCTGATCGCCACCAGCGAGTTTCTCCAGCAGCGCGGCTTTCTCCTGCTGCTGGGGGGGGTGGCCCTGCTGCTGCTGGGTAATTCCCTGATGAAACGGGAAAAAATTCGTCTCCGAGTTCATCGTCGACTGCTCAAAATGCCCTTGATCGGCCGCTTTACCCGCACCCTGGAGGCGGCGCGCTTTGCCCGCTCCTTCAGCATCCTGATCGCCAGCGGGGTGCCGGTTCTGGAGGGGCTGAAAATCTCCGCCCGGGTGGTGGGCAATCTGGCCCTGCGGGAGGCCCTGGACCGGGTTCGGGCCAAGGTGCGGGAGGGGGGCAGCATCAACAAGGCGATGGCCGCCGAGGGCTACTTTCCTCCCCTGACCATCCACCTGATCGCCAGCGGCGAGGCCAGCTCCAATCTGGAACAGATGCTGGACCGGGCCGCCCTCACCCAGGAGCGGGAAACGGAAACGGTGATCTCGGCGGCCATGGGGCTGTTTGAGCCGGTGATGATTGTGGTGATGGGCGGGATCATCCTCACCATCGTCCTGGCCATTCTGCTGCCGATCTTTGAACTCAATCAACTGGTAAGATGAACACGCGCGGTTTTACCCTGATGGAGATCATCATCGCCCTGCTGGTCCTGAGTGTCGTGGCGATCAGCGCGGTCAAGGCCTCGGGCAATGCGATCGGCAATATCCACTATCTCAAGCAGCAGAGTTTTGCCCATTGGGTGGCGATGAACAAGGCCGCCGAGATCGCGCTGGCTCCGGCTGACTGGGAAGGGGGAGAGAGCAGTGGCACCGCCCTGATGGCCGATGCCCAGTGGCCCTGGAGTTTCAGTGTCCACGATACTCCGGAAGCGGGGATCCGGCGGGTGGAGATTGAGGTCTGGTCCGAAGGGAGCCGCGGCGAGCCGGTGGCCGTTATCACCCTCTTTCGGAGAAGGTAATGAACCGTCGCGGGTTTACCCTGCTGGAGCTGCTGGTGGCCCTGGCCCTCTTTGCGGTGCTGTCGCTGCTCACCTTCAGCAGCCTGGGGGCGATGATCGACAGCCGCGAACAGACCAGGTTGGCGGGCGAACGGCTGGCGGCGGTGCAGATGGCCGTCTCCCGCCTGGCCCTGGATATTCAGCAGGCCCGCGACCGGGGAATTCGCGATGAGCATGGCCGTTACCAGCCGGCCATGGTTTACGGGATGCTGGCGGCGGCCGGACTGGAGTTCACCAGGGGCGGCCATCGGGGTTTCGATCCCCAGCGGAGCGGCAGCGGCTTGCAGCGGCTGCGCTATCTGCTCGACGACGGGGAGTTGTTCCGGGAAAGCTGGCCGGTCCTCGACCGGGGGCCGGGGCTGACCACCTTCCGCCAGCCGGTGCTGGACCAGGTGGAGCACTTTGAGGTTCGCTTCCTCGACCAGCAGGGGGCGTGGCACGCCGGTTGGCCCCCCCCGTCTCCGACCGCTCCCGGGGAGGAACCCGGTCCCGATGATCGCCTGCCGGTGGCGGTGGAACTCCTGTTGGAGCTGGAAGACTGGGGCCGCTTGCGCCGTTTGCTACCCTTGGCGGGGGCGGGGTTATGAGCCGGGGCCGGTTAACCGGATTACCGGTGAGCAACCAGCGTGGGGCGGCCCTGATCGCCGCCCTGCTGGCCGCAGCCTTGGTCACCACCCTGGCGGCGGCGATGATCTTCTCCCAGCAGCTTGATATTCGGCGCAGCGGCAATATCTTCCATGGCGATCAGGCGTATCTTTACGCCCTGGGGGTGGAGGAGTGGACGGCGCTGCTGCTGGGCCGGGCCGGACCCGGGGAGGAGCATGAATACCTGGGGCGGAGCATTCCGCCGATCCCGGTGGAGGGCGGTCAGCTCAGCGGGCGGATGGATGATCTCCAGGGCCTGTTCAATGTCAACAATCTGGTCCTGGCCGCCGAGGGCCCCCTGGAGCAGGCCCGCTTGCAGTTCCGGCGCCTCTTGGCTGGCTGCGGTCTGGATGTGGAGCTGGAGCAGGCGGTTTCCGACTGGCTGGATGCCGATCAGGAGCCCCGTTTTCCCGGCGGGGCCGAAGATGGCGAATATCTGCGGCGCGATC
>JBLRWU010000006.1:0-35152 GCA_047921155.1 Desulfurivibrio sp.
GTAGGCCCGATCTCCCAGCCCCACCACCACCCGGCGTTGCTCTCTCTCCATCCCCGTCTCCCCCATCAGTCCACCCCTTCCCTCTTTGAAATATCCCAACCCGAACCGATTGCTGTTCTTGGTCGGCGGAATTGCCGACAAAAAAAGCGGAAAGGCACCAATAGCACCTTTCCGCTTATATTACCCACAAAAATAAAGTGGTGCTGCTGAACGCTTATTACATCTTGCTACCGGAAGCAGCGCCCTGCATCTTGACCTCAACCTTCTCGGTCAGGCCCTGGTAGTACTCTTTCAGAATCACGAGAACTTCGTCACGGCCAAAGTGATCGACAATCTCGGCACCCTCGGAGAGGGCCTTGCGCAGCTTGGTGCCGGAAAGGATTACCCGGTCTTCCTTGCTGTGCGGGCAGGTGCGCAGGGAGGCCATGCCGTCGCACTTATGGCAGTAGAAGGTCCAGTCGATCTTCAGCGGGGTGCAGAGCAGACGTTTGGCATCATCCGCCGGCTGGGGGATACGCTCGAAAATCTCCTGGGCCTCGAAGAGACCGTAGAAGTCGCCAACCCCGGCATGGTCACGACCGATGATCATCTTGGTGACTCCGTAGTTCTGGCGGAAGGTGGCATGCAGCAGGGCCTCGCGGGGACCGGCGTAGCGCATATCCAGGGGATAACCGGCCTGGATGACGTTGTCTTTCACGAAGTAGTTCTCGACCAGGCAATCGATGGCCTTAACCCGAACATCGGCGGGGATGTCCCCGGGCTTGAGGTTACCGATCAGGGAGTGGATCAGCACGCCGTCGCAAACCTCGATGGCGATTTTGGCCAGGAATTCGTGGGAACGATGCATGGGGTTACGCAACTGCAGAGCGGCAACCTCCTTCCAACCACGCTCCTCAAACATGGCGCGGGTCTCGGCCGGGGTCAGGTAAACTCCCTTGTACTGGTCGGGGTACTCGCCTTCGGAAAGAACCTTGACCGGGCCGGCCAGGTTGACTTCCTTCTGGTTCATTACCATCTGAACACCGGGATGGTCTTCCAGGGCGATCTTCCAGAACTTGTCGTCGGCGGATTCCTCGCCCTCGCCCTTGAAAACCTTCTCACACTCCCACTTCTTGTCGGCGTCGCTCATCTCGAACTTTTCGCTGACCTTCATGGTGGCGTAGATAACACCATCACGCTCGAGGGCGATCTCGTCACCAACCTTGATTCCATCGGCATCGGCCTTGGAAACATCCATGGTGATGGGCAACGGCCAGAAGGTGCCGTCGGCCATGGTGAAGTTCTCGCAGACACCCTTCCAGTCGGCCTTGCCCATGAAACCGTTCAGCGGGCTGAAGCCGCCGATACCCATCATGATCAGGTCGCCCTTGGCCCGGGCACTGATATTAATCTTCTTCAGGCCCTTGGCCTTTTCCTGCTCCGCAACCAGTTCGCTGCCATGAAGCTTGCAACAAACCAGACCTTTGCCACCATGGGGGGCTACCAGATTAGACATACCTTTTCTCCTTTGTTCGTTGTTGGATTGAACAGATAAGTTAAGGAAACGCAAGACGCGCCAAAAAAATTGAACGAGGATTCATTTTTTTTTCGATAACGCCTACCTATACGAAAGGACCGGAAACTTGTCAAGGGAAAAACACGGAGGGAGCAAGGAGAGAGAAGAAAGGAAGATTTATTGCGAAGATTCAGGATGATAAACAGAGAACAGCACCCAAACGAAGACCGCCCCTGACTCCCGCCCAGATAAAACGGGCCGGGAGCCGGTCGACGGGTCGGCTTAAAAAGAAAAAATTAAAACCCGGAGATCGGTGACTGGCTGCGACGGGAAACCCGGCGCCAACGCTCACGCCTTCCCGTCAAACAGCATCCCGACCAGTTCGTTCAACTTCTGACGCAGGGCCAGGGTCTCCTCGGCCGGAAACTGCCGGATGATATCGCCGCTTTGCCGATCGGTGATCTGCACCACCACCGCCTCCGGATCCCGATGCAGGGCGAAGAGCAGCCGGGTATTGCCGATGGAATCCAAACGATTCTGCATCTCCCTGGCAATCTCTTCAGCTTCGTCCGGGGAGACCTTCTTCGCCGGTTCCTGGGCCGCCCGGTCGAAACGCGACCGATCATCGGGCTTGTTCCGGGCGGAAGCAGTGCTGTCGGCCACCGGGGTCACCGGCGGGCGATTCTTCTCCTCCCTCTCCACCGCCGTGGCTGACGGCAGACCATAACCCCTGACCTCATTGTGCAAATTCACATCCACGATTTTGTCCTCCTCACACCTCTATTAGCGCGACCTGCTGCGGGCAAGCCCCCGGATCGCGACGGCCGACTCTAAGCCATACTGCTGACAAACCTTGGTCCCGCACCGGTTTCCGGCTGCACCCGCAGCCGGCGCACCACGTTGCGCCCCTTGCGCAGAGCGATCTGCTGCTCCCTGATACTTTTCCGGCCGTCCCGCACCGCTTTATGCAAACGGTTTTCCGTGGCCAACAGCATCCCGATCCGTTCACTCAAGCGCTGGGCGAACGTACGATCCGCCAAGGCGCCAAGATCGCCAAAGCTATCCAAGACCTTGCGCAGGCCACTGAAGGCCCGTTCCCTTTCGACCTGCCACTGCATCACCCCCTGCAGACTGCCCCGACGCAGAGCAACCAGGTGTTCATCCTGCATGGCCGCATAACGATCGATGGCCGACCACAACGCGGCCTCCCCGGTTAACAGTTCTTTTGCGGCTCCGTCCATCATAATTTACGCTCCCGACCCCTCAGATCGAAACCGATACCGGCGCGGCCTTGGCCGCCTCCGGTGAAGGCCGCATCGCCTCGGTACCGCGATTCAGCAGGCCGTTTTCCCGCATGGCGGTCTCTTCCCAGACCTTCTTCAGTTCACTGATATAGCGAGCCGCCTGGCGCAGAACCTTAACATCACCGCCGACCGAAACTTTGGGCAGCTCCACCATGATCGCCCCGTACAGCCCGCGCAGAAAAGCGGCGGCCTCGGATTGGTCCTTGGGGTTTACCGCCGCGTTGAGTTCGGAGATCAAAGCGATCGCCTTGCTCAGATTTTCCCCCCGCTTGCGCGGGCTGTTCTCGACAATCGCCTCCTCGGCATAACTCAGATGAGTCAACACCCGCTCATACATCATGTGAATCAACTTCACCGGATGCACGGCGGCGCTGATTTCACTCTGCCGGTAGGCATTAACTCGGTTGCGTGCAAGCATGGCTTCTCTCCCCTGCTGTTTGATCTTGATTATTCTTATTTTTTCTTGCCGCCCATGAGGCTGCTCAGGCTGTCAAATTGCGAATCCAGGTAACCGGACATATTGGTCATCTGGCTCATATAACGATCAAGATCGACAAACTGGCGGGTCAGAACGGCGTAACGGCGGTCCAGGCGGTCCTTTTCCAAGGCCAGCCGCTCCTCCAGATCCCGGACCCGATCCTGGGCCGTATTCTTCTCGGCATCCAGAACCCCGCCCCAACTGGCGATGCTCCCCAGCCGATCATTGAGCCGGTCGGCGAAACCGGGGGCTTCCCGTTGGGCATCCCCCAGAAAAAAGGAGCGCACCGCCTCGCCCTCCTCGGCCAGCATCCGATCAAGGACCACGGTGTCCAGGGTAATGGTGCCGTCCCGCTGAAACTCCATCCCCAGATCGAAAAGGCTGCCCACCTTGCCGGAAGCGTCACCCTTCATCATCGAGGTCATCAGATCCTGCAGTTCATAGCGCAAACTCTGGACCGTGGTCCGGGCCAGAACTCCGGGCTGGCCGGCCTCTTCGTCATAGCGGACCTTACCGGCCACCTGCTGGACCACCTCGTTGTAGGCTGCCACCAGATCAACCACCAGGTTCCGGATATCCTCGGTTTTAGCCGCCACACTGAGAGTGGAGGTGCCGGTGGCCTGCAGCTCCAGGCTGACCCCGGGAAAAATATCGGTTACGGTGTTGCTCTGGCGCTGGTAGACAATCCCGTCGATACTGATCTGGGCGTTGAGCGAGGACCCTTCGGCCCCCTGCTGCTCGCTGAAACCGAGGTTGGTAACCCCCGATTCCGCACCAATGGTTATCCGGCTGTTCTCCCCGACCTCATTGGCCCGCAGCACCAGACGATAGGGAGTGTCCGGCACCCCGGTGTCAACAATGGATGCGGTTACCCCGGGATTGTCCGGGCTGCTGTTGATCTTTTCCGCCAACTGCGCCAGGGTGGTCCCCTCTTCCAACTCCAGGGAAACGGTTACCGGCGGTTCCGCCGGCCCGAACTGATATTCAAATTTAGGCGGCTGCTCGGGCTCAAACTCCAGCAGGGCATCCCGGCTGGCAAAACCTGCCGACTGCCAGGAACTGCGGGTGGCCAGACGCTCGACCTCGATGGTGTTGGACTGCACCCCCGCCCCGTCGCTGACCGTGGCGGTCAGTACGTTTGTCGCCGAACTGCTGATGCTGCGACCGAGATAGGTGGTTTCCAGGGCCAGCGTCCGGGCGTGTCCGCGCATATCCAGCAGCTTGTTCTGGACCACGCTGAAGGCTTCCAGCTGGGATTCCAGGCGGGTTATATTCCTTTCCAGCGGCGCCAACCGCTGTTTCTCGTCCACTCCGCGCAGGTCATCCAGGATGCTTTGCAGCTCCAGACCGGACCCTACACCCAAAGTGGAAATACTGCCGACAGACATAGAATTCTCCCGCTTGGCGATAAAAGAGGTTTAAAACCACGGACCCGCCACCCGCAATGGCGGCCCTGATTCTCTTATCGGTTTTACGGAAGTGATCTTGAAGGTTTTTTGTTCACCGGCCGGTGAGCAGATTTTGCAGCCAGTCGAAACCGAAGGTGAGCAGGGCCTCGTCGTCGAGCGCGATGGCCCGGCGACGGGCCTTGTCCAGGCCCGCGCGCCGCAGGAGATCGTGATCACGGACGTAATCACGGAAACGGTCCACATTGTAACAGATCATAAAGGCCAGCAACTGACGGGGACCGGCCGCCCCCTCGCCTCGCCACGGGTTGGCAGCAAAGATGGTATCCAGCTCGGCCCAGCGATCGGCCATGGCGTTGTAAGGCAGCAGTTGCTGATCGGCCAGCCACTCCCTCACCGGCCATTGCCGGCCCCGGGCATGGCCCTGACAGTAATCGTGGCGCACCAGAAAATAGAAATCCCTGGTCCGGCCCGCCTCCGGGCGGCGATCCACCGCCCGCTCCAGGGGATAGGTCCGGCAGGCCGAAGGACGGTCGGTATAGACGGTGCAGCCGGCGGCCGGATCGAGAAAGGGGCAGGTATACTCGGGATTGGGCAGCATCCGCAGAACCACCGAGGGGAAAAAGGGGTTCTGCCCCTGGACCACCCCGGCGTAACGTTCCAGAAACTCCTCGGAAGAGATCTTGAGTCGCCGCTTTAAGCGCAGAATATCGTAGGGGTAGAGCACCAGCTCCAATTTACGGCAGCAACGGGTGAAACAGGGCAGCTCGGGATTGCAGGCAAAACGGAATCCTTCCGGCCCCAACGGCTCCATCCCCTTGGGAAATTTTTTTTCCAGCGACATCATCCTGCAACCTTCCGGACACGGGTTAAAGGGTCGGCAACCAAAACCGGGCCAAGCTACCAGTTGAGTACAAAAAGATCAAGGGGAGGCGAGCTGCCGGAAATTTCCCGCCCCACCCTGGAGAAGGCCCTGGCCGCCATCGACGAGCGCATCCGGCAACTGGGCGGGTCGGTTATCGACCATAACGCCTGATCTCCCAGCCGGCGACCGGGGCTGCCTACCCCTCCTCCTTGAGGGAGACGAAAACCCCGCGTTTGCTCGGATCGAGCCGGGAGTAACGGCGCAGCAGGCCGATACTGGTCTCGTTGAGAACGGTGCCCTTACTGAGCAGCAGAATCCCGGTGCCGCTGAAAACATCGCGGCTCAGGGTCATCTCGGCGGCCAGATCGCTGGGGTGGAGTTCCATCTCGACGAAATCCGCCTTGGGCAGGCGGCGGCGATAAAAGGACCGCGCCTCCTGTTCCACCACCGCAATCAGTTCGGGATCGAAACTGCGTCCCGCCTCCTCGTGCACTTTTTTGAAAGTGAGGGGAATACCGCTGTCGCCCCGGTAGCGACGCACCTCCTTGTCGACAAAATCGATGATCGCAATGATCCGGGCGGCCAGGGGGATTTGCCGGTGGCGCAGCCGGTCGGGGAAGCCGCTGCCGTCGTAGCGCTCGTGGTGGTGGCGGATGATCTCAGCCGCCTCTCGAAAATCCTCGATCCGATCCAGGGCCGCCTGGCCGCGAATGGGGTGTCTCTGATACTCGTTCAACTCCGCCGCATCCATCTGGGCGGCATCCACCAGCAACATCACATCCGGCATCCCGATCTTACCGATATCATGGAGCAGGGCCGCCACCACCAGGCTTTCCCGCTCCCAGGCCTTCATCTTCCGGGCCCGGGCGACCCTCACGGCGATCTCCGCCACGTTCTGGGCATGGCTGCGCATCCTTTTATCCCGCATCTCCATCAACCCGGCCATGGCGGTGATCACCGCCTTGAAGTTGGTGCGCTGGCGAATATTGAGCTTTTTAAGATCATCGTAGTTGCGCTGCAACTCCTCGGTCTGCTCCTGGACCATCGTCGAAAGCTCACTGTTCCACCTCTTCAGTTCAGCGTTCTGTTTTTTGACCAGCGCATTGAGACGGACATTTTCCTTGACCAGGCTGTAGTGCTGCAAAGCGCCGCGCACGGTTTGGAGCAGCTCCTCATCCTGCCAGGGCTTGGTGATGTAACGATAAACCCCGCTGCGATTAATGGAATCCATGGCCGCCCCGATATCGGCGTACCCGGTCAACAAGATCCTGACCGCCAGAGGCGCTATCTGCCGGGCCTGTTCCAGCATCTCAACCCCGGTCATCTCCGGCATCCGCTGATCGGAAACGATCACCGCCACATCATCACGCGCCTGCAGCAGCGCCAGCGCCTCCGCCCCGGAGGAGGCGGTCTCCACCGCGAAGCTCTCGTCCATGCAGAGCCGGCGCAGGGACCGGAGGATATTCTCCTCGTCATCAACGAATAGTACGCAACCGCCGTCCGGTTCAGTCATCACACCCCCAATCCTCTTTTGCCCTGATTGGCAGCCGGATCCGGAAGGTCGTGCCCCGGCCCGGTTCACTGGCCACCGTGATCTCGCCCCCATGCTGACTCACGATATCGTGAACGATGCTCAGCCCCAGCCCGGTACCCTGGCCCACCTCCTTGGTGGTGAAAAAGGGGTCGAAAATCCGGCCCAGATGCTCCGGGGAGATGCCGGAACCGTTGTCGCTGATAATGATAAAAAGCGAACCTTTTTTCTCCCGGGTGGCGACCCTGATCTCCCCGCAGCCGTTGATGGCCTGGGCCGCATTGAGCAGCAGGTTCATAAAAACCTGGTTGAGCTGCTGGGGATAGCACCAGGTGGGCGGCAGCTCACCGTAATCCCGGTGGACCACCGCCTTGTACTTCAACTCGTTCCAGACGATATTAAGGGTATCCTCCAGGCACTTATTGAGATCGACCATGGCGCATTTGGCCTGGTCCACCCGGGAAAAATTTTTCAGGTTCTGGACGATCACCTTGACCCGTTCCACCCCCTCCAGGGATTCCTTGAGCAGAGCGGCGGCGTCTTCAAGGATGTAGTCGATCCTCATCTCCCGGCGTAACCCTTCCGAGGCCTCCCGGCCGGCCGGGTCCGTCCCGGCCAGCAGCCGCTGCTGCCGCTCGATGAACTCCCCCAGCCGGTTCAGGTATTTGACCATGGAGCCGAGATTGCTGGTGACAAAACCTACCGGATTGTTGATCTCGTGGGCCACCCCGGCGGCCAGTTGTCCGATGGAGGCCAGTTTCTCCTGCTGCAACAGCTTGGCCTGGGAGGCCTTGAGTTCATCGTAGGCGGCGGCCAGTTCCCGGTTCTTGTTCTGCAGAGCCAGGCCGACCCGCTGCCGTTCGGTGACATCCAGCAGAGTAATCACCGAACCCTTCAGCTCGGCGTAATCGGCCACAAAGGGCAGCAGGCGGCGGTGGAAGAAGCGGCCGGTGGCGGCATGCCGGTACTCCGCAACCTTTTGCTGCCCCATCACCGGCGTCAGGCCACGCTCACCCAAAAGATCCTGCCAACGGTGACCATGGATCTCACCAAACGGCTTGCCCAGAAAACAGGAGAACGCCTGGTTGCAGCGGCGCACCCGGGACTGCTCGTCGACCAGCAACACCATCTCGTCAAGGAAATCCACGATGGATTCCCACTCCTGCTTGGCCAGCCAGACCTGGTCGTAGCGGGCCAGCAGCTCGGCATGGGCAGCAACCGCATCCCGCCCCTCCCCCATCGCGGGCGGCTTCATGTTGCCGCCTCCATCGGACCGCCATTCCTTTGATAGCGCGGCTTGATAATCGCCTCATGATAGAGAAAGGCATCCTGAATGTGGGCCAGCAACAGTTTGTTCTTCCACGGTTTGGCGAGAAATTTGTACAACGCCCCCTCGTTGACCGCCTCCACCACCGTTTCCAGGTCGGCATAACCGGAGAGCACCATCCGCACCGTATCGGGGTAGATATCCTTAACCCGGCTGAGAAACTCAATCCCGCTCATCCCCGGCATCCGCTGATCCGAGATGATCACCTGGACCCGGTTTTCGGCCAGCAACCTCAGGCCCTCGCCGGCATCGACGGCGGCCAGGACCCGGTAACCCTCGTCGACCAGCAGGCGTTGCAGGGCGGAGAGGACGTGGGGTTCGTCATCGACAATCAGCAGAGTCCGCAGATCACCAGGCTCATCGGGCACCGGCAGTGAATCGCCCCGCCGCAGCAGTTGGGCGAACTCCCCGGCCGACAACGGTTTACTGAAGAGAAAGCCCTGCATCTCGTCGCAACCGTTGCGACGCAGGTAGCCGCACTGGGCCTCGGTTTCCACCCCCTCGGCCACCACCCGCAGCCGCATGCGATGGGCCATGGCGATGATCGACACCGCGATGGTGGCCGCATCGGGGCTATCGGTGATCTCCTCGACGAAGCTGCGGTCGATCTTCAGTTGATCGATGGGGAAACGACTGAGGCTGGAAAAACTGGAGTAGCCGGTGCCGAAGTCATCCAGGGCCAGTTGCACCCCGAACTTCTTCAACTCCTTCATTCGGCCGATCGCTTCCTCGGGCTTGACCATCAACATACTTTCGGTCAGCTCCAGGGTAAGGTGGCCGGACGGCACCTGATGTTCGGCCAGGGCCCGCTCCAGCACCTCATCAAGGCCGCCGCCCAGGAACTGGCGGGCCGAAACGTTTACCGCCACCCGGATATCCCCCAACCCTTCCCCGCGCCAGGCCGCCATCTGGCGGCAGGCCTCGGCGATCACCCAGGATCCCATCTCGACGATCATCCCGCTGCGCTCGGCCACGGAAATAAAATCGCCCGGCCCCACCAGGCCATGGCCGGGGCGCGGCCAGCGGATCAGGGCCTCGGCCCCGGTTACCCGCCCGCTGCGCAGCGCCACCTTGGGCTGGTAATAGAGGAGAAACTCTCGCTGTTCCAGGGCCCGACGCAGGGAGGTTTCCAGCTCCAGGTTACGGCGGGCCAGAAGGTTGAAAGAGGAGGTGGCATAGGAAAACTGGTTGCCGCCGGCCTCCTTGGCCTGGCTGACCGCGGCATCCGCCCCGGCCAGAAGGGCGGCCACCGAATCACCCTCCTGGGGATAGATACTGATCCCGATGCTGGCCTGGATGTATATTTCGCCGCCATCCGGCAGGGTAAAAGGCGCCGCCAGGGCCTGCTGCACCCAGCCAGCCATCAGCTCCGCTTCCTGGTGATCCTTGAGCGCCTCCAGAACCATGGCAAACTCGTCCCCGGCCAGGCGGGCCAGGGTATCCTCCGCCCGCAGACGCGCCCCCAGCCGGGCGATAACCGCCACCAGCAACTGGTCGCCGACGGCATGGCCCAGGCTTTCATTGATGACCCGGAAACGATCCAGGTCGATCACCAGCACCGCCAGCCGGGTCTGTTCGCGCCGGGCCCGCTCCAGGCCGTGCTCCAGGCGCGCCTCCAGGAGCAGACGATTGGGCAAGTCTGTCAGGGGGTCATGGTGGGCCAGATGCTGCAACTGCTCCTCACTGCGCCGCAGCCGGGTAAGATCGGTTTTCACCCCCACATAGTGGCTGGGCTGTTTCTGCTCGTCATAAACCGTGCTGATCGAGAGCAACTCGGGATAAATTTCACCGTTTTTACGTCTATTCCAGATCTCCCCCTGCCAATGACCATGCCGTTTGAGCTGGGCCCACATCGCCTGAAAGAAGGGGCGGTCGTGGCGGCCGGACTCCAGAATCCGGGGGTTTTTACCCACCACCTCCTCTTCGCTGTAACCGGTGATCGCGCTGAAGGCGGGGTTGACCGAAATAATGGCCGGGGTCAGATCGGTAATCATCACCCCGTCGCGGCTGGCCTCAAGGGCGGCCACCTGCAGGCGCGAATGCTCCTCGCTGGCCCGCAGGGCCACCTGTTCCCGCAGCAGCTGGAACAGCCGCACCGCCTGTTCCAGGGTGGCGGGCAGGCCGAAAAGATAACCCGGCTGCTTGATCAGGTAATCGGTCACCCCCAGATGCAGAGCCTCGGCCACCTCCTCCTCGTCGCCCCGCTCACCCACCAGCACCACCGGCAATTCGAACCCCGGATCATCACGCAGGGTTTTGACAATCTCCAGGGCATCGAGATCGGGGAGCTGGGAATTGAGCAGCAGCAGATCGTAAGGCGGGGAGGTTGGCCGATCACCCACCAGAAGCGCCAGCAGTTGCCGGCCGCTGGCCACCGTATCCAGGCTGATGTGGGGGGCATGGGTTTCAAGATGGCGGCGGGTACGCTCGATATCGGCCGGGTTATGTTCGGCGTAAAGCACCCGCAAAGCCCGGTGCCAGCGGGCCTCGTTCTCCCGGTAGTGATCCAGGGCCGCGGCCAGAACCGCGGGCAGCCGTTCCAGGTAATCCCCCTCCTTAACCAGGTAATCATCGGCCCCGGCCCGCAGCGCCGCAATGGCGGCGGCCCGGCTGCCGGAGCCGGTGAGCAGCACCACCGCCAGCGGCAGTTTGCGCGCCCTGATCTGACCCAGCACCTCCAGGCCGTTGCCGTCGGGCAGCCGCAGATCGACCAGCACCACATCGTAGGCCGGAGTCTTCGGGGCCAGCAATTGCAGAGCCGCAGCCACACTGGTCGCCACCTCCAGATGATACCCCGGAGCCAAACGGGCCAGCGTCCGCCGGGTCAGGTCGGTATCAACAGGGCTGTCCTCAAGATAAAGAATGTGCATTTGCGGCAACTCAACCATCATTCACCCCCTGGTTCCACACCACCATCCGGCCCGGTTTCCTGCGGCAGTTCCAGGAAAAAGGCGGCGCCCTTGCCGGGGGCGGCCTCCACCCAGACCCGTCCCCCCATCCGTTGCACGGCCTTGCGCACCAAGGCCAGCCCCACTCCGGTGCCGGGGCAATTATCGGCAACCTCCAGACGGGTGAAGATCTCAAAGATCCGCTCGGCGAACTTCATCTCAAAACCGATGCCGTTATCCCGTACCGTCAGGCGCAGCCGCTTACCGGCCAACTCACCCCGGATTGCAATCCGGGGCGGGTCGGCTCCGCGACTGAACTTGATGGCGTTACCCACCAGGTTACGCAGAGCCATTCCCAGCCCGTCGGGATCGACCCGCACCGTGAGGTCCGGAACCTCAACCTCCAGTTGCACCCCGGCCCCCTCGATCTCGTTCTGAAATCCGGCCAGCACTCCCTGCACCAGATCGACCAGCCCCACGGTGGCCGGACGCAGCCGGCGCCGCTCCAGCCGTGAATAAGCCAGCAGGCCGGTGATCAGTTCCTGCATCTGCTCCACGCCCCGGCGGATATGAGCGATAAAAAGGCGCCCCTCATCATCCAGCTTTTCCCCGTAATCCTGCTCCAGCAGGCGGCTGTATCCCTCTATACCCCGCAGGGGAGCCTTGAGATCATGGGAAACCGAATAGGAAAACCCTTCCAGTTCCCGATTAAGCTCCTGCAGTTGGGCGGTCCGCTCGGCCACCTGCTGCTCCAGCTCGATTTTAAGCTGCTGATCCCGGGCCACGGCCAGGGCCAGCAGGGCGAAACCCTGAGCCTGGCGCTGGCGACGCCAGAGCAGAAAGACTCCCCCTGCTGCCCCCAGCAACAGCAGCAGGGCCACCAGCACCAACACCCACAGGCGTTCGCGCAGGGGAGCGTAAACCTCCGCCATATCGAGCCGGGCGATCATGAACCAGTCGGAATCGGGCACCGGAAGCAGCGCGGCAATCTCCGGCACTCCCCGATGGTTACGCCCCTCGAACAGCCCCTCCCGCCCCAGCACCGCCTGCACCGCCGGCACCTCCGTCCGGGTCAGGGGTACCCGCAGATGCAAAACGGCGTCCGGTTCCAGTTTGAGTCCATTGATAAACAGCACCTCCTCCCCTTCTCGGCGCACCAGCAGGGTTTCGCCACTTTGGCCGGTTCCCGGCCAGGCGGCGAGGAAGGGGAAGAGAAAACGCCGGGCCTCGACCTGCCGGAGGAGAAAGGCCAGCGGCCGACCATCCTCCACCGCCGGAATCGGCACCACCCAGACCAGGCGGACCCGGCCCTGGGGGCAACGATAAAGATCACTGCGCTCCACCTGACCATGCCGTTCGGCTCGGGCAATGGCCGCCAGAATATGCTCATCAAGTTCCAGGCACTCACCCAGGCCGTGGAGCAGGCTCCGGTCGCGATCCACCAGCATCAGCCCGTCGTAGTCGTGGGTGGCGAACTGGCTGGCCAGCCGAGCCTGGACTATCTCCCGGTCCGGCTGGGAGCCGTGCCGCAGCCATTGCTCCACCCGAGCGGCAAAACCCTGGTTGGCGGATAGCTCCACCCCCTGGCCCCGGGCCTCCTGCAGCCAGGCGGCGACCCTCTCGGCTTTAAGGCCGGCCACGGCGGTGAGCTGCTGGGTAATAGCCGCCAGATGCTCCTTTTCGTGATGGCGGACGGAAACAAATCCGGCGACCACCAGGCCGCCGATCAGCACCGCGAAGATCAAAGCCAGGGCGTAGGGGAAGGAGGGGGCGCCGACCCGGGGCCGATGTTCGCGGATCCGCAGCCGCCAGGCCGCCAGAATTTGCAGGGCGGTGGCCAGCAGAAAAAAGGCCAGGGCGGTGGGCAGGGCCGGCGGCACCAGGCCGCTGCCGTGCAAAATCGGAGTTCCCATCAGGTAGGCCAGCAGCAGGGCAAAGCTGAGCAAGCTCAGCAGGGAAGCACAGGCAAAGGCCAAAACCGGACGCTGCGGCCACCAGCGGACCTCCTCGCCCTGGGCCACCCCCAGCAGGGAAAAACCGGCCAACAGAAAAGAGAAGGCGGTCAACGGCGACATATGCCCGATGGGCACCCCGTTGAGCAATCCTGAGATATTGAGGCCGAGGTATTCGACCGGGCGGTAAACACCCTGCAGGGAGGAGAGCAGCAGCGCCAGGGTGATCAAGATCAGCGCTCCGGCCAGGCCGACAACGGCCGAGGAGCGCAGGGGGGAGGGCCGGAGCGAGGTCAACGCCATAACTCCGCCGCCACCAAGGAGAAAGAGGAGGGCGGTGCTGGGGGCCATGGGAATTTTTCCGGCTCCCAGGGAGGCCAGCCGGGGCAGTTCCGCCAGCCAGCCAACCAGGGCCAGCACCCCCAGGCCGGCTGCCGCCAGGGCAAGGCCGGCGGCCAGACGCGGCAAAAAATCCGGCGGCAACCCCGGTTGCTTATGGTTTTGCCGCCGGCCGGCAGTGTTTTCCTGGCCCTCCGGGGACAACGCCCGCGCATTACCGCTCATATCGCCTCGCTTTCACGGAACATCAATAAGTGAATGATAACCGCCGGGCGGCAACCACCACAGACAACCATCGTTGATGGTCTTATAAATTGACCCAAAATGCAACTTAAACAAACATCAGGCCGCCTTCTCTCCACCGGCGAAAGCGACCGCCTCCACGAGATTCTTGCCTTCACCGTCGTCGGCGTTTATAGTGACGAGCTTGTCCATGGCCCTCTGAACCCTGAACAACCCACCAAACCGGAATCTACTTTAGATGAATTATCCCCGCAGCATGACCGCATTCGGTCGCGGCGAAGCCGCCGGCCAGGAGCGCACCTGGACGGTGGAGATCCGCTCGCTCAACCATCGTTATCGCGATATCAAAATCCGGCTACCCCGGCAGTATGCTCCTCTGGAAGAGGCGATCAAGCGAGAGGTGGCCGCCTCCTACAGCCGGGGGCATGTGGAAGTAACCCTCTATCTGACGGGAGAAGCCGCCGCCCCCACCCTGACGGTGAACCTGCCCCTGGCCCGGGAATATCTGCGCGGCCTGGAGTTTTTGCGGGATGAGTTAAAGCTGGCGGACAAACCCAACCTGGCCATGCTGCGGGAACTGCCCGGGGTCTTCAGCCCGGCGGAGGAGCGGCAGGAGGAACCGGAATCCGCCTGGCCGTTGATCCAGGCGGCCCTGCACGCCGCCCTGGCCAACACCGGGGTGATGCGAGTGAACGAGGGAGAAACCACCAAACGGGAACTGCTGGCCCGCCTGGCCGGGATCCGCGAGGTGTTGACCCGGCTGGCGGCGGATCTTCCGGCTCTGAACAAGCGCCGGCAGAGCAAATTGCGGGAGCGGCTGAAAAACCTGCTTAACGGGGTTGATCTCGACCCGTGGCGGCTGGCCCAGGAGATCACCCTGCTGACCGACAAGGCCGACATCAGCGAGGAGATGGTCCGGCTCAGCAGCCATCTCGATCAATTCAGCTCCTTTCTCGAGGCCGACGAGCCCACCGGGCGACGGCTGGATTTTCTCCTCCAGGAATTTTTTCGGGAGATCAACACCATCGCCTCCAAAATCAGCGATTCGCATGTGGCCCATCTGAGCGTGGAGTTGAAGAATGAAGTGGAAAAGATGCGCGAGCAGGTCCAGAATCTGGAGTAATTTGCCCTAACCAAGGGGAGAAGGGGGAGAGAGCGGATGGATCAGCGGATGATCAATGTCGGGTTCGGAAACGCGGTGGCGGCCGGGCGGGTGCTGGCGGTGGTCAACCCCAAATCCTCGCCGATGAAGAAGCTGCGGGACGAGGCCAAGGAGCAGAAACGGTTGATCGATGTAACCGAGGGGCGGCGAACCCGCTCGATCATCATTCTGGACAGCAACCATCTGGTGCTCTCCTCGGTGCAACCGGAGACCATCACCCTGCGCTACGCCGCCCAGGCCGAACCGCGGGGCAAGAGCGAGGAGGAGCAGCCATTGAAGGAGATCAAGCTATGAACCGGGGTTGCCTATTCGTCGTTTCCGCCCCCTCGGGAGCGGGCAAAACCACCCTGCTGAAGCGGATTCTGGCCACCACCCCGCGAGTGGGCTTTTCCATCTCCCACACCACCAGGCCCCCCCGGACCGGCGAGCGGGACGGAGTGGACTACCATTTCGTGGACCGTGAAACCTTCAGCAGGATGCGGGAGGGGCACGATTTCCTGGAGTGGGCCGAGGTCCACGGCAATTTTTACGGCACCAGCCGACAGGCGGTGCAGGCCACCCTGAACCGGGGCGAAGATATTATTCTCGATATCGACGTTCAGGGGGCCCACCAGATCCGGGATCTGCGGGAGATCGCCGCCGTCTTTCTCTTCATCGCTCCCCCCTCTCCCGCCGTTCTGGAGCAGCGGTTGCGGGGCCGCAACACCGACGAAGCCGGGGTGATCGCCCTGCGCCTGGAAAACGCCCGCCGGGAGATGGCCGAGTCCTCCTGGTACGACTACCTGATCGTCAACGACCGGCTGTCCGAGGCGGAAGCCCTGCTCAAGGCGATCATCATCGCCGAACGCTGCCGCCGACGGCGGAGCCCCGACGGCCACCCACTGCCGCCATACCAGGAGGCGGGCCAGACGGGCAACGCATGAAAAAACAGCGCCGCCACACCCGGGACACGGGCAACGATACCCCCGCCAACACCACCATGATCTGGGGGTTCCATCCGGTGAGCGAACTGCTGCGCCGTCGACCCGCCCTGGTCCTGACCGTTTTTCTGGCCCCGGAGCGGGACGATGCCAGGGTGCGGAGCATCGCCGAGCTGGCCGCCCAACACCGGGTCCGGGTGGAGTACGGCTTACCCCCCGAACAGGCCGAGATCAACGCCCACCAAGGGGTGGCGGCCCTGGCAAAGGCCCCGCCCCCCCTCTCCCTGAGCGAACTCCTGACCCGAACAACCAACGCCGCTCCCCTGCTGCTGATGCTGGACTCCCTGCAGGATCCTCATAATATGGGGGCGGTGATCCGCTCCGCCGCCGCCTTCGGGGTCAGCGGGGTGATCATTCCCAAGGATCGCAGCGCCCCCCTCACCGGCACGGTGATGAAGGCGGCCGCCGGCACTCTGCCCCTGGTGGAGATCTGTCAGGTGACCAATCTGGCCGATTCCCTGCGCAAACTCAAAGAGCAGGGCTTCTGGATCTACGGCGCCGCCGGCGATGCCCCGGCCACCATCTACCAGGCCGATTTCAACGGCCCCATCTGTCTGGTGGTCGGCAACGAACAGAAGGGGATCCGCCCCCTGCTTCGCAGCCACTGCGATTTCCTGATCTCCATCCCCCTGGCCGCCGGGATTGAATCCCTCAACGTCTCGGTGGCCGCCGGGATCATGCTTGCGGAGATCAGACGGCGGCGCTTACCTCCCTCAGACGGCTGAAAAAGGGGCGCCGATCTCCACCCGTTCGACCTGCATGGTGCCGGCATCGAGAATGGCAAAACCGGGCTGGTCATCCTTGCCCAGCAGTTCGCCGGGATTGACCAGCAGGGTTTGCCCCAGCCGCTCCACCTGATAGCGATGGTTATGGCCGCAACAGACCACATCAAAGTTGCCCGGCGCCGCCAGGCCGCGGGCCAGCTGGGGATAGTGGGTGAAGGCGAATTTAAGCCCGGCCGCCTCCACCGCCCCAAAATCTCCATGGTGGGTAAGGCTGGGAAACCTGGTGCCGCAAAACTGGGAGATCAGGTGCCGGTCGCCGGGGTTGTTGCCGTACACCAGGTGTACCGCCCCCCCGAACCGGGCCAGCTCCTCCAGCATAAAGGGGGAGACCAGATCACCGCAGTGGATGATCATCCCCACCTGATAGGCATTACAGTAGGTCACCGCCGCCCGCAGGTTGGCGATCTGGTCGTGGGTATCCGACATAATGGCAATACGCATCCTTAAACAACTCCTTTCCTTAATTTTTACTATTGGCTGGACCGTTTACTGGCCGAGAATTTCGGTACCTTCCGGGGGGTCGAAGCGATGGAAATCGGGGGGCAACTCCGGGTCAAGCTCGATGCGGAAGAAGCTCAGGGTGGTGACGCTTCCGAAGTGGTCGACAATATCCAGGCGGCGAATCAGGAAGGTTTCCCGGTCGGCCTCCAGATCGAGATACTCCACTTGGGGATGGAGTTCGCGGGGCACCAGGCGCAAAAGGTGTCCCCCGGTCACCCGGGCTTCGGCGGCGGGGACCTCCTCGACGCTGAAATCGCGCAGCAGATCACCGGTGCCGGAAAAGAAGGCGTAGGTGACATCGCTCTCCAGGTAGTCGTCCACCTCCCGCAACATCATCTGATTGCTGCCGGCAAAGTAGAGGCGCACCTGGTGGCCGTCGCTGACCAGCACCTGGCGGTCGGGAAAATCGTATTCCCAGCGCATCTGGTGGGGCTTGCGGAAGATCACCGTACCGCTGCCCTCTCGCTGGCGGCGACTCATGGGCACGGTGGTCAACTGGCTGAATTCGGCCCGGAAGCTGCCGGTCCTGTTATAGGTTTCCTGCAACTGCCGGGCCACCTTTTCCAGCTCGGAAGCGCCATCGGCGGCGGCCGGCGATGGGACGGCAATCAGCAGCACCGCCAGCAACAGCCCGCCGACGATCTGCCCCCACCCCGACCAAGGGTTATGGCAAAATTTACTGATTCTTCCGGGCATCTTCACTCCGTTAGAGATCGCCGGTGCCACCGGCCGGGAGCAGTTCCATGCTCCTGCCGAAAATTCGGCGGGCGGTCAGAGCCGCCGCTTCGGTAACATCCGACACATAATAGAGGTTTTCCCCCTCCTGGCGACGACTCAGGGTTTGGGCCACTTCCGGGTTGGCCGCCAGAAAATCTTTCAGGTCGGCCGCCAGGGAGCGGGAGGAGTCGATCACCTTGACCCGGTCGCCGATCCGGCGCTGGATCAACTCTTTCAGCAGGGGGTAGTGGGTGCAACCCAGCACCAGGGTATCCACCTGCTGCTGCTTCAGGGGGGCCAGATAGCGCCGCAGAATCATCTTGGTCTCCCGCTTATCGAGCCAGCCCTCCTCCACCAGCGGCACCAGCAACGGACAGGGGGTGGAGAAGACCTGGAAATCGTCTCGGCGCTCCCGGATCAGCCGCTCGTAAACGCCGCTGCGGATGGTGGCCCGGGTGCCGATCACCCCTACCCGGCCTCCGGTGCTGAACCGTACCGCCTGTTCCACCGCCGGACCGATCACTTCGAAAATCGGCAACTGATAGGAGGCCCGCAAATGCTCGGCCGCGACACTGGCGGCCGAGTTGCAGGCAACCACGATCAACCGGGCGCCCCGGGCCAGCAAAAAATCGACATTTTGAGAGGAGTAGCGGGAGATGGTGGCCGGACTTTTGGAGCCATAGGGGGTACGGGCCAAGTCACCGAAATAGACCAGGCGATAATCCGGCAGAACCTCTTCGATGGCCCTGGCCACCGTCATCCCCCCCACTCCCGAATCAAAGATACCTATCATAAAAAAAGACTATGCCTTCTTGGCTGCCGCCTTGGTCTTTCTGGCGGCGGGTTTGGCTGCCGTTTTGGCGGCCCCGACACTCTTGCTCTTGCCACCCTTGGCCGAGCGCTCGGCAATGGACTTGCGCAGGTTGGCGGGTAAACCCCGGGCCTTGCCCGCCTTTTTGCGACGATCCGACAGCTCCTTGGCGCACAGGGCCTGGCGCAGGGGCAGCCCCCACTTCTTGCGATATTCGCGGCCGGTCAGGCCATGGGACCTAAGATGTTTGGGGGAGATCATCTTGAACTCCTCACCACACTCCAGACAGACGATCTTATGTTTCAGAATCGACTTCTCCGGACTGATCGCCGGCCCGGCGCCGCCGCCTTCCGCCGCAACGCCCTTGGCCTCATCAAGCTGCAGCCCACGCAGAGTATTATATGTGGCCTGTAATGACTGAGCAACTTCTTCCGGGGTCATGCTTGTTGCAGCACATTGCGCCTGGACAAGTTCAGCCGCCATTTCCACCAGTGATTTCCCCATTGGTTTCCTCCATCAACTTTGTTTAGGGATCAAATCGCTATAACAATACGAGTGCGGGATAGAATTAGCCCAACGACCCTGAATATGCAAGAGGTTTTCCTTGTTGCATTAAAATCGATCAGTAATTACCACTTCATCTAAAGTAAGCTGGCCGCCGCGGGGCCAGGCGGGCCGGAGTCCCTTGCCGATGGCGACGAACATGGTCACCAGATGATCATCCGGCAGATTAATCAACCGGGACACCGCCTCAAAATCGAATCCATCCATGGGGCAGGAATCATAACCCATGGCCTGGGCGGCCAACATCAGAGTCTGGGCGGCGATGCCGCAGGAGCGCATCGCCTCGTCCCGCTGCACCTGTGGTTTATCGCGGTAATATGCCTCGATGGCCGGGACAATAAAATCCTGAACCTCCGGCAGAGCATTACGCCAGTAGCGGGCCGGGTCCCTTTCCCAGCTCTTAAGATCGGCACAGAGAACGATCAGGAGGGAGGCGTCGGTAACCTGGGCCTGATCCCAGGCCTCGGCCCGGATCAACTGGCGCAGAATCGGATCTTTTACCACCACGAAACGCCAGTTCTGAATATTGAAGGCGGTGGGGGAGAGCATGGCCAGGGAGAGCAGCCGCCGCTCGTCGGCCTCGCTCATGCGGTGGTTGGGATCATAAAACTTAACGGCCCGACGGCTTTCGATCGCTTTGATGGTGTCCATGGCTTTTCTCCTGGGTGCGAAGGGGGGCGGGGGCCGGAGTTACAGATCGAGCTTGACAGCTCTCGGCCTCAATGATTAGGTTCGGGGGTCACTGTTTCACCTTGCATCTTACCCCAGAGAGGGGAAATTGACCAGCCCTTCCCCGCAACCGCCAGCCCCCGGCCCGGCCAAACCCGCGAAAAAGCCATGACCACAACTCCACATCCCAACCCCGACCAGGATCAGCTGCGGCTACTGCTGGTCGATCTGCGCGGCCTGGTGCTGCTGCATCGGACTTTGGGGGTGGAGGGCTACCCGGCCTCGCCGGGTATTGCGCGCTTTTTGAGCCCGCCGCCACCCGATCGTCCGGCTACGGGACCGCAACAAAGGAGTGGCAAAAGCGGGGCCGCGGTTTCACCCCCGGCTGCGAGGACCCCCGCGGGCCCGGTTGCAAAACCGCCCGAGGCGAGTGAACCGGGAGCGAAGCTGACCGCCCTCCGGGAAAAACTTGAGGGTTGTCAGCGCTGCCTGCTCCACCGCCAGAGGGAACGACTCATCTTCGGGCAAGGCAACCCCGGGGCTCGGTTGCTGATCGTCGGCCCGGCGCCGGGCCCGGCGGAGGCGGCTGTCGGCCTGCCCTTCCAGGGGGAAAGCGGAGCCCTGCTCGACCGGATGCTGGCCGCCATCAAGCTGAGCCGGGAGACGGTTTACCTCACCGGCCTGGTCAAATGCGCCACCCCCGGCTCCCGCCCCCCGGCTCCGGAGGTGGTGCGGGAGTGCCTGCCCCACCTGCTGAGCCAGATCGCCGCCCTTAAACCGGCCCTGATCTGCACCATGGGCCAGGAACCGGCCCAGGCCCTTTTACGCAGCAAGCTTAATCTGCTGCAGTTGCGGGGCAGATTCCACGACTGCCAGGGGATCCCTCTGTTGCCGACCCTGGCCCCGGACTTTCTGCTGCTCAACCCGGAGATGAAAAAGGCCGCCTGGGAAGATCTGCTGCTGCTGCAGAAACGGCTGACCCGCCTCGGCTAGTGCCGAAAATCACCGGAGCGCAGACCCAGGCGGCGCAAAATTTTCTGCAGCGCCGGCCGGCTGAGCCCGGCCCTCTCCGCCGCCCGGGTGACGTTACCCTGGCAGACCGTGAGCAGTTGCCGGACATAGTCGTCGGTGAAGCGCTCCACCACCTGGTCCCGGCAGCGCAGATAGGGCTCGATACCGCCGTTGGCGCCGGCCCCAGCGGTCATGATGCCCTCCGCCGCCCAATGCCGGCCACCGCCATCCTCCACCGCGTTGATTTCAGCCAGACTGATCTCCCGCTCCGGGGCGAACAGCACCACCTTGCGGGCAAAATTCTTCAGCTCCCGGACATTGCCCGGCCAGGCGCGCCGGGCGATCTCCCCCATGGCGGCGACACTGAAACTTTTCGGCGGCAAGCCCAGTTCCCGACAGGCGGCGCGCAGAAAATAGTCGGCCAGCAGGGGCAGGTCCTCCCTGACCTCCGCCAGGGAGGGGGTGCGCAGGGTCACCACATTCAGGCGGTAATAAAGATCCTCCCGAAAAGTGCGCTCCCTGATCTTGACCTCCAGGTCCTGGTTGGTGCTGGAGATGATCCGCACATCCACTTTAACCGAACGCTCGCTGCCCACCGGGCGAATCTCCTGTTCCTGCAAGGCCCGCAGCAGCTTGGTCTGAACCGAAACCGGGATATCGGCCACCTCGTCCAGCAGCAGGGTTGAGCCGTCGGCCTCGGCAAAAAGCCCGGCATGGTCGCGGTCGGCCCCGGTGAAAGCCCCTTTTTTGTGGCCAAACAGTTCGCTCTCCAGCAGATGTTCGGGGATCGCCGGGCAGTTGACGGTGACCAACTCCTTATGGGCCCGTCGACTCAGATCGTGGATCGCCCGGGCCACCAGCTCCTTGCCGGTCCCGGACTCCCCCCGGATCAGGACGCTGTAGTCGGTGCGGGCCAGGGTCTGAATGGAGTCATAAAGTTTGCGCATGGGCGGTGACTGGCCGACAAAACCGGCAAACCCCGCCTGTTCGGGCAAACGTTGGCGCAGGTTCATATTTTCCCGCAGCAGGCGGCCCCGCTCCAGGGCCTTCTGCAGAACCCTCACCAGATCGGGGATCTCAAAGGGTTTGGTGATAAAATCGTAGGCCCCGCGCTTGACCGCTTCCACCGCCGTTTCGATGCCGCCATAAGCGGTCATCATCACCACCGTCACCCAGGGGTCCAGCTCCTTGACCGCGCTCAACAGCTCCAGACCATCCATCTCCGGCATCCGGATATCGAGGAGCAGCACATCAACACTCTGCTCCCGCACCACCGCGAGGGCGGCCTCGACCCGGTGACGGGTGATCACCTCCAGACTTTTCAGCTCACGGGGCAGAATCCGGCCCAGGGCCTCCAGCAGATCCCGTTCGTCATCGACCACCAATAAACGTGCCGCCATTATTCCCCCCCTTCCGGGTTATGATCTTCCACCGGGAAATCAACCGTGAAGCAGGTCCACTCCCCGACCTCGCTCGCAACCCCGATCTCGCCCCGGTGCTCCTTGACGATCCCGTAACTGACCGACAGCCCCAGGCCGGTACCCTCACCGGTGCCCTTGGTGCTGAAAAAAGGATCGAAAATTTTGCCCAGATCCTCCGGGGCGATTCCCCGGCCGTTATCCCAGACCCGCACCCGCACCCAGCCTGACTCCGGAGCCCGGGAGCTCTTGATCTCGATGCGCCCCCCGCCCTCCGGCATGGCCTGACGGGAGTTCATCAGCAGGTTGAGAATAAGCTGTTTGATCTTGTTGACATCCAGCCACAGCAGGGGCAGTTCCAACGCCAGCTCCAGCTTGACCGCCACCCCCTGCTTGCCGAACTGGGGGGCCACCATCCCGGTCACCTCCTCGATCACCCGGTTCAGCGAGACCTGCTCCTTGTGACTGGCGCCGCTGCGAGCAAAATCGAGGAGATCACCGACAATCCGCTTGCAACTGCGGGTCTGCTTCTCAATCACCTCCAGATCCTGCAGGGCCCGCGGATCAGCCGCCGCCTGCCGCTTAACCAGATCAAGATAACAGAGGATAATCCCCAGGGGGTTGTTGATCTCATGGGCCAGGCCCGCCACCAGTTGACCCATGGCCACCATCTTCTCGGCATGGCAGATCTTCTCCTCCAGCTCTTTTTGCTGGAGCCGGGCCTCGGTATGGCGCAGGGCCCGGGTGCGCTCCTCGACCCGGCTCTCCAGTTCCCGGGCATGGCGGCGCAGCTGCTCCCGGGTCTGATGGAGGTGACCGGCCATGGTGCAAGCCGCCACGGTCAACTCCGCCAGTTCATCCTTATAAGCCATATTCCGCGAGATCCCTTCCACCTCCTCGGCGCACCCCTGCGCATCGGCCGGGACCAGCTCTTCGTGATCCTGAAAGATCTCCAGCAGGCCGCGCAGGTTGATCACCACCATCCGATGAAAGAAAAAGCTCAGGGCGATGAAGACCAGAGCCATGCCGGCAAAAACCACCAGAAAGATCGCGACCGCGTTTTCCCGAGCCTGGGCCAGGGCCGCCTCCACCGGCACCCCCACCGCGATCAGTCCGGCCAGCTCTCCCGGCCGCCGCCCGAATCCACGATCAGCACCGTAAATTCCCAGCAAAATCTCCGGGGCCGCCTCCGGCAGACCGTGACAGACCAGACACTCCTGCTCAAAATAGACCGGACGGAACCGCATAAACCATTTTTCCCGTTCATCCACCGCCACCAGGCCCCGCCACTCGGACTGTTCTGGGTTTTCACTGAAGAACCCGATCATCCGCAACTCCAATTGATTGGCTTCATAGCGGGGATTACGGGCATTGATCGCCACCCGGCGATAATCGAACTCCTCCATGGCCGGAGCCAGGCGCTCCACCACCGCCCGGCCCGCATAAGAGGTGGACATCGCCTCCGGGATAAAGTGATCCTGGCCGAAATGACGGTACATGGCCGGGCGCAACTCCTCGCGAACGTAAGCCCTGGCGGCCTCAACCGCCGCCATCACCAGCTCCGACTTGGCATAGGCCGCCCGCTCCAACTGACCTTTTTCATAATGATAGATAATCAGGGCCATCAGCAGGCAATTAAAAAGCAGAATCAGGCCGGTAACCAGCAAAAACTTGGACTGCACACTCATGGAATCCCGAAGCGGTCGCCAAACCCCGGAACCATTGCCGTGATCAACGCTCTCCTGCTCCCTGATCGTCATCGCCCGCCCCCTCTGCCCCTGCATGTTGACGAAAAATTGCCCGGCAACTCAACCGTCGCCCGATCAATAGTATAGACCAATCGATCCCTCTATTCACTCCCGAACAGCTGTGACGCCCCCCGAGGTGCCAACTCCGGTTGGCAGCTGTCGCCGTCGGGAGGCACCTCCAGGGCCATCTCCCCGGCCCAAGCGGTGACCAGCATCCCCGTAATCCCACAATATGATATTGTTTTTACGCAACAAACGACAAAAGCAACTTTTCCCCCGGCCGGTGGAACGATTGTTGCTGTGAGCCCCTGGCGAGCAACCGCCGCCAAGCATCGAATGGTAACGCAACCATCATCACCAACCAAAAGGAGGCCCCCCATGAAGCTGCTGGTACCCCATGACGGCTCGGATCATGCCTACAAAACCCTAAACGAGGCTGTAAAGCTGGCCGGTAAACTCGGCGAAGCCGAGATTACCCTGCTGATTGTGGTGCCCGATCTCTGCCTGCTTGATGTCGGCATCGACGAATGTAAAAGCATTAACGCTACCCTGGCCAAGGAGGCGGAGGGAATCAAGGCGAAGATCCGGCAGAAACTGGCCGACCGTAATATCAGCGGTCAGGTTTTGATCAAACCGGGCGCGCCGGAAGATTGCATCCTGGCCACGGCCGACGAGATCAACGCCGACCTGATCGTCATCGGCGCCTCGGGCAAACATGGGGGCGGCGGCCGGGGTCCCCTGGGCAGTGTGGCCCACAAAGTGGTCAGCAGGAGCAGCCGCAGTGTCATGGTAATCCGCTGAACGGCGGCTGCCCTTAAAACGAAACGCCTTGCAAGGAGGAACGAATATGTCCGAGACAACTAAAAGCGATGTGGTGGTGGATCAGGGCAAATGGGAGTGGTCCGAAATGTGGAAAAAGGAGGACTGGTGGGCGATCTGGCTGGGGTTTGCAATCCTGGCGGTGGGTCTGATCATCTTCCTGCCCCGCCCCCCGGCCGAGATGCATGAAAAACTGACCAGGGCCGAGAACACCCTGAGCGCCGAAGCGGCCCGGGCCCCCTTCCAGACCATCGAATGGCATCAGGCCAACGATGCCAAGTCGGGCCTGCGGGCCCGCAACGAACCCTATGCCAAGAGCATTGGCAACTGGCTCCAGCGGCCCGGCCGCTGGAGCTCCAACCCTCTGGAATCGCTGTATCTAAACGAAGAGGCGGCGGCGGCCCGCCGGGCGGCGGCCCTGCCGGCCTACGAGGAGGCTCAGGATAAGACCAAAGCAGCTCTGGCCACGGCCAGGACCGCCCAGGCGCAGGCCGAGGCAGCCGGCTTTAATGACCGGCAGCTCAACAGCCGGGCCGATGCGGCAATCACCGAATGGCGCCAGGCCCGGGAGAAGGAGCGGGGCAGCCTGCGCAGCCGGGCCACCGTCCAGGCCTACAACAAGATTCCCTACCTGATCGGCGCCCTGGTGATCACCATGCTGATCTTCTCCATCGGCACCCGTTTCATGGGGATCAGCACCGCCAAGTTCATCCAGGGGTTCTGGTTTGTCTTTCTGCTGGCGCTGGTCGCCGAGATCATCGGCAACCAGACCACCATGCGCGAGTACGGTTTCGGGGCCATCATCTGGGCGATTCTGGGCGGGATGCTGATCAGTAACACCGTGGGCACCCCGGCCTTCCTCAAATCGGCGTTGCAGACCGAATATTTCATCAAGACCGGCCTGGTGCTGCTGGGAGCGGAGATCCTGTTCGGCAAGATGCTGGCCATCGGCCTGCCGGGCATCTTCATAGCCTGGGTGGTAACCCCCACCGTCCTGATTCTGACCTACATCCTGGGCCAGAAGGTGATCGGCCTGCAATCGAAAACCCTCAATATTACCGTTTCGGCCGACATGTCGGTCTGCGGGGTCTCGGCGGCCATCGCCACCGCGGCGGCCTGCCGGGCCAAGAAGGAGGAGCTGACCATCGCCATCGGGATGTCGATGCTCTTTACCGCGGTGATGATGATCGCCCTGCCCACCTTTATCGTGGCGGTGGGGATGCATCCCGTTCTGGGCGGCGCCTGGATCGGCGGCACCATCGACTCCACCGGGGCGGTGGTGGCGGCCGGCGCCTTCCTGGGAGAGACCGGGATGTTTGTCGCGGCCACCATCAAGATGATCCAGAACGTGATGATCGGGGTCATCGCCTTCGGGGTGGCGGTTTACTGGTGCGCCAAGGTTGATTGCGTCCAGGGCCAGACGGTGAGCAAGATGGAGATCTGGTACCGCTTCCCCAAGTTCGTCCTGGGTTTTATCACCGCCTCGATCATCTTCTCCGCCCTGCTTGCCTACATGGGCAGCGTCGGTGATGTAATGATCGACCAGGGCGTGCTGCGCGGCTTCAGCCGGCCGCTGCGGGACTGGTTCTTCATCCTGGCCTTTGCCAGCATCGGCCTCTCCTCCAATTTCCGGGAGATGGCCGTACACTTCAAGGGCGGCAAGCCGGCCATCCTCTACGTCTGCGGCCAGAGCCTGAACCTGATGCTGACCCTGCTGATGGCCTACATCATGTTCTTCCTGGTCTTCCCGGGGGTGACCGAGAGCCTGATGCAGTAAGGTAAAGTTCCGGCGGCACCCCGAAATGGGGTGTCGCCGGGATTTCTTACCCGCCCTGGAGGAATCGGTTTCAGTTTTCAGGAGGCAAACGATGTCTACTACGATGGATCGAGCAAACTGCAAGGCAAGAAGAGGGGGCTGGTCCCGATTGCTGCTGGGGTTGGGGCTGTTCTGGCTGCTGACCTGGGTGGTGCTGCCCTGGGGCCAGGGCCTGCCGGTTTTACAGCCGGTGATGGCCGCAATCGGTGAGGCCGACGTCGACACCAGCACTTACTGGTACAGCCAGTCGGAGAAGACCGCCGGGGCCGAAAACTATATCCGCAACACCCTGCGGCGCCGCCCTCCGCAGTAACGCGGCTACTTGAAGAAGCGGCGCTGATCCTCGGCCCGCAGTTCCCGGCTCAGCCTGGCCATCCGTTCATTGACCCGGCGGGCCTCTTCCCCGGGCCGAAAGGCGGCCAGGACCGCCTGCCCCACCTCTTCCTCCGCCCGGCTCAACCGGTCGAGAAAATCCCCATACTCAATACGGTTACGATAGGCTCCCCGCAGCAGGCCCCGGTAATCGGGAGCGACCTGGAGCAGCAGGCGCCGATAATGCTCCTTGAGCAGCTCAAGCTGGGCAGTCTGTCGTTCCAGCACCTTCAAGACCTGGGGGGTGGGATCGGGATGGACGGCAAGAAACAGCTCCCGGTAATCGGGACCGTCGGCGCCCAGCAATTCGGCGACCACCGCCTCCAGAGCTATTTTCGGAGTATGCATCACCCCGTCGCAGAACCCCTGCAACCCCGCCTTATAGCGCTGGATCTTATGGGCGTAATAGAGAAAGAGGATGGGGATCAGCACCAGCCAGACCGAAATCTTCGGCTTTTCCAGCACCCCCCGGGCCAGCCGCTGGGCAAAACTGAATTCGTAGTCACTGATCAGCCGCTGGTTTTCGCCAATGGGTGGGGGCATATTTAATTCTCCTTATAACTGTTCCGGGGTAAAGGCCAGGACCGAATCGATCCGGTCGGCCCCAAGCAGGATCATGGCCAGCCGGTCAAGGCCCAGGGCAATCCCGGCGGCCGGGGGCATCCGGGCCAGCTCATCGAGAAATCGTTCCGGCATGGGAGCCGGCCGCCGCCCGGCCTCCCGGATTTTGCGGCGATCCGCCACAAAGCGGCGGCGCTGCTCCACCGGGTCGATCAATTCGGAGAAGCCGTTGGCCAACTCCAGGCCGGAGATATAGAGTTCGAAACGCTCGGAAATGGCCGGATTGGCACGACTGAGCCGGGCCAGAGCCCCCAACTCGGCGGGATAGTCGTAGAGAAAGGTGGGGCGACGCCGGCCCAGATGGGGCTCAATCTTCTCCACCAGCAACTCTTCGAAAAGATCGAGCTCAAGGGCTTGCTCCACCTCAATCCCGGCATGGCGCAAAAAAGCTTCGCCCACGCTGAGCCGTTCCCAGGGCGGCGCCAGATCGAGCTCCCCCAGCGCCCTCTTCCCCACGGAACTCAACGGGCCGCCGGCCATCTCGTCGACTACGGCCCCCAGCAGCTCCTCACATTCTTGCATCAGGTCGCGATAATCGGCCCCGGCCCGGTACCACTCCAGCATGGTGAACTCGGGCAGGTGGCGGCTCCCCCGCTCCTCCCGGCGAAAACATTTGCAGATCTGGTAGATTTGGGGGACCCCCCTGGCCAGCAGCCGTTTCATGCAGAGTTCGGGGGAGGTTTGCAGGAACCAGGAGCCGGCGGCCTGGGGGATCAGATGGGGCTCCGGAGCCGGGGCGGGGATGCGGATGGGGGTCTCCACCTCCAGATAGCCGCGCCCGTCGAAAAAGCGGCGGACGGCCCGGATCATTCCGGCCCGCCCCCACAGATGCAGCATAACCCTATTCCTTGACCCGGGTCACATATTGACCGGTGCGGGTATCGATCTGGAGCCGGTCACCCTCGTTGATAAAGGGCGGCACCTGCAGGACGTAGCCGGTTTCCACGGTCACCGGCTTGGTGTCGCTGCCGCTGGTGTCTCCCTTGGCCCAGGGATCGGCCTGGGTCACCGTAAGGTTGACGAAGTTGGGCATGGTCACCCCGATGGCCCGCTCTTCGTAGAGCAACACGCTGACCTCCATGTTGTCGATCAGGAAGTTGACATCATCGCCCAGCATCTCCTTGCGGATCACGATCTGCTCGTAGCTCTTGGTGTCCATGAAGTGGTACTCGTCAACCTGGGCGTAGAGAAACTGCATGGTCCGCTCCTCCAGGGGGGCGGGCTCGAACTTGTCGTTGGAGCGGAAGGTGCGATCGAAGGCATTGCCGGTGATCATGTTGCGCAACCGGCAACGGTAGAGAGCCTGGCCCTTGCCGGGCTTGGAGAACTCAAAATCGGTGATGATATAGGGCTCGTTGTCGATCTTGACCTTCAAGCCCTTGCGCAGATCGGAGGCGGTATACATAAAGCGGCTTCTCCCGGATTAACGGTGATAATAAAAATCGCGGCGTTTTAGCGCCGACCCACCGGCGCCCCGCCCGAACAACCGCCCCTTACTACCCGGAAATCCGCTCTTCCGCAAGCAAAAAGCCTCGTCTAAAGGCTTTTGTCGACCACCTCCCGGAGGTCGCGGGAGAGTTGGGGCGCAGCGGCCAGGTCAGCCAGTTGTCGGCGCATCAGGCTTTGGTAGGGCTGGGCATAACGGCGCCAGCGACTGAGGCGGGTGGCCAGGCGGGCGGCGACCTGGGGGTTTTGCGAGTCCAGGGCCAGGATCTGCTCGGCCAGGAACCGGTAGCCGGAGCCGTCGGCGGCATGGAAGGCCACCGGGTTGCCGGCGGCAAAGGAGCCGATCAGGGCCCGGACCCGATTGGGGTTGTCGAAGCGGAAAGCCGGATGCCGCATCAGTTCGCGGACCTGCTCCAGGGTGGCGGCGAAGGGCGCGGTGGCCTGGACCGCCAGCCATTTATCCATCACCAGGGGTTGCTCCCGCCAGCGCCGGGCAAAATCGGTCAGGGCCTCGGCGGCCTGGGGGGCGGCGGCATGGACCAGTCCCTTCAAGGCGGCCAGGGCGTCGGTCATATTATCGGCCCGGCGGAACTGGTGGTGGGCCAGAGCGAAGATATCCTCCGCACCGGTGGCCAGCAAAAAGTCCAGGGCCAGGTTTTTCAGGCGCCGGTTGCCGACCTGCCCGGCCTCGTAGCGATAGGGGCCGGCCGGGCCGGCGGCCTGATAAAGGTTGCGCCATTCCGCGGCCAGAGCCACGGCCAGGTCCCGCCGGACCGCCTGGCGGGCCCGATGCAGGGACTCCACCTCGATAATCGCCACCTGGTCCGCCAGGTAATCTTCGCTGGGCAGGGCCAGCAGCAGGGCGGCCAGGGTTTTGTCGGCCCCGGGCGTCGCCCCTTGCCCGGCGGCCAATGCGGCAGCCTCCCCCACCAAACGGCGATAGGTCGCACCATGGGAATCCGGCAGCTCCGCCGTTTCTCCGTCACCGCCGGCCGACAGGGCAGCGGCCCGCTCCAGGATCAGCTTGCCGTTCAACAGCTGGGCGGCCTCCCAGCGGGTAAAGGGGTCGGAGTCGTGGGCCAGCAGCAACTGCAACTGCTCATCGTTATAGTCGTAGTCAAGACGAACCGGGGCGGAGAAACCGCGGAGCAGGGAGGGGGTGGGGCGGGCGGAGATATTTTCGAAAACAAACTCCTGCTCTGCCTCCGTCACCTCCAGCAAGGCGGCGGCCAACTCCCGGCCGGCAGGATCGAGCAAGCCCACCGCCAGAGGAATATGTAGCGCCTCTTGGGGCGGCAGGTTCTGGCCGACCCGCAGCCGGTAACGCCCCCGGTCCGGCTCGAAGGCATCGCGGATCTGCAGGCGCGGGGTACCGGGCCGGGAGTACCAGCGCTTAAACTGCGCCAGATCACGGTCGCCGGCTGCGGCCATGGCCGCCAGAAAGTCTTCGACGGTGGCGGCGGTGCCGTCATGACGCTCAAGATAAAGCGCCAGGCCGCGACGGAACTTCTCCGCCCCCAGCAGGGTGTGGAGCATCCGCACCAGCTCGGCCCCCTTCTCGTAAATGGTCAGGGTGTAGAAATTGTTGATCTCGAGATAGGACTCCGGTCGCACCGGGTGGGCCAGGGGGCCGGCATCCTCGGCGAACTGATGGTCGCGCAGCAGCCTGACGTCACCGATCCGTTTCCCCCCCGGGGAATGTACACTCTGGCTGAAGAGCTGATCCCGGAACACGGTCAGCCCCTCCTTGAGGCTGAGCTGAAACCAGTCGCGGCAGGTGACCCGGTTACCGGTCCAGTTATGGAAATATTCGTGGGCGATCACCGCTTCGATCCGCTCGAAATCATCATCGGTGGCGCTCTCGGGCCGGGCCAGAACGTAGGCGGCGTTGAAGATATTGAGCCCCTTGTTCTCCATGGCCCCCATATTGAAATCATCCACCGCCACGATCAGGTAGTGGTCGAGATCGTACTCCAGACCGAAGGTCTCCTCATCCCAGCGCATCGCCTTCTTAAGGGCGGCCATGGCGTGATCGCACTTGTCCCGGTTGTGGTGTTCCACGTAGATCGCCAGGGCCACCTGGCGGCCGGAGGCGGTGGTGAAGTGATCATGGATTCCGGCCAGATCGCCGGCCACCATGGCGAAGAGGTAGGAGGGCTTGGGAAAGGGATCCCGAAAGGTGGCGTAATGGCGCCCGGCGGGCAACTCCCCCCGGGCCACCGGATTGCCGCCGGCCAGCAGCACCGGGAATTTTTGCCGCTCGGCGCTGATCGTCACCGTGAAGGGGGCCAGCAGATCGGGCCGGTCGGGGTACCAGGTGATCCGCCGAAACCCCTCCGGCTCACACTGGGTGCAGAAGAGGGCTCCGGAACGGTAGAGGCCCTCCAGGGCGGTATTGCGCTCCGGATGGATCCGGACCACCGTCTCCAGGGTAAAGCTGTCGGGGGGGGCGATCAGCACCAGCCGGGAGTTCTCCAGCCGATAGCTTCCCGGCGCCAGCTCGGCACCATCCCGGCCAATGCTCACCAGTTCAAGCTGTTCACCATCCAGCACCAGGGGTTCGCCTGGCCCCTCCCCGGCCATGGCCGGATTGCGATAAAACTCTACCCGGGCACTGACCAGGGCATGCTCATCGTACAGGGCGACATCCAACGCCACCCCGGCCACCAGAAACAGGGGCGGCCGGTAATCGGCAAGCAACACCGGCCGCAACTCACCACTATTTTTCTCCACGTTCAACTCCTGTCATCGACCCCGCCCTGCGCCGCCAGCTGCGGCACCATGATTTTCTGCCCCGGCCGCAGATTGTCCAGATTGAGCTCGGGGTTGTATTTGCGAATCAGCCACAACGGCAACTCAAACCGGTCGCGGCTGAGCTGCCAGATATTGTCCCCCCGCCGCACCTCATAGTCATGCACACCTTCCACCCGGAAAGCCGCGTAAAAATCATCCTCCATCGCCTTATGAAACTCGTAGCGCAGCTCCTCGAATAGCTCCTGTCCCACCCGGTCCAGGGGGATGGTCAACCGCTGATCGAAGCGAATGAGCCGACTGAAGCTGAATCCGTTGAGCCGCCGCAGATCCTGGGCTCTCACCCCCAGCCAGTCGGCGTAGTGCCCCAAAGTCTCCTCCACCTCCACCCGGATCGTTCCCAGCCTGCGGCCATCGGCTTCCTGCCAGACCCGCTCCACCCGGATATGGCCGGTAACCACTCCCGGATTGATCGCCGGCTGGTCGGCCCGGGCGTCCGGATCAGCGAGCGGCTCCCGGGCCGGCAAGCGGCCGCCGTCACCGGAGAGGGCCAGGGCAACCCGGGTTCCCAGCAGCGACAGGCCCGCCGGGACTGCCTCTCCATCAGCCGCCCCGGAGCGGGCCGCGACCGCGGCGATGGCAGCGGCAATGGTTCGCTCAGAGGTTTCCCCGCCAGCTCCGGCCCCCACCCCATTAAGCCGGGCGGAGGCCAACATCATCCCGCCGACCGGGGGCATCATGGATTGCGCCGTTCTCCCGGCCCGAACCATCGAGGAGTCAGGGGCATCCGGGACCGGAGGCAGGGCTGCGACCAACAGCCCGGCCCCCTCACCAGCATCGGAAACTGCCGGGGCCGGGGCCACGGGGGCCGCCTCCGCCAGCATCACCGGAGGAGCATCCAGCTCCTGGTGATCCTTCTGGCCGCCGGCGGCCAGAAGGATCGCCTCCTCACCCACCCCCGGAATCCTTAAGTTCTGGCCAGCGTAAATGGTGGCCCGCCGATCCAACTGGTTGGCCGCCACCAAGGCGCTCAGGCTGACCCGGTTACGCCGGGCGATCAGGCCCGCGGTATCACCCCGCTGCACGGTGTAGAAGGCGCTGCGCTTCTGTTCGGCCACAAAAATTTCACTGGGCAGGGACGCGGCCAGGCTCACGGTGACGGGAGAATCCGGCACCCGCAGGCGATAGCCCCGGGGCAGATATTTTTCGCCCCGGAACACCGGCTCCCGCAACCCCGGATTGTAGCGGCGCAGGGTGACCAGGTCCAGTTGCAGGTGGCGGGCCAGCTCGCTCAATGGCAGATAGCCGGGCAATTCAATCTCATGACTGCGCCGTTCCGGCTCCCTTTGCAAAGGGCCGAAATAGCGCTCGGCGTTTCCGGCCACCTGACGGGCCGCCAGAAACTCGGCATAGAAGTTGCGCGAAGCAAAACCAAAACGATTACCGTCATACTCCCTGAAAATATTGGGGTAATTGCCATGCCGGGCCTTGGCCCGAGCCATCCCGCTGGCCCCATGGTTGTATGCGGTGATCGCCAGAGGCCAATCTCCGAGACTCCGATGGTTATCCCGCAGCAGGCGGGCGGCGGCGTGGCTGGCCCGGATCGGGTCCCGCCGTTCATCCAGCACATAGTCGATGGCCAGGTACTGGCGACCGGTGGCCGGCATGAACTGCCAGATCCCCGCGGCTCCCAACCGGCTGTAAGCCTCGTAATTAAATGACGATTCAACATGGGGCAGATAGGCCAGGTCTTCCGGCAGCCCGTGTTCCCGCAGGATCTGTTTGATCTGCCCGAGGTAGGCCCCGGAACGGATCACCCCTTCCCGGAAACGGTCCCGCATCCCCCGCTGGAACCGAATATTCCCCGCCGCCCGCCGCAAACTCTCGGCCGAAGACTCGGGGCCGAACAGGGCCAGCACCCGCCGCTCCTCAGGGTTGCGTGGCGCCCCGCCGGCGGCCAGGTGCAGGAGGATGGCCCGATATTGTTCCCGGGCCGCGCTGATCGTCCGCCGGCTGCGTTGCCGGGCCGCGTTATCCCAGCTGTTTTCCACCTCCAGCACGGCGTAAATAATCTCCAGGTCGTAGCTGTCATGGAGCAGCCCCTGGGTGGAGTAGTAGCGGCTGTAAATCTGCTGCCAGAACTCCACGTTGGGGCGAATCTCCGGGTAGAGGGGAAAGGGCTCCGCCCGCAGTACCCCCGGAGCGGCCAGCAAAAAAAACAGCCAGAGGCAGGGTAAAATTTTCATGTTTTTCCTCCAGCCGCCAACTCCCTGCTGCCGACACAACTGTCACGCCGTTCAATCAGGTAGTTGCTGCCCTCCAGCCTTTTCACATAGTGTTTCAACTGGGAGGCGGCGGTGGCAATCTCGCCGGAGTGGAGGTAGCGGCCATCCCCGGTGGTGACCACGGCGATGGAGATACTGAGCAACGGAAAACGGGTCTCCCTTTCCTGGCGGTCCAGGCCGATAAATTCGCCGGCCGCCACATCTTCGGCGCTGAGAAACAGGTTACGAACCTGATTGAAGTTGGCGATGATCCGGGCGCAGACCTCCCGGGCCTTATCTTCCGGGACGATGAAAACATAATCATCGCCGCCGACATGACCGATAAAGCTGTCCTCCCTGGCCTTTTCCTCGATCACGTTGACGATAATCCGGGCAACCATCAGGATCACCTCATCGCCGCGGGAGAAACCGTAGCGGTCGTTGTAGGGCTTGAAGTTATCGATATCGACATAGCAGACCGCGAACCTCCCCTCCCGGGCCAGGGTCTTGCGGATCGCCCGCAGGATGGAGGTGTTGCCGGGCAACCGGCTCAAGGGATTGTTGTCGAAGACCCGGGCCATCCGAGCTTCGGCCAGTTGCAGGCGGGCCAGCAGCTCCGCCGGGAAGAGGGGCTTAAGAATGATATCGTCCACCGGATAATCACGCCAGTCCAGTTCCGGCTCCAGTTCGGGCTCATCCAGGGCCAGCAGGATCGGAATGTTGGCCTTCTGCAGACAGGAAGCCACCGCTTGGATCAACTGCCGGTCACCATCCCCGACAAAGCCCTTCTCCACCAGCAGCAGATCGGGGGGATCCTCCAGCACCATGGCCACGGCGTCCTGCAAGCGCACACAACTCTCCAGCTGATA
>JBLRWU010000006.1:35252-37670 GCA_047921155.1 Desulfurivibrio sp.
CATCTCATCAAGATCGGCCGGCTTGAGGTGCAGCAACCCCCAGGCCTTGGGTTGCAGGGCGGGGACCCAGATATCCCGGCCGTGTCCGTAGCCCAGGCCGCGAATGACGATGTCGGCAAAGTGCACAATGGCCGCCACCAGCGGCTCGGAGGTGGCCCGGGCCGGATCGTGATGGCAACTGATCGGCTCCACCAGCTTGGCCGGCAGGTTCCAGCTTTTGGCCAACCAGCCCCCCACTTCGGCGTGGTCCAGACCCAGCACCGCCTGCTCGGCCTCGAAACGGGTGATCTGCCGGCTCTCCACCAGGGCCGTGATCTCCTCGCTCTCCCGGGGCAGTTCCATCTTGATCGCCACCTTGCCCAGGTCGTGGATCAGGCCGGCGGTACTGACCTCCTCGGGGTCACTGACCCCCAGGCGCTTGGCCAGGACGCTGCAGACCACGGCGCAACCCAGGGAGTGTTCCCACAGCTCCACATCCTGCTCCTCCATCAGTTCAAAAATCGAGGCGCTGATGATCAGACTTTTGATAACATTGAAGCCCAATAAAATGATGGCGCTGCCCAGGGAACTGATCCGCTGGGGGAACCCGTAGAAGGCGGAATTGACCAGCTTGAGCAGCTTGGCGGCCAGGATGTGGTCCTTGCTGATCACCTTGCCCATCTGCTCGGTGGTGGTATCGGGGTCATCGGCCATCCGGGTCAGCTTGGTGATGATCCCGGGCAGGGTGGGCAGGTTTTTGACCTCGCGCAGGGCCTTGCGGATATCATCCCGTTTCTCCCCCTGGGCGGCCAGGAGCAGGGAGGGGATATTGTCAACCTTGCGGATCGATCTGCGAATATCTTCGCCTTTTTTCTGGCCCTCGGGGGGCAGATCCGAATTACTCATCGCCTCTCCCCCCCGGTGGCGGGCCCGGACTGCCCGTCCTGGGCCTTCTCCTGCGGCGGCACCCGCGAGGCGATCAACCGCTCCTGGATTCTTCTCTTCAGATAGACCAGCGGTTTAATATGGCGAACTTTGCTGAAACGGTTTTCGATATCCAGCACCTGCTCCTTGAGGCTTTTACCCCCCTCCTCCGGAATCGGAAAGCCCTCCACCGTAATGTGGCTGATATCCATCCGTTTGAAGCGCTCGATGATCGCAGCCGACAAGGCCGTACCCTTGCCGCAGAGGATCCGGTTATCCCCGGTTTCCACATCCTTGGCCAGCACCATTCCCTCGGCCGCCTGGGCCATCGCTATCTGTTGCACATCTCCTCCCGGTGGCGTCCAGCAACTTCGCCAAAACCTTAATTATCACGCCCCACATTGACAGATCGCCCCAGCGGCATTAAAGTGCGGAGCGGTCGAAAAGCTAATCCTTATCGAGCCTCCGACAGATACAAAAAACCGCTGTTCACCACCTACATAATTGATTTTTTTGTCTCGGTCATCCGGAAAAAAACACCCTCCTGAAGGATGCAACAAAGACAAAGAAAGCGCAACCGTAAGATAGAGGAGTTGCCACCATGCCGATTTACGAGTACGAGTGCCAGGCCTGTCAAAAAGTCACCGAAACCCGGCAAAGCATCAAAGACGCTCCGCTGAGTATCTGCCCCGAGTGCGGCGGGCCGGTAAACAAAATCATCTCGCAAAGCACCTTCGCCCTCAAGGGCGGCGGCTGGTACGCCGACGGCTACAGCAGCACCGGCGCCAAAAGCTGCGCCACCGGCGGCTGCCCCGCCACCTCTGCCACCCCGCCCTGCAAAAGCCCCTGCGGCTGCGCCTGAAAAACATCCGGCAGCACCACATATTACAGCCGGCCAGTCCGATTGCCGCAAAGCGCGGCACTGCCGGACGCCTACCGGATGATGGCCATGGCATCGCCATAGCTGAAGAAACGGTAACGTCGGGCCACGGCGTGGGCATATGCCGCCATGATCCGTTCCCGGCCGGCCAGGGCGCTGACCAGGAAGAGCAGTGACGATTGGGGCAGGTGAAAATTGGTCAACAGGTTGTCCACCACCCGGAAACGATAGCCGGGATAGATGTAAAGTTCGCACCAGCCGCCACCGGGACGAACCAGGCCGTCGGGATCGGCGGCGGCCTCCAGCGCCCGCACCGAAGTGGTTCCCACCGCCCAGATCCTCCCCCCCGCCGCCCGGGTCCGGTTGATCAGTTCGGCATTCTCCTCGGAAATGGCAAAATATTCGGCATGTATGGCGTGGTCGCGGATATCGGCGACGCGCACCGGCGCGAAGGTGCCGTAGCCGACATGGAGAGTGACCCGGGCCTGCCCCACTCCCCCGGCCGCAATAGCCGCCAGCAGCTCCTCGGTGAAGTGCAGCCCGGCGGTGGGGGCAGCCACCGCCCCGGTGACCGTGGCGTAGACGGTCTGGTAGCGTTGCCGGTCCGCCGCCGTTTCCTCCGCCCCGCGCCGGAT
>JBLRWU010000007.1:0-34553 GCA_047921155.1 Desulfurivibrio sp.
CATCATACCTGAAAGGAGCGGCCGATGAAAGCCTTGTTGATAATCCTGGTGGTGGTTTGGGGCCTGGGTGGGATTTACGGGCTCTGCAAGCGATTGCCGCCGGGGATTTCGGCGGCCGGACCCTGGCGGGGGGGCGAGCGGCTGGAGTTCCTCTATGATCTCAGCTACGATCTCGACGGCATCCGGGTCCGCGAGGAGCAGATCCTGGCGGCCATGCTGGCCGAGATTAACCGGGCCGAGCGGTTTATCGTGGTCGATATGTTTCTCTTCAATCGGTTTGGGGCGGACCTGGCAGCGGGTCAATCTTCACCGGTGGAGCAGTTTACCGAGGCCCTGATCGCCGCCCGCCGGGCTCGGCCCGAGTTGGCGGTAGTGTTTGTCACCGATGAGATCAATACCGGTTACGGATCCTATGGCGGACCAGATCTGGCGCGCCTGGCCGCCCACGGGGTCGAGGTGGTGATCACCGACCTCGCGGCCTTGCGCGATTCCAACCCGCTCTATTCCGGATTGTGGCGGCCTTTGCTGCAGTGGTGGCGGCCGGTGGAGGGCCGGGGGCGGCTGCCCAACCCCTTTGCCGCCGAAGCCCCGGCCATGGGCCTGGCCTCCTGGCTGCGGCTGCTCAACTTCAAGGCCAATCACCGCAAGCTGTTGCTCACCGAACGGGCGGCCCTGGTAAGTTCCGGCAATATCCACGATGCTTCCGCCCGGCACAGCAATATTGCCTTTCTGGTTTCCGGAGAGATCATCGGCGATCTGGTGGCGGGCGAGTTGGCGGTGAGCCGTTTTTCCGGGCACGATTCCCCGGCTCCGGCGCTGGTGGCGGCCGCTGGATCGTCCGGGGCCGGGCCCGAAGAAAAGGGTGACCGGAAGGTGGCGGTTGCCGCCCCGGCCGGTGGCGAGGAGATGGTCGGCCCCAGGGTGAGGATGCTTGGCGAAGAGGCGATCAAAAAGCAGTTGTTGGCGGCCCTGCGCGGAGCCGAGCCGGGGGAGTTGATCTGGATGGGACAATTTTATCTGGTCGAGCGCCGGATTATGGCCGCCCTGGTGGCTGCCGCCCGGCGCGGGGTCGAGGTCCGGTTGATTCTCGATGCCAACCGCGACGCCTTCGGCCATGACAAACGGGGGATACCCAACCGCCAGAGCGCGGCCCGGTTGCAAGCCGCCGCCGGTGATAACCTGATGATCCGCTGGTATGACACCCGGGGGGAGCAGTTCCACGCCAAGCTGACCATGGTGGAACGGGGTGATGGGGTGGTGATCATCGGAGGCTCGGCCAATCTCACCCGCCGTAACCTGGCCGGTTACAACCTGGAGACCTGTCTGGAGATTCGGGCCGGGCGGGAGGAGGCGATCTCGGTGGCGGTGGCCGATTTTTTCCGGCGCCTGTGGGAAAACCGGGAGGGGCAATATACCCTCGATTATTCGGCCTTTGCCGAAACCTCAACCTTCAAGTCCGCCTGGGCTGCCTGGCAGGAGTTCAGCGGCATGGGGACCTTCTGATGAGCTGGCTCTATCCTGCCCTGCTGGGGGCCGCCATCGCGGCGCTGCTGACCACCTTTTTTTGCCTTAAGCGGGAGCGCCGGGTGCTGCAACGGCAAACGACCGCGGCGCTGCATCGCCAACTGGAGGAGTTTTTCGCCATCTTCCGCGCCGTGGAGGGAGGGGCCTATGTCGCCGATATGGAGAGTCACGAAATCCTGGCGATCACCGGCCGGGATCGGGATCTGTTCAGCGCCGAACTGGTGGGTCGTAAATGTTATGAACGGGCCGGGCTGGGGGGAGGGCGCGGGCCCTGCCTCTTCTGCTCCAACCGGATTCTGGTCAACCCCGACGGCAGCCCGGCCCGGCCGGTGGTGCGCGAATTCCGCAGTCCGGCCGACAATAACTGGTACCTCTGTATCGACCGGGCCATCCATTGGCCGGACGGACGTTTGGTGCGCCTGGAGATCGCCATCAACATCACGGCCCGCAAGCAGGCCGAGGAGGATCTGCGGCGCAGTGAGCATAACTTCCGGGAGCTGGTCGAGAACTCCCTGGGGGGGATTCTGCTGGTCCAGGACGGGGAGATCATTTACCAGAACCCCGAGCAGCGTCGTTTGCTGGGCAATATGCCCCGCTCCCTCAACCTCAAGGATGTCACCGCCATCCACCCGGACGACCTGGGCAAGGTCCGGGAGAGTTATCGCCAGATCAACAGCGGAGCGGCCGCCCAGGTCGATCTCGATTTCCGCCTGTACAGCGGCGGGAGGCGACGGGAGGGGGAGCTGGTCTGGGTTTATTGCCGGGCGCGGCCCATCGATTTCCAGGGGCGCAAAACTCTGCTGGTCAGCATGATGGATATCAGCCGGGCCAAGGAGCTGGAGCGGCTGGTGCGGGTGCAGGATAAGATGTCATCCCTGGGTCGGGTGGCGGCCGGGATGGCCCATGAGATCCGCAACCCCCTTTCCGGGATCAACATTTACCTGGGAACCCTGCAACGGATGTATGGCCGTCCCGGACAGCAGGCCAGGGCGGAGGAGATTTTCCGGCGGCTGGAGGCGGCCTCCGCCAAGATCGAGGCGGTAATCCACCGGGTGATCGATTTTTCCAAACCCGGTCAGTTGCAAACCCGGGTTGGCGATCTCGGTGAACCGGTGGCCGCGGCCCTGGAGCTGGCCACGGTGTTTTTGGAGAGGCGCGGAATCAAACCGGAAGTGGAAAAGGGTGAAGGCTTGCCCCCCTGCCGGATCGACCCCCAGCAGATTGAGCAGGTGTTACTCAACCTGCTGACCAACAGTGCCGAGGCGATGGATCAACTGCCCCCGGAGGCGATCCGGCGTTTACGGGTGCGGACCCTGCTGGCGGAGGGAATGGTTGAAATCCGGGTGGATGACAGTGGCCCGGGGATTCCGGCCGGGGTGAGGGAGAGGATCTTCGATCCCTTCTACACCACTAAGAGTGACGGAACCGGGATCGGACTTAATATAAGCCATCGGATTATTAATGACCATGGCGGTCGCCTGGAGGTCGGGCAAAGCGATCTGGGCGGTGCCCGTTTCCGGGTGCTGCTGCCCCCGGAGGTTGCGGCGGGAAAAACGTGACAACCCGGAGGGTGGTGTGAGAAAATGTCGACTGGCCCGGTTGTTACCGGGCGAGTGGTAAAAAGTTGGAGAATGCGGGGGTGCGGGGATGATGGCGGATAAAAGTACCCTGTTTGAGGAGCTTCGACACCTTAATCTGCTGCTGGTGGAGGATGACGAGATCCTGCGCGGCTCGCTGGAGCTTTTTTTTGAAAACGAGGGCTGTCGGCTTCTGGCGCGGGAAAGCGCCGAGGAGGGTTTGAGTGTCCTTAAGGAACACCTTTTTGATGTGGTGATCACCGATTTTCGCCTGCCGGGGATGAACGGTCTGGACTTTCTCCGGGCCCTGCAGGAGTTACAGCCCGACGCCCAGAAGATACTGCTCACCGCCTATATGAATGAAGAGGTGCTGGCCGAGGCCTTCCGGCTCGGGGTGCATGAGTTTATCGAAAAACCGTTATCCACCGACGATATCGAGGATGCCCTGATCCGGATTCTCAATCGTCGGGGCAGCGGGCAGGGTGGGGATGGCAGATAGGGGGTATTCTTTTCGGTCCGTCCATGGTATATTGCGCCTGATATCTCGGCCCGACGGGGTTTTTCCGCCGGGCCGTTAAATTTAGACCAAGGAGGTTATTACCATGACCCAGGCAAAAACAGGCGACAAGGTCCAGATTCATTATACCGGCAAGCTGACCGACGGTACCGTTTTTGATTCCTCCCAGGGCCGCGAGCCCCTGGCTTTCACCCTCGGCGGCGGCGAGGTGATCCCCGGTTTCGACAGCGCCGTGGCGGGGATGAAGGTGGGTGAGGCCAAGAATGTCACCATCCCGGTGGATCAGGCCTACGGTCCCCGCCTTGACCAGCTTATCATCGATATCCCCCGCAGCCAGGTGCCCCCGGACCTCGATCCCGAAGTGGATCAGAATCTGCAGATGAGCGGCCCCAACGGAGAGCTGGTGGTGGTACGGGTGGTGGAGGTGGCGGCGGACACCATCAAGCTGGACGCCAACCCGCCCCTGGCCGGCCAGGATCTGAACTTTGACATCGAACTGGTGTCCATCGCCTGAAAGTCAGGCTGCCGGTTACCGAGGGTTTTTAACGGTTAATCTTCGTCGTATTCGAGCTGAAGATTACGGCCCCGGTACTCCTCCCGCTCCTGGTTTTTGGCGGCGGCCTTGGCGCCGAAGACCAGCTTGCCCAGTTCGGTGACCACCTGTTTCAACTCACTGGACTGGGCGCTCAGCTCTTCCGAGGCGGCGGCGGCCTCTTCGGCGGCGGCGGCGACCCGCTGGGTGGTCTCGGCGTTTTCATTGGTGGCCTCGGTTATCTGCTGTACCCCTTTGGCCTGCTGACTGGTGGCTTCGGTGATGGCGCTGTTCTTATCGCCGATGGTGGTGGCGGTTTCGACGATAGCGTCGAAATCATGGTTGATCCCCTTGAGAGAGCCGGCACAGGCGGTGATCCGGGCCACGGTGGTATCCAGCAGTTGCTGGATCTGGTTGGCTTCCTGGGCGGTCTTCATCGCCAGATTTTTAACCTCGGCGGCCACCACCGCGAACCCCGCTCCGGCCTCGCCGGCCCGGGCCGCCTCCACCGCCGCGTTCAAGGCCAGCAGGTTGGTCTGGAAGGCGATGGAATCGATGGTGGAGATGATCAGCCGGATCTGGCCGCTGTCCTTTTCGATCTGGGTCATATTCTGGGTCAGCTCCGCCAGGGCCTTGAGCGATTGTCCCGATTTTCTGATATTTTCCCGCATCAGTATCTCCGATCCCTCGGTGAGTTCCACGGTCTGGGCACTCTGGGCGGCGATCTGCTCCAGGGCCGCCGAGGTTTCCTCAACACTGCTGGCCTGTTCCGAAGCGGTATCCGAAAGGGACTGGCTGCCGGCAGCGATCTCGCTGGCAGCGGAGGCCACCTGGATGGAGCTGTTTTCCACCTCGCGGGCCGCCCGTTCCAGAATGCGGGAGAGGCGAATGGTCAACGGCCAGGTTACCCCGACCCCGAAGGCAATGCCGCCGAGAACCACCAGCAGCACCCGGATTCTAAGGCCCCAGACCGTGGCCAGTAGAGCCTCGTCGGTGACCAGATTGGCCCGGGCATGTTCGCGGGTACGGTGGAGAATGGTCTGGATATCCGCCAGGACGGGCAGGGTTTCCCGGGTATAGGTAGCCTGGGCCGCCTGGTAACCTTTGAGGTTGCCGTCCAGCCAGGCCAGGGTGTCGTCGAGGGCGGCCAGGGTGGTCCGAGCGGCGGGCATGGTGCGGCTGTGAAAGAGATTGAGGGCGGATTGGCGCTGGCCCCGGCCCAGCAATTCGTTGACTTCGATCACGCTTTGATGCAGTTGGGCGTGGGGACGTTCCACCCCGTCCCAGAAGGCGGCCAGTTCCGGACTCTGCTGCCGTCGGCGGCTGAATTCGTTGGAGTAGAGCCAGCGCCCCAGGGCGCACTGGCGAGGATCGGTCTGGACTGCAATGCCGGTGACGTTGGGGTCGAGAAAGACATCCTTGATGGCATGGACCCAGTTGAGGTGGGCGATCTTGATCTCCCGGAAAAAGTTGGTCAGCTGCTGGTCGGCCGGACGGAACTGGCCGCCGATCCTGATCGCCGACTGGTGGAGACGAAAGTGGGGCTCCTCCAGTTCCTGCAGCAGCGGGGCCAGGCTGGGCAGCAGGGTTTCGGCCTCTTTGCGCCCTTCACCGTAGAGCCAGCGGCCCAGGGCGCACTGGCGGTCGTCGGTGGCCACATTCAGTTCGGTGACGGAGTCGTCGGTGAAGAGGGCGCCCAGTCGGTTGGCCCACAGCAGGTGGTCCACCTCCCGCTGGGCCAGAGCGGCATCCAGTTGGTTGCTGGCGGCCATTTCGTCGGCATCCCGGGTGATGTAGTTGACCCCGATATAGCTGGCCAGGCCGCTGAGCATCAGCAGGCCGATCATCATCATGAAGCCCAGGGAGATCTGCTGCTTGACCGTGAAGCGGTCGACCAGTAAATCGACGGTTCTGCTTATGCCGTTCAGCATGGGCTGCCTCTATTATGATGATTGTCTGGTCACGGTGAACAGGGTATCCATCTTCAGCTCGAGAAACAGCTCATATATGGGGCCCGGCAGGTTGACCACCGCCAGCTTGCTGCCCTGGCTGGCCAGGGCCTTGTAAAGCAGCAGCATCTTGCCGATCCCGGAACTGCCCACATGCTGGACCCGGCCGCAGTCGATCTCCACCTCATTGACGGTTGCGAGAATCAACTGTTTGAAACAGCTCTTCAACTCCTCGGCCCCTTTCTCGTCTAAAATGCCTTGAAGGGAGATGCGGACTTTATCCTCGTTCTGGCTGGTTTCGATCTGCATGGTGGGGCTCTCCTGCAAAAATGGGGTCATTTTCGGAATATTCAGGCAGCGACGCCGCCGGGGGGCGGGAGAAAAATCCCGCCGTCAATATTAGAGCCAGGCCGATTGATGGTTTTTTTGTCACGCAGGACGCCTGCCCTTGTGTCTGCACCGAGTGGGACAATGCACAGCACGGGCGTCAATATAAATGGAACTATTATCCTGGTAAAGTGTTTTTTTACGTTTTTATGGGTGTATACTGGCAACTGCACCATCCGTCGGATTGTTGCGCTTGACGAAAATCGCCAAGTGGCGTTAGCTGTGGCCTACAGGCGCTTTGGCGGGGTAACCCGGCCGGATGATCCGAGGGTGTGATCCCGGGCCGGGGCAGCTCCGGGGCGGATCAACCGCAGGGAAAGGAGGAACGGCGATGGCTGCATTACGGGTAGTGACGGGGCTGTTTTGCTTACTGGTGGCTTTGGGGTCGGGAAGCCCCGGGGCGGCCGCCGACTCGCCGCGTAATCTCGGCGACGGCTTCACGGTGCAGTTGCGCGCCTGGGCCGAGGAGGAGGTGGCCAACGATCTGCTGACTGCCACCCTGGCCGTCGAGCGTAGCGGCGCCGACAGCGCCCGTCTGGCTGCCACGGTGGCCGGCATCATGCAGCGAGCCCTGGGTGAGGCCGAGCGTTATCCCCAGGTCAGGGTTAAGACCGCCGCCTATGCCACCCAGCCCGTTTATGAACGGCGGGACGGGCGCAGTGAGCGAACCGGCTGGCTGGTGCGGCAGCAGTTAAGTCTGGAGAGTACCGATATCGAGGCGGCCGCCGCCCTGATTGGTCGTTTGCAGGGCCTGGATCTTCAGCTTGCCGGGATGGCTTTCACCGTTTCCGATCTGCGGCGGGAGGCGATCAAGGTCGATTTGACCGCCGCTGCCATTGATGCCTGGCGGGGCAAGGCGGAGGCAGCGGTCAAAAGGCTGGGCGGCAGGGCCTGGCGCCCCTACGAACTGAACATCGAGGATGACCAGTACCACCCGGTCCGTCCTATGCTGGCCCGGGGCGATGCCATGCTGCTGAGTGAGGCAATGCCGCCGGCCATTGAGGCCGGCAGTTCGAAGATCAGGATCACGGTCAGCGGCACCGCCTGGGGTCGCTGAGGGTGGAAGGTAAGCGATCACGGGGCACCGCATCTTGCGGCGATCGGGCCGGCTCGCGTACTGATGTACGCATCGCCGCCCCGCTTGCCGCAACCTGCGGCACCCCGTAACCGCTTACTCCAAGTTTAACCCCGTGACCAGTTACTATGGTGAAGATGGAGATGGTGCCCCCGGCAGGAATCGAACCTGCGACTCCAGGATTAGGAATCCTGTGCTCTATCCCCTGAGCTACGAGGGCTTTTACTGCAAGACCGTGGTTTTGGGGTGGGCGGCGGCAGAGGTGCCGCCCTTCCTCTTGAAGAGAAGGGCTTTTTAGCATACCGGTGGGGAAAAAACAAGGACGCGATGAAGTTAGCCACAGCAGAACAGATGCGGGAGTGTGACCGCCTGGCCCAGGACTCCTTCGGGGTGGCCGGTCTGGTGCTGATGGAGAATGCCGGCCGGTCGGCGCTGGCGGTGCTGGAACGCCGTTTTGGCCCGGTGGCTGGCCAAAGGATCGTACTGCTGGCCGGACCGGGCAATAACGGCGGCGATGCCCTGGTGGTGGCCCGTCTTCTCCGGCAGCGGGGGGCGCGACCCTGGGTGGTGCTGCTGGCCGAGCCGGCAAAGCTCAGTGCCGACGCGGCGGCCAATCTGCCGCCATTGCTGGAGTTAGCCGTGCCGGTGGAGGTGGTTGCCGATGAGGAGGCGCTGGCGGGGTTGGCCGAGCAGATCATGACCTGCCAACTGGCGGTGGACGGTATTTTCGGTACCGGCCTCAGTCGCCCCTTGGGCGCTCTTTTCCTGGCGGCGGTGCGTCTGCTCAATCGTTTCCCCGGCCCGGTTGTGGCCCTGGATTCTCCCTCCGGACTCAACAGCGACAGCGGCGAGGTGGTGAGCGAGGCAGTGGAGGCCGCCTGCACCATCAGTTTCGCCCTGGCCAAACCGGGTTTGGTCCTGCCGCCGGGGAATCGGTGGGCGGGCGCGCTGGAGGTGGTGGATATCGGCCTGCCCCCCGAAGTTTACGAAAGGGTGGCCATTCGCCTGGAGCTGTTGACCGCCCCGGAACTGGCTCCCTGGCTGCCCCGGCGCCCGGCGGAGTCCCATAAGGGCAGTTTCGGCCATCTGCTGCTGCTGGCCGGCTCCCAGGGGAAAACCGGGGCGGCCCTGTTGGCGGCCATGGGCGCCCTGCGCGGCGGAGTCGGTTTGCTCAGTGCCTGTGTGCCTCTGCCCCTGCTGCCGATCTTTGCCACGGCCCTGCCGGAGATGATGACCATCCCCCTGCCGGGATCGGACCGGGCCGCCGGGATGGCCGACCTGGAGGTGGTGCGATCGGCCCTGGCCGGCAAAAGCGCCCTGGTGCTGGGGCCGGGTCTGGGGACGGCGCCGGAAACCGTGGAGCTGGTAAGAACCCTTTATCGGGAGCAGGTTCTGCCCATGGTGGTGGATGCCGATGCCCTCAATATCCTGGCCCGCACTCCGGAGATCCTGGGCCAGGCCGCAGGTCCCCGGATTTTGACCCCCCATCCCGGCGAGATGGCCCGTTTGCTGGGCCTGAGCGTAGCCCAGGTGCAGCAGGAGCGCCGGCGGCTGGCGGAAAAACTGGCCGTTGAACAAGGGGTTTTTGTGGTCCTGAAGGGGGCCGGGACGGTGATTGCCGCCCCCGATGGCGCCGTGGCGCTTAACCCCACCGGTAATCCCGGCATGGCCACCGGCGGGATGGGAGATGTACTGGCGGGCCTGATCGGCGGCCTGCTCTGCCGGGGGCTTGCGCCATGGCCGGCGGCAACCCTGGGGGTTTATGCCCATGGTCTGGCCGCAGATCTGCTGGCCGCCGCCTTTAATCTGGATTTCGGCTATACCGCCTCGGAAGTGGCGGCAAATATCCCGGCCGCATGCAACCGGATCCTATCCGGGGAGCCGTCGGGACAATCAACAGTGGGAGAAGAGACGGGATGCAAGTCGCACAAGAGATAATGAGTCGGGAAGTGGTAACGGTGGGGCCTGAGATGCCGGTGGAGGAGCTGGCGGCCCTGCTGTGGGAGAAGAGGATCAGCGGGGCGCCGGTGGTGGACGAGGCGGGTCGGCTGGTGGGGGTGGTGACCGAAAGCGACCTGATCGATCAGGCCAAAAAACTGCATATCCCCACCGCCATCACCATCCTGGAGGCGGTGATCTTCCTGGAGCGGGCCCAAAAGGTGGAGCAGGAGGTCAATAAGATGGCCGGGAGCCGGGTCCGGGATATCTGCACCAGCAACCCGGTGACCGTGACGCTCGACACCCCCCTGGACGAGATCGCCACCATCATGGCGGAAAAGCATCTCCATACCCTGCCGGTCATGGACAACGGTCGCCTGGCGGGGGTGATCGGCAAGTCCGATATTATCCGGACGCTGGCCCGGTAACCTTGGCGCGGCTTAGATTCGGACCTGGATCAGGCCCCGCAGGGAGTTGCCGATATAGATCGCCTCGGCGGCCGCCAGATCTTCCGGCCGCAGCGTTGCCTCATCAAGGGGGATAGCGTCGCTCTGCAGCAGGTGGCGGCGGAGCACCCCGTTGAGCAGGCCGGCGGTGAGCGGCGGGGTCAGCAGCCGTCCCCGGCGCCGGATAAAGAGGTTGCTCACCGCTCCCTCGCTCAACTCTCCCCGCTTATTGGTGAAAAGCACCTCGCAGTACCCCGCCGCCAGGGCTTTGCCCCGCTCCTCGTCGTAGAGCCGGCGCCGGCTGGTTTTGTGGTAAAGCAGGTATTGGTCCGGGTCGGTGGTTTGGGTAGAGATGGTCACCCGGGGCAGTTGCTCGGCCACGGTGGTCGGCAGTTGGTCCCAGGAAAAACAGCTTTTGGCGGTGAACGGGGCATGGCCAAGCTCCAACTCGCCATCCTTGGCCAGGGTCAGACGCACCCGTTGGGGGGTGGCAAAAGCCGCCGCCTGCTGTTGCAGCCGCCGGCGAATCTCCTCCGCTTCGGCGTAAAATCCCAGGATGGCGGCGGAGGCGAGCAGCCGCTCCAGGTGCAGCTCCAGGAGGAGATAGCCCTGCTCCGGCTGCCAGAGCATGGTTTCAATCAGGACAAAGGGCGGGGTGGGGTGGCTGAGGAACCTGCCTTTGAGTCGACACTCCTGCCACTCCCGCTCCGGGTCGGAATCATAAACGATGCCCGACCCGATCCCCATGCTCACCTCCCCCGGTTGCTCCATGGTCACGGTCCGGATCGGCACGTTGAAGACCATCTCCCCCTCCGGACTCATAAACCCCAGGGCTCCGGTATAGACCCCCCGGGGCTCGCTTTCCAGCTCCCGGATAATCTCCATGGTGCGGATCTTGGGAGCGCCGGTCACCGAGCCGCAGGGGAAGAGAGCGTGGAAAATTTCCGCCAGATCCACCCCCGCTCGCAACTCGCCCTGGATGGTGGAGGTCATCTGGTGCAGGGTTTCGTAGCTCTCCACCTCGAACAGGGCGGTGGTCCGGACCGTGCCGGGATGGCAGATCCGCCCGAGATCGTTGCGCAGCAGATCGACGATCATCACGTTTTCACTGCGGTTCTTGCTGTCCCGGCGCAGAAAGTCGATCAAGCCGGCATCCTCCGCCGGGGTAATCCCCCGGCGGACCGTGCCCTTCATCGGGCGCACCGTGCAGGTCGCGCCCTTTTTGCGAAAAAAAAGCTCCGGGGAGAAGGAGAGGGTGGTTTGACCGCCCAGCTTGAGGAGACCGGCGTAGCAGACCCGCTGATTGCGGCGCAGGGCGCGGTAAAGATCTTTGGGCGCTTGCCGGTTGGCCTGGTACTGCTTGAGGGTGTAGTTAACCTGGTAGGTGTCGCCGGCGGCGATATACTGCCGGATCCGCTGGATATGGTCATGGTACCGGGCCGGATTCAGGCTCAAACGCGGGGTGGCCGGACCCTGCTTGGCTTCGGTGGCGGCGGGGATCCTCTCCCGCTCCTTCCCGGCCCCAGTTCTCTCGCCCCCGACGGTGGTGCCCAGAAGATGATCGTAGATGATCGGGGGATCAAACACCCCGATCATGGCCAGGGGTTGCTCTCCCTCCGGCAGCAGCGGGACCAGACGCGATTCCAGCAGATAACCCAGTTCGTAGGCGAACCAGCCTGCCAGATACCCCCCCCGCCCCAGTTCGGTTTGCAGGGCGGCGAAAAAATCGGCGCTGGGGATATCGGGGGTCATCACCAGCAGCCGGCGGGGGCGCAGGAAAAGCAGGGAGCGGTGGTTTTCCGGAGTAATGCGGCCGCTTTCCAGAAAGACGAAGCTCTCCTGCCCGTCCAGAAAATCAAGAATGGAATCCAGTTGCCGGTCGCTGAAGGGCCGGCCCGGTCTGCCCTCGGGGATTACTTGCTGGTGCATGAGGGGTTTTTAAGGCCTGTGACCAGGATTGGCAAGGGAAAAGTAACCGCCCCGGCCGCATCCCATCCCGGGGCGGCGACCGGCCCTTTCTTTACTATCCTGTTGCGGCAGCAGGGGGAATACTTTATATAAAAAGGAGTTTTGTTGATGGAATCGATCGTTGCCATTATCGCCGAAGAAAGCGGCTCGGCGCCCGCCCTTTTAAACTGGAGGAGACCATGCTGATTGAAGATTGGATGGCCAAGAACGTTTTGACCGTTGATGAGAACACCTCGCTGATGCGGGCTACCAGAATTATGAAGGAGAACGCCATTCGCCGCCTGCCGGTGGTCTCCCACGGCAAGCTGATCGGGATCGTCACCGACCGTGATGTTAAAGACGCCTCGCCCTCCAAGACCGCCACCCTGGATATCCATGAACTCTATTACCTGCTCTCCGAGATGAAGGTCAAGGATGTGATGACCGCTTCTCCCCTTACCCTTCGGGGCAAGGACAGTCTGGAGCTGGCGGCGGTGATCATGCTGGAGGACAAGATCTCCGGCCTGCCGGTGGTGGACGACACCGACCACCTGATCGGCCTGCTCAGCGAAACCGATGTTCTGCGCGCCTTTGTCCGTAGTACCGGAATCAAGGACGGGGCCCGCCGTTACACCTTCGATCTGCCTGATGCCTCCGGCTCCGTGACCAAGGTGATCGAAACCCTGCGCCGTTTCGAGGCCCGGGTGATCAGTGTTTTGACCTCCTTCGAGGATGCTCCCGAGGGGATGAAGCGGGTGTCGATCCGGGTGACCGTGGCCGATCAGTTGGTGGCCGAGGAGTTGGATCGGGAACTGCTGGCCAACTTCACGGTGGTGGACCTGGGGATTGACGACGTAAAAAACCGCCCCCGCAAAAAATAATCCCTTTTTTCAGCCCTCGGCCGGGGTTTTTCGCTCCGCCTCCGTCGGTTGGGCGGGCGGGGCGAGCAGGGCCGGGGGCAGATTGTCGATACGGAAAGCCTCCCAGGAGATGCGCGCCCCATTCTCCTCCTCCTGGTTGCCGATGGCGTTATTGATCGGCATCAGCACCACTCCCTGCGGCCGGGGAAACTCCCCTCCGACAAGCTGTTTTTTGGCCTCCCGCATAAAGGCCAGCCAGATCGGGGCGGCGGTGTGGCCACCGCTCTCGCGGTTACCCAGGGGGGTCATCCGGTCGAACCCCACCCAGACCCCGGTCACCAGCTCCGGATTGTAACCGATGAACCAGGCGTCCATGTAGCGGTCGGTGGTGCCGGTCTTGCCGGCGACGGGGATCTCCAGGCCGCCGGCTCCCCGGCCGGTGCCCTCCTTGATTACTCCCTCCAGCAACCGGGTCACCTGATAGGCGGTGCGCTGGTCCAGCGCCCTTACCGTGCCGGGGCGGGCCTGTTCCAGCAGGATATTGCGTCGATCCCTGATACTCTTGATAAAAACCGGTTGCTGGCGAATGCCGCCGTTGGCGAAGGCGGCGTAGGCGGCGGTCAGTTCCACCATCGACAACTCCGAGGAGCCGAGGGCCAGGGAGAGATTGTCGGTCAGCGGGCTGGAGATCCCCAGCCGCCGGGCCAGATCGACCACCGGGGTAATCCCGGTCTCCTGCATAATCTTGATGGTCACGATATTACGTGAGTAGACCAGCCCGTCGCGCAGGGTGGTGGGACCATGGAAGCGGTTACCGAAATTTCTCGGTTCCCAGACCTGGCGAGGCCCGGCCCCCCGCAAACTGATGGGTTCATCGGTGATGATATCCGCCGGGGTCATCCCCCTCTCCAGGGCGGCGGCGTAGATAATCGGCTTGAAGGCGGAGCCGGGCTGGCGGCGGGCCTGGATCGCCCGGTCGAACTGACTTTCGTTGAAATCGGTGCCGCCGCTGACCGCCCTGACCAGGCCGGTTTTGGCCTCCATGGTAATCAGGGCGGCCTGGGGCCGCTCCCCGCCCCCGGCTCCGCGCCGCCGCTCCCAGGTGTCGATCCCCTGATTCACTGCCATTGCCGCGCTTCGCTGCAGCTCCTGATTCAAACTGGTATGGATTCGCAGCCCGCCCTCGTACAGCATTTGCCGACCGTAACGCTGCTCGACCTGGTTTTTCACCTGCTGCAGGAAATATCCGTTTTCCGGGGCGAAGGTAAGAGGTGGAGCCCAGAGCAGGGGGTGGAGATAGGCCCGGCGGGCGGCGGTGGGGGTGATATAGCCCTCCTCGGCCATCCGGTTAAGGACGTAGGCCTGGCGTCTTTTGGCCAGGGTGTATTGGCGGAAGGGGGTATAACGGCTGGGGGCTTGGGGCAGACCCGCCAGCAGTGAGATCTCGGCCAGGTTAAGCTCGGCGGCCGACTTGGCATAGTAGGTCTGGGCCGCCGCCTCGACCCCGTAAGCGCTGCTGCCCAGGTAGATGTGGTTGAGGTAGATATGGAGGATCTCCTCCTTGCTCAACCGACGGTCGATCCGGTGGGCCAGAATCGCTTCGCGAATCTTGCGGATATAGGTTTTTTCCCGGCTGAGCAGCAGGGCGCGGGCCACCTGCTGAGTTATGGTGCTCCCGCCCTGGCGTCGTTCTCCGGAGCGCAGATTGTGAATCAGGGCCCGGATGATTGACCAGCCGTCCACCCCGCCGTGTTCGTAAAAGCGGGCGTCTTCGGCGGCGATAAAGGCCAGGGGCAGCAATTCCGGCAGTTGGCTGAGGGGGACCACCACTCGATTTTCCCTGAAAACCCGCTCCACCACCTGACCCCGATCGTCATAAATCAGGGTGGTTTGCGGCGGTTGGTAGCTGTCGAGGGAGCTGATATCCGGCAGATCAAGGGTGATGTAGAGAAAGAGGGTGAAACAGAGCAGCACCGTCAGCCCGCTGCCGATGGCCAACAGCAGTAGTGATAATTGGGTGTGATCCCAGGTGCGTTTGCGGGCAGGGCGTCGAGTGGTCACTAAATCCGGCTATGGTGGGAGCAAAAAAATGGCCGCCTGTTCAGGCGGCCATTTTTTGCTTTGGTTTCAAAGGCCCAAAGGCCGCAACAGGCTACTTTGTATGGCAGCGGGCGCAGTTGTCGGCGCTGGCGAAGGCCTTGCCGCCGCTCTGGTGGCAGGTGAAACAAAAATTGCCACTGTTATGGTCGGGCATGGTGATTTTCGCCTGGCGTTGCATCTGGAAGATGGCGGTGTGGCATTCGCCGCAGGCCAGACCCTGGTCAGCGTGTACCTGGCCACTGAAAACAACCTTGCCCATGGGGCCGCCTTCAAATTCGACGGTCTGGCCGGGCATGGAAGCGATGGCGGTGCCCATGAAGGCCAGAGCGGCCACAATGGTGATGATGGTGGCGGTCAATCTCATGCGGGTAATCCTCCTCTCTTAATTAATGAAAACTGGTTGCGGTTCCCGGCGGGGCATCCCCGCCGCAGTTGATAAACGACTTCCTATAACGATCATGCTGGCGGGCGTCAACTAAAAACCTCAACCGTAGCTGTGGAGGCCGGCCAGCAGAAAGTTAACTCCGTAGTAGGTAAACACGGTCGAGACGAAACCCAGCACCGCCAGCCATGCGATCTTCTTGCCGCTCCAGCCCCGGGTGTAGCGGACGTGGAGGGTGGCGGCATAAACGAACCAGGTGATCAGCGACCAGGTTTCCTTGGGGTCCCAGCTCCAGTAGGTGCCCCAGGCCGAGTTGGCCCAGATCGCCCCGAAGATCAGGCCACCCACCGTAAAGAGGACAAAGCCGAAGAGGATGGTTTTGTAAATCACCTCATCGATCACCTTCAAGGGGGGCAGAGAGGCGAAGATGCCGGTACCTTCGGGACTGCCGCTTCTCTCGACGTTGAAGGCCTTGGTCAGATACATCACCGCCATCCCGAAGGCGATGGCAAAGGCGGCGTAGCCGATGAAGCTGGCGATTACATGGGCGATCAGCCAGTTGCTCTGCAGGGCCGGCAGCAGGGGCCGCAGATCCTGGTTCCACTGCGGCCAGTATTCGGCAAAGGCTTGGGCCACGAAGGCAAAGGGCATGGCGAACGCCCCCAGGGTCTGGTTTTTATAAACATATTCCAGTACCAGGTAGCCCAGCGCAATACACCAGGCAAAAAAGACCAGGGATTCGTACATGTTGGAGAAAGGGGCGTAATAACCAAAGCCCAGCTTGAACGCCTCGTTCCAGCGCAGCAGAATGCCCATGGTACTCAGGAGCAGAGCCCCCATGGTGACCAGGGTGGCGATCAAACCGATGGTCCTGTTTTTGGTTCCGTAAACCAGGATCGCAATATACAGGATTGCCGAGGCCAGGTAGGCAAAGGTGGTGATACTGAGCAGTTGGGCGCTTTCCATGGTCCTTCCTCTTTAGTTGATGGCTTGGTCCTGGCGCAGACGGTCGGCCAGTTCCGCAAAAGATTTGTCGAACGATTGCTTATTGCGATTGCTGCCGCCGGTGAGCAGCAGTCTGGTGCCGCCCTTATCGGGACTGAGATAGGCCCAGACCCGGCGGTGGGTGATCATGAAGACCACATAGAGCCCCAGGATCATCAGGCCGCAGCCGAAATAGACGATCCACACCCCGGGGTCCTTGGCCACTTGCAAGCCGGTGGCGTAGCGTTGCTGGATGTAGAAGCTGTAGTCGCTGTCGGGTCGCTGCACGGTCACGGTCTGTTTATCCTTCATGTTGAAGGTGGAGGGCTCGGCACCGGGGCTGTCGAACCAGACCTGAAATTCATGGACCCGCCCCATGCGGTCGGTCATGGTGTTGGTCACTCCGAAGAGGACCTCCTCCTCCTGCCACCGCACCTGGCGGCCCGCCGGCACCAGGGCGTAACGCTCAAGCCCGGTCCGGTTGTTACGGACATTGATCATAAACTCTTTCATCGGCTCATAGCTGGACTGGTAGAAGGTCAGCCCCCGGTGTTTCAGGGGGTGGTTGACCCGGATTGAGGTCCGCCAGGGGGCCGTCAGTTTTTCGGGATCGGTGATCACCACATCGGAGCGGTATTCCCGGGCCATGCCGTTGGGGTAATAGACGATCTCGAAACTCTCGCAGTGCAACTCAAATCCCAGGGGAATCGGCTTTTGGGTATTGCGGTCGAAGACGTGTCCCACCGTTTCCCCTTCGGGGAAAAAGATGCTGGCCTTGTAGCCGAACGTACTCCCCACCAGGGCGCCGAGAAAAATAAAGAGGATACTGGTGTGGATCATGTAGGCCCCGAGGCGGGACCAGGCCCCCTTCTGGGCGAAAAGCAGGGTCCCGCCGTCCCGGTCGCGGGCGGCGGTTTTCCAGCCGGCGTCCTGCAAAATTTGCCCGACCCGCCGGGCGGCGGCGCCGGGTTCCTCGTTCACTTTCATCTCCGCCTTCAGCGGCATCTTCTCGAGTCGCTCGGGGCTGGTCTCCAGATTGTCCAGCATCACCATTCGCCAGGCGTTGGGTAAGCGGTCGATGCTGCAGATAATCAGGTTGACCGCAAAAACGATCAGCAGGGTGACGAACCACCAGGAGCCGTACATGTTGGTGAAATCCATCACCTGGAACAGGCGGGCCAGTTCGGAGCCGTACTCCATGGCGTAGTACTCAGGGGTTTTGCCCTGGGGAATGATCGTGCCGATGATTGAGGTTGCGGCCAGGAGGGCAATAACCCACAAGGCAAGTTTGACCGAGGCGAAAAACCGCCATACCTGGTTCTGTTCTTTAGTCATGTTAGTTTGCCGTGTTAGACGTTGGAATTATACTTTCGGGCGGGAGCACAAAAAAAATCAATGCTCGTGGAGGATTTAAACATGCCCGGTTTCTTACAATATTCCACACGGTGGTGTCAATAAGAAAAGGGAGACCGCTCAAGTTGCGCCGGGTCGCCGGCGCCGGCATCGGCCCCGACGGTCAATTGCCGGTGGCGGCCCCGACGGTCAATTGCCGGTGGCGGTGCCGACTGTCAATCGTCGGCGGTAGCGCCGACAAAATATTGTTGTCAACGCCAGGCGGTTGGAGTATAAGTGCGGGTCTTGTTCACCCCGGCCGGGTGTCGGGCAGGTCCGGATCGGCCGGGTGGCGGTGGTTCTGCATCCATTATATACAATACATGCTTTCAAGGAGTACCGAGATATGTCCAAGGTATGCGAAATCTGTGGCAAGAAGCCGGAAGTTGGTAACAACGTCAGTCACGCGCACAATAAGACCCGGCGGCGTTGGCTGCCCAACCTGCAACGGGTCCGGATGGCCACCTCCGGTGGTAATGCTCGTCGCACCAGGGTTTGCACCCGCTGTCTGCGTTCAGGCGCCGTAACCAAGTAACCCCGATTTACTTGCGGTAAGCGTCGCTGATCCCGTCCAGCTGGCGGATGTGTTGCAGGATGCGGTTGAGGTGTTCGATCCCTTCCACCTCCAGTACCATGTTGAAACGGGCGCCATCGGGGGCGGTGCTGGCCTCCAGGCTGGCGATGTTGGCATCGTCGTTGGTGATGGTGCTGCTCAGGGCGGCCAGCAGACCCTTGCGGTTCTGACCGATCGCCTGGATTGAGGCCCGGTAAGCGGTTTTACCCTCGCCGGACCAGCTCACCGCGATTCTTCTCTCCGCCTCCCCGGCCAGCAGGTTGGGGCAACTGCTCTTGTGGACCGTGATCCCCCGGCCGGTGGTGATAAACCCGATGATCTCGTCCCCGGGCACCGGCAGGCAGCAGTTGGCGATCTTGGTGGGGATTCCCGCCGCTCCCTCGACCTTGATGATCTCCCCTTGCCCCTTGCCGGATGACCCCTCCCGGCCCCGACCACCAGCCACCTGGGCCAAGATGGCCTGCTCTTCGGCCAGCTCTTCCCGCCGCAACTCCTCCGGTTGCAGCAGGCGGAGGATGGCGGCGATGGGCAGCTTGCCCGCTCCCACCTTATGCAGCAAATCATCCAGTGAGTTGCAGGAGAGATTTTTAAGCACCTCCTTAAGATGACCGGTGCGCAGCAGTTTTTTCAGACTGATATCGTGCTTGCGCAGCTCCCGCTCGCAGATCTCCCGGCCCTTCTCCAGATTGCGTTCCCGCTCCTCCTGGTTTAGCCATTGGCGGATGCGGTTGCGGGCCCGGCTGGTTTTGACGATATGCAGCCAGTTGCGGCCGGGTTTCTGGTTGGGGGAGGTGATGATCTGCACCACGTCGCCGTTTTTCAGCGGCGTTCGCAGGGGGGTGATCTGGCCGTTGACCTTGGCGCCGCTGCAGTGATGTCCCACCTCGGTGTGAATGCTGTAGGCGAAATCCAGCGGGGTGCTGCCCTTGGGGAAACCTTTTACCTCGCCATTGGGGGTCAGCACATAGATGTCATCCTCGTACAGCTCTCCCTTGACCGTTTCCAGCAGCTCCCGGGGGTCTTCCAGCTCCTGGAGCATCGCCACCAGCTGCTTGAGCCACTTGAACAGCTTGACGTCGCGGGTGCTGGCGGTCTGTCCCTCCTTGTAGGCCCAGTGGGCGGCAATCCCTTCCGCGGCTACCCGGTCCATCTCCTCGGTGCGGATCTGGATCTCCATGAAATCGCCGTCGGGGCCGATAACCGAGGTGTGTACCGACTGGTAACCGTTGGCCTTGGGGTGGCTGATGAAATCCTTGAAGCGCCCGTCGATGGGTGCCCACAGAGAATGGATCACCCCCAGGGCCTGGTAGCACTCCTGCACGTTGTGCACGATGATCCGAAAGGCCACCTTGTCGTAAACCTTGTCCAGGGTGATATTCTGGACCAGCAGCTTCTTCTGGATGCTGTAAAGGTGCTTGGGGCGGCCCAGAATCCGGAAATCCTCCAGGCCGCTTTGGCGCAGGTGGCGGGAGAGGTGTTCCTTGATCCGCTCCACATAGGCTTCCCGTTCCGGCAGCGAGGTCTGGATACTGGCCGCCAGTTGCTGGTACTCCTTGGGATGGAGCTGGGCGAAGGAGAGATCCTCCAGCTCCCGCTTGATCCAGTCGATCCCCAGGCGGCCGGCCAGGGGAGCGTAGAGGTCCATGGTTTCCTGGGCGATCTCAACCTGGAGCTCGCGGTCCACCACGTTGAGACTCTGCATGTCGTGGAGGCGATCGGCCAGCCGCACCAGCAGAACCCTGATGTCGCTGGCCATGGCCAGCAGCATCTTGCGGATATTTTCCGCCTGGTAGGCCAGGCGGCTGTTGAACTGGACGGCGGTGATCCGGGTGGCGCCGGCCACGATATTGGCCACATCCTCCCCGAACTCATCCTTGAGCTTGGCCGGGGTGACCGGGTGTTCCTTCTGCTTGAGCACCCCGTGCAGCAGCCCGGCGGTGATGGTGGTGAGGTCGAGGCGCATGGCGACCAGAATGCCCGCCACCGCCAGGACGTGCTGCATGTAGGGTTTGCCGGAAAGCCGATGCCGCCCGGCATGGACCTTTTGGGCAAAGACGTAGGCCTTGCTCAGCGGGGTCAAATCCTCGTCGGGCATATAGTCCGCCGCCTGGCGGATGATATCGTCGATCCCGGTCATGGGCGGTTCAGGCCCGGTCGCTCGCGGGATGGAGGGCCTTGGCGACCATCTCGCCGATCACCGCCAGGGCCGCCGCCGGGGTGGCCTCGCTGGTCTGGCCGTCGGCACGGGTGCGGATCTCCAGGAGGCCGTCGTTTTTGAAGCGCTTGCCCACCATCAGGCGGATGGGGATTCCGATCAGGTCGGCGTCCTTGAACTTGCTGCCCGGTCGTTCATCCCGGTCGTCAAGCAGCACTTCGATCCCCTGTTCTTGCAACTCCCGGTAGAGCCGTTCGGCTTCGGCGGTGATCTCTGCATCCTTGGGGGTGAGATTGAGGACAATCACCTGCAGGGGAGCGATGGGCAGGGGAAAGATGATGCCGTCCCGGTCGTGATTCTGCTCGATGGCCGCCGCCACCGTCCGGCTGACCCCGATCCCGTAGCAGCCCATGATAAAGGGGCGGCTTTGGCCCTGGTCGTCGAGGAAGGTGGCGCCCATGGCCTGGCTGTAGCTGGTGCCCAGCTTGAAGATATGGCCCACCTCGATCCCCCGGGTCAGGGCCAGTTTGCCGGCGCAACGGGGACACTGATCCTCTTCGGTGACCATGCGAACATCGGCCTGATGGGTGGCGGTGAAGTCGCGGCCGGGGTTAACATTGACCAGATGGTGATCGGCCTGGTTGGCCCCGGTGACGAAGTTGCTCATCCCCGCCACCACCTCGTCCATAATCAGGGGAATCTTAAGACCAACCGGTCCCAGGAAACCGGCCGGAGCGCCGGTCAGCTCGGCAATTTTGCCGTCATCGGCCAAAGTTACCTCCAGGGCCCCCAGCAGATTTTGCAGTTTCACCGGCTGGACCTCGTGGTCCCCCCGGACCAGTACCGCCACCGGGAGTCCGTCGGCCAGCCAGATCATGGTTTTGACCAGGCGGTCGGCGGAGATCTGGAGATGATCGCAAACCTCGGCCACCGTTTTTTTGCCGGGGGTGGGGACCTGGCTGACGGCCAGAGGCTGTTCGGTGGTCTCGGCCCGAATCTCGCGGGCGGTGGCCTTTTCCATATTGGCGGCGTAGTCACAGTGCTGGCAGATCACCACCAGATCCTCGCCGGTGGCGGCCAGAACCATAAATTCGTGGGAGAAGCTGCCGCCGATGGTGCCGGTATCCGCCTCCACCGCCCGGAAGGCCAGGCCACAGCGGGTAAATATCCGCTGGTAGGCGTCATACATCTTCCGGTAGGTGGCGTCGGCCCCGTCCTCATCGGCATCGAAGCTGTAGCCGTCCTTCATGATGAACTCCCGGCCCCGCATCAGGCCGAAGCGGGGCCGGATCTCGTCGCGGAATTTGGTTTGCACCTGATAGAGATTCAGGGGCAGATCGCGGTAGGAGTGGACATTCATTCGGACCAGATCGGTGATCACCTCCTCGTGGGTCGGCCCCAGGCAGCTCTCCCGCTGGTGGCGATCCTTGAAGCGCAGCAACTCCGGGCCATACTTTTCCCAGCGCCCCGACTCCTGCCAGAGATCGGCGGGCTGGACCATGGGCAGCAGCAGCTCCTGGGCGCCTGCCCGGTTCATCTCCTCGCGCACGATCCGCTCCACCTTGCGGATGGCGGCCAGCCCCAAGGGCAGATAGGAGTAAATCCCGGCGGTGAGCTTGCGGATAAAACCGGCCCGCAGCAAAAGTTTATGGCTGATAACTTCGGCTTCGGCCGGATCTTCCTTGAGAGTGGGCAGCAGCAGTTGGGAAAAACGCATGGTAAAAATTCCTTGGGTTTGAGTGAACGGTACGGGTCGGGATACTTTATCCGGCGACCTTTTCCCGGGTCATTTTATCGATTTCGGCCAGGAAGACGGCCAGCAGCTCGGCCTCCGGCACCTTCTTGAATATTCTGCCCTTTTTGAAAATAATCCCCACCCCGTTGCCGCCGGCCACCCCGATATCGGCCTCCCGGGCCTCGCCGGGCCCGTTGACCACGCAGCCCATCACCGCGATCTTCAGCGGGGTTACAATCTTCTGGATATGGCGCTCAACCTCCTCGGCCAGGCCGAAGAGATTGACCTGGCAGCGGCCGCAGGTGGGGCAGGAGATCAGCTCCGGGCCGCGTTCCCGCAGGCGCAGGCTGCGGAGCAGTTCGTAGGCCACCCGGATCTCCTCCACCGGGTCGCGGGTCAGGGAGATCCGCAGGGTATCACCGATCCCTTCGTAGAGCAGAATGCCGAGAGCGACACTGGATTTGACGCTGCCGGCAATCAGGCCCCCGGCCTCGGTAACTCCCAGATGGAGAGGATAGTCGCAAACCCGGCTCAACTGCCGGTAGGCCTCGATGGTGGTCAGCACATCGGATGATTTAAGGGAGATTTTGATCTCGTGAAAATCCAGTTGCTCCAGCAGGCCGACATTGCGCAGGGCGCTTTCCACCAGGGCTTCCGGGGTGGGGCGGCCATGGCGGGCCAGGATATCCTTCTCCAGGGAACCGGCATTCACTCCCACCCGGATCGCCACCTGGTGACTCCGGGCGGCGGCGGCCACTTTGGCCAGTTTTTCCCGGCCCCCGATATTGCCGGGGTTGATCCTGATCCCCTGGGCTCCATGCTCCATGGCGGCAATGGCCAGGCGGTGGTCAAAATGGATATCGGCAATCAGGGGAATGGTGATCTGCTCCCGGAGCTCCCGGATCGCCCTGGCCGCTTCCAGATCCAGCACCGCCACCCGGATGATCTCGCACCCGGCTTCCGCCAGTCGCGCCACCTGGGCCGCGGTTGCCGCCACATCACGGGTGTCGGTATTGGTCATCGACTGGACCGCCACCGGCGCCCCGCCGCCGATGGGTACCGCGCCGACCCGAATCTGTCTGGTAATTTTTCTGTTTTGCATAACCCCCGCATTATACCTGCCGGTCTTCGATCATGCACCCGGAAAGAGCGTAAACGTTCAGCGGCACCCCATCTTCGGGCGATCAGCCAAGCTTACGTACACGGGGTACGCGGCGCTTGGCTGCTTACCCGAACCCGGGGCACCGCTGAACGTTTACAGCCCGTTAAAGCGACAGGTTGCAGGCCCTCGTGAACGGTTACGGAAAGAGCTATGCCGTTTCGGGGCGGCTGTCGGGGCTGTTCCCCGTCGGCGCTGTTTTCCCCGCCGGCCTTTACGGGTTTTATCTTCCGGGCTTGATCTTCCCGGGGGGGTCAATTATATGATGAACCTGGGATCGGTTTTTTGACCCGGGGCTTCGGCAAAAAAACTCCGCAACGGTTGGGGAGAACATTCATGGCTTGGCTGGCGGCAACTATAAGCTCTTCCATCGGTAAAAAGAGCCTGATGGCGGTGAGCGGTTTTTTGCTGGGCGTTTTTGTGCTGGTGCATATGCTGGGCAATGCCACTGCCCTGGCCGGGCGGGCGACCTTTCTCTCCTATGCCGAACAGCTCCACGCCTTCGGGGGGCTGCTGCTGTTCTTTGAGCTGGCCCTGCTGGCCATCCTCCTCTGCCATCTGATCACGGCGCTCTTGCTCTGGCGGGCCAATTGCGCCGCCCGCCCGGTTGCCTATGCGGTAAGCCGCGGGGCAGGGGGGCGGACCATCGCTTCCCGAACCATGCTTTACTCCGGCCTGGTGATCCTGCTCTTTCTCGGCTATCATCTGGCCCAGTTCAGCTTTGGCGGCGGTGATGAGGTGGTGGCCGATCTGGTGCGCGACACCCTGGGGCGCCCGCTGAATGCCGCCTTTTACCTGATCGCCCTGCTGGCCCTGGCCCTGCACCTCAGCCACGGCTTTTGGAGTCTCTGGCAATCCCTGGGGGTCGAGCACCCCAAATATACCCCCGGCCTGCGGCGGGGAGCAGTGGCGGCGGCGATCCTGATCGGCTTCATCTACAGCCTGCTGCCCCTCTTCGCTCTGTTGTCGCCCCGCTTCCTCCTCTGATCCTCAAGGACTCAAGCCCATGCCCATCACCCTGGACGCCAAGATTCCCGCCGGCCCCCTGGCGGAGAAATGGGACCGCCACCGTTGCGATCTCAAGTTGGTCAACCCGGCCAATAAACGCAAATATTCAATCATCGTGGTCGGGGCCGGCCTGGCCGGGGCCTCGGCCGCCGCTTCTCTGGCGGAGCTGGGCTACCAGGTCAAGGTTTTCTGTTTGCAGGACAGCCCCCGGCGGGGTCACAGCATCGCCGCCCAGGGGGGGATCAACGCCGCCAAGAATTATCGCAACGATGGCGATTCGATCCGCCGCCTGTTTTACGATACCATCAAGGGCGGCGATTTCCGGTCCCGCGAGGCCAATGTTTATCGCCTGGCCCAGGTCAGCAACCAGATTATCGACCAGTGCGTGGCCCAGGGGGTGCCCTTTGCCCGGGAGTACGGCGGCGGGCTGGCCAACCGTTCCTTCGGCGGCGCCCAGGTTTCGCGTACCTTTTACGCCCGGGGCCAGACCGGTCAGCAGTTGCTGCTGGGGGCCTACGGCGCCCTGATGCGCCAGGTCGGCCAGGGCAACGTCACCCTGCTGCCCCGGCGGGAGATGCTGGATCTGGTGGTCGACGATGGCCGAGCCCGGGGGATCGTGGTTCGCCATCTGCTCAGCGGCGCGCTGGAAAGCCATGCCGCCCACGCGGTGGTGCTGGCCACCGGCGGCTACGGCAATGCCTATTTTCTCTCCACCAACGCCATGGCCTCCAATGTCACCGCCGCCTTTCGGGCCTACAAACGGGGAGCTTTTTTCGCCAACCCCTGTTTTGTCCAGATCCACCCCACCTGTATTCCGGTCCATGGTGACTACCAGTCCAAACTGACCCTGATGAGCGAAAGCCTGCGCAACGACGGCCGGGTCTGGGTGCCGCGCAAGATGGCGGATCGCCGGCCGCCGGCCCAGATACCCGAAGCGGAACGGGATTATTACCTGGAGGAGAAATACCCCGCCTTCGGTAACCTGGTCCCCCGGGATGTCGCCTCCCGCAACGCCAAGGAGCAGTGCGACCGGGGCAAGGGGGTTGGGGAAACCGGCCTGGCGGTCTATCTCGATTTCGCCGAGGCGATCCGCCGGGAGGGGCAGGAGGCGATCCTGCGCAAATACGGCAACCTTTTCCGGATGTATGAAAAGATCACCGCCGCCGATCCGGTGGTCGAACCGATGAAGATCTTTCCGGCGGTCCATTACACCATGGGTGGCCTCTGGGTGGATTACAACCTGATGAGCACGGTGCCGGGGCTATTTGTCCTGGGGGAGGCCAATTTTTCCGACCATGGGGCCAACCGCCTGGGGGCCAGCGCCCTGATGCAGGGCCTGGCCGACGGTTACTTCATTCTCCCCGCCACCATCGGCGACTATCTGGCCCAAACTCCGCCGGAGCCGCAAACGAGCGATCATCCCGCCTTCCGGGAAGCCGGCCGTCAGAGCGAGGCCCGCCTTGATCGGCTGCTGGCGGTCAAGGGCCGGCGCACCGTGGATGATTTTCATCGCGAATTGGGCCTGCTGCTCTGGGACCACTGCGGCATGGCCCGTAACGAGGCGGGGTTGCGTCGGGCTCTGGCCCGGGTGCCGGAGATCCGGGCGGAGTTCTGGGATAATCTGCTGGTGCCGGGCAGTGGCGTTGAACTGAACCAGTCGCTGGAGCGGGCCGGGCGGGTGGCCGATTTTCTCGAGTTCGCCGAGCTGATGATTACCGATGCCCTGGCTCGGACCGAATCCTGCGGCTGCCACTTCCGGGAGGAGAGTCAAACGTCGGAGAACGAAGCCCGGCGCGACGATGCAAATTTCAGCCATGTAACCGCCTGGGAGTATCTCCCCCGGGGGGGGGCTCCCCGGGAGCATCGCGAGCCGCTGAACTTTGAGAATGTGACCTTAAGCCAGAGGAGTTACAAGTGAGCGCCGCCGTCGACCAGCCCGCTAAAATCAGCCTGACTCTGAAGATCTGGCGTCAGCCCAACTCCGCCGCCCCCGGAGCTTTCCGGGAGTATCGGGTCGGGCCGCTGTCGCCGGATATCTCCTTTCTGGAGATGCTCGATCAACTCAACGAGGAGCTGACCCTTAAGGGGGAAGATCCGGTGGCCTTTGACCACGACTGTCGGGAGGGGATCTGCGGCATGTGCGGGGCGGTGGTCAACGGCCAGGCCCATGGTCCCCAGCCCGCTACCACCCTCTGTCAGTTGCATCTGCGCCATTTCAAGGATAATGACACCGTGATGATCGAACCCTTCAGGGCCGGGGCATTTCCCCTGCTCCGCGATCTGGTGGTGGACCGGGGGGCCTTCGATGTGCTGATCAGCGCCGGCGGTTACGTTTCGGTCAACACCGGCGGGGCCCCGGAGGCCAATACCATGGCGGTGCCCCAGGCCACGGCGGAAAAGGCCCTGGATGCCGCCGAATGCATCGGCTGCGGGGCCTGTGTCGCCGCCTGCCCCAACGCGGCCGCCATGCTCTTTGTCGGGGCCAAAATCTCCCACCTGGCCCTGCTGCCCCAGGGCGGCCCCGAGCGGGCGCGCCGGGCCCTGGCCATGGTGGCCGGGATGGATCAACTGGGTTTCGGCAACTGCGGAAACGAGGGGGAGTGCGAAGCGGTCTGTCCCAAGGGGGTTAAGATTACCAATATCGCCCGCCTTAACCGGGAATTTCTCCGGGCGGCGCTGATTTCGGAAGAGGAATGAGCGGCCAGCTCCAGATCTTCGCCGTTCTGCTGCCGGTCTTCTTGCTGATTATGCTGGGGTTTGTCCTCAGCCAGAGCGGATTTCCCGGTAAATCCTTCTGGGAGCCGGCCGAACGGTTGACCTATTATGTTCTTTTCCCCGGCCTGCTGGTCCAGCGGATTGCCTCTCCCTCCGCCGACCTGGGCGGCCTGGCGGAGGTGTTGCCGCTCGGTGCCGTCCTGGCCGCCACGGTGCTGACCTTGACCGTGATCCTGCTGCTGCTCCGGCCCCTGGCCTATCCCGACGGCCCGGCCTTCAGTTCGGTTTACCAGGGTACGGTGCGCTTCAACTCCTATATCGGGATCTCCATTGTCCTGGTGCTTTTCGGGGAGGCGGGGGTGGTGACTGCGGCCGTACTCCTCTCCTTGCTGATTCCGCTGGTCAATTTCTCCTGCATCACGGTGCTGGTCCGTTTCGGGCGGGGCCATACCGGGAGCAAGGGCAACAACCGCCAGGCCATCGCCCGGGCGGTGTTGACCAACCCGGTGGTGGTCGCCTGTATTTTGGGCCTGGCCCTGCACCACGGACAGGTGCCGATCCCCCGGCCGGTGGACAATCTGCTCGATATTCTGGGGCGGGCGGCGTTGCCTTTGGGGCTGCTGGCGGTGGGGGCGGCTCTGCAGCCGGCGGTACTCAAGCATCACCCCGGCACGATCGTGGCCGTTACCAGCTTTAAGTTGTTGCTCAATCCGCTGCTGGTCTGGTTTTTTTGCCAACTTTTCGCGGTGCCGGAGTTTACCGCCAAGGTGGCGGTGATCTTTGCCGCCCTGCCCGGATCGGCGCTCTCCACCATTCTGGCCCGGCAACTGGGAGGGGATGCGCCGCTGGTGGCCGGCATCACCACCGCCCAGACCATGGCCGCCGCCGTCACCCTGCCCATCGTCCTTTACCTGATCCTGTAGGCACTCCCAAGCGCTGAATAAAGCTGGGGTGGCATTTCCCCTCCGGTCAGGGGCCGGGTACGGTGAGGACCGGAATTTTGGCGCGGCGGATGATCCGTTGGGCGGTGCTGCCGAAGATCACCTCCTGGATACCGCTGTGGCCGTGGCTGCCCATCACGATCAGGTCGCATGCCAGCTCCCGGGCCCGTTCCAGGATGGTTTTGTAGGGAGTGCCGATCACCACTTCGGTTTCGTAGCTGATCTGCTCCCCCAGATGCTCCCCCAGATGCCGGCGGCAGAAGCTTTCCATCTCCCGGACCGCCATGGTTTCCACCTCCCGCTCGAAGATGGCAAACGATTCGGGCTGGATCATCCGCCGGCGGTGATCGGCCAGTTCCCCAACCACATGGACGGCGTAAACGGTGGCGCCGGCCAGGTGGGCCAGGGTCCGGGCATATTCCGCGGCCGGTACCGAGTTGGCGGAGAAGTCGGTGGGATAGAGAATTTTGCTGATCTTTTTCATGGGCTGGCAAGCTCCTTGCGGTTTTTGGCCGACTGCATCAACCAGACCGCACCCACCAGGACGATCCCGGCCAGATCACTGATAATGGTCGGCCAGTAAAGGAGGAGGGTGGCCGGGGCCAGCAGCAGCCATTCAAACACGGTGGTCCGGCGAATCCAGTAGAACATGGTCAGCGAGGAGAAGGCGATGGTGCCCAGAATCGCCGACACGAAACTCATGGTGATCCGGTAAGGGGTGGGGAGGATCTCGCCCTTGACCAGGACCTCACCCGGGCTGACCATGGCCCCGGCCGGTTTGTTGATTAACCGCACGGTGGCCTCCTTCCCCGCCCTGATTTCAACGGATTCGCCCCCCACCAGCAGCAGGGCCACAACCTCCTTTTCCCGGTACCCGGCCCCCTCCTCGACATCAATTCTCAGTACGGTGGCAAACGGGCTATCCCCCAGATCCGGCACCTTGATCTCATGGGCCTTGCCCTGGAAGAGGATTGAGGGGGTAAAGGCGAAGAGCAGGGGCATCACATAGAGCAGTTTGGCGAACTTAAAGGCGGTCCAGCCGGTCTTCCAGGGATCGGCTCCGGCGATGGCTGCTCCGGCGTAGGCCGCCACGCAGACCGGCGGGGTGATGTTGGAGTCCTGGCTCAGCCAGTAGACGATCATATGGGCGCAGATCAGCGGCACCCCGAAGACCCCGAGGGCCGGCACCGCCAGCACCGCGATGATCAGGTAGGCGGCGGTCACCGGCACCCCCATCCCCAGGATCAGGGAGGCCAGGGCGATCAGGCCGATGGCCAGCAGCAGGCTGTTGCCGGCCATGGTGATGATCAGGTCGGAGAATTTCAGGCCCATGCCGGTAAGCGAAATTATCCCCACAATCACCCCGATCACCCCCACCGTGGCGCCGATGATCAAAGTGTTGCGGGCCCCCAGCTGGATCGCCTCCCAGATCTCCTTCGGGCCCATCCGGGTCTCCTTTTTTACCCAGCTCACCGCGATACAGGTGAGGGTGCCCCAGAAGGCGGCATAGCCCGGCGAGCGGCCGATAATCATCAGCACGGTCATCAGCACCAGGGGAATGGCGTAAAACCAGCCGTTTTTTAACACCGCCTGCCAGGGAGGCTGTTCCTCCGCCACCCCCTTAAGGCCGAGCTTGCCCGCCTCGAAGTGGATCATGCAGAAGACCGAGAAGAAGTAGAGCAGGGCCGGGCCGATGGAGATCAGCATAATGGTGGTGTAGGGGGTGCCGGTCAGTTCGGCCATCAGGAAGCCGCCGGCCCCCATGATCGGCGGCAGAAACATCCCGCCGATGGAGGCTGAAGGTTCGATGGCCCCGGCGACATGGGGTTTGAACCCGGCCCGCTTCATCAGGGGAATGGTAAAAGCCCCGGTGGAGACGGTGTTGGCGATGGCGCTGCCGGAGACCGAGCCGAAGAGGGCCGAGGCGATTACCGCCACCTTGGCCGGGCCGCCGGTACTCTTGCCGGCCAGGGCCAGGGGCAGGTCGATAAAGAAGCGGCTGGCCCCCGATTTCTGGAGAAAGGCCCCGAAGAAGATAAAGAGAATAACATAGGTGGCCAGGACATTGGCCATCACCCCGAAGATCCCGTTGGTCCGCAGAAAAAGGGAAGTGGCCAGGCGTTCGATGCCGAAGCCCCGGTGGGCCAGGAGATCGGGGAGCAGGGGCCCGAAATAGGCAAAGGCCAGGGCACCCAAACCGATCATGGTCATCGACCAGCCCAGAACCCTGCGGCCCACCTCCAGGGAGAGCAGCAGCCCCAGCAGGCTGATCAGGATATCCAGCTCGTTTTCGGCCCCGGCCCGGTAGTTGAGCTGCTCAAATTCGCTGAGCCAGTAGTAGATCACCCCGGCGGCGGCCAGGGCGAAGAGGAGATCACTGATGGTCGGGGCGTTGCGATAACGGGCCAGAACCAGGCGGTCGCCGAAAAAGAGCAGAATCGCCAGCAGGGGCGCGGCCACGGCCAGGGGAAGCAGGGAGCCGGCGCTACTCAGGGCTGTTGCCCAGCCGGCTTCACTCTTGATCTCCAGGAGGTGATGCCACTCAGTATGGAAGGCGGCGGCATCGGGAAAGAGGAAAAAAATGGTGCCGACGGCGGCCAGGACCACCCCCAGCACCAGAGCGAGGGCGCCCCGCATCAGGGGGCCGCCGGCCGGGTAAAGGAGAAAGACCAGCAGGTAGGTGATCCCAACGTAGATTCCCAGGTGATACTGGGTGCCGACCGTCGAAATTCCGGCGGCGTAAAAGTAGAAGCAGACCATAAAGGCCCCGAGCAGAGCGGTGACCCAGTACCAGAAACCGCTGGGGCTGCGGAAGGACTTGGCGTCCTTCTCCATCAGCGCCTTGAGTTTCTTCTTCTCGGCCTCGCTCAGCTCGGGGCTGGTAAGCGGATCGTCAACCATGCCAACCTGCTCCCGGTGAAGGGGGAATCGTTATTTGCCCGCCTGGTCGTCGGTGATGGTCAGGCCCTTTTCGCTCCAGAATTTGATGGCCCCCGGATGGAGCGGGGTGGCGATCCCGTAGCTGCCGTCCTCGATCTTCATCGAGTTGGCGGCCTTGGTGATCCCCCGCATGTAGGCCAGGCCCTCGTCGGAGAAGATATCCTTGAGGGCATTGTAAACCACGTCGGCCTTGACATGCTTGCCGGTCACCCAGATCGCCGAGTCCTGGACCGATTTCACGTCGTAATCAACCCCGCTGTAGGTCCCGGCCGGGATGGTTACCTCGGCGTAATAGGGGTGTTCGCTGAAGAAGGGCGAAGCCTTGGCGGCTTCCACCAGGTTTAAAAGCCGGATCCGGTTGCTGGCGGCGGCTTGAATCACCGAGGCGTTGGGAAAGCCGGCAAAAACCCACATGGCGTCGATCTTCTTGTCACCCAGGGCCGAGGCCCCCTCGCTGTAACCGATATATTCCACCCGGATCTTCTCCCAGAGGCCCAGGGAGGTGAAATAGCGCTGGGCGCTGGCCGCGGCGCCGGAGCCGGCCGGACCCACCGCCACCCGCTTGCCTTCGAGTCCCTTAACCTCGTTGATGCCGCTGTCGGCCAGGACCAGCAGATGGGCGGGGGCGCCGTAAAGGTAGGCCATGCTCTGGGCGTCGGTATATTTGCGGGGGTCGTTGGTCAAGCGGCCGTTGGCCCCAAGGTAGAGATCACCGGCGTAAACGATGCCGAAGTCGGCATCCCCGGAGTTGACCCGGCGCAGGTTCTCCACCGATCCGGCCGAAACCATGTTGGAGAGATCAACATCGGCCAGATTGCGGGAAAGGCGGATGGAGATGGCATTGGAAAAGTACTGGAAGGTGCCGCCGTCGGGCCCGCCGGAAAAGGCCAGCCGGGCTTTGGCAGCCAGGCCGGAGCCCGGCGCCAGGAGCAGGGTTGCAGCCAACATGACGGCCCCGATGGCCAGGGGAAAAAAAAGGGCACTTTTTTTCATGGTTCTTCCTCCGTGAAATTTGATGAAACTGATGATAAATGGTCGGCCCGCAAGGGCCGACCGGTGAGGCCGCCATAAGCTTAACGATGCTTAATCAGAGCGCCGGCCAAAAGCAAGCGGTTTTGCTTACCCCGTCACCAGCGGCAGGTAGCGGGGCCGCCAGCGCATGCCGTCGATCAGCGCCGCCAGCCGCTCCGGGTTGTTTTCATGCTGAAAGGTACTGAAGGCGCAGGGGCCGGCGACCTGGCTGGCGATGGCGCTTTCGCCCACCGCCAGAGCCACCTGGCGGCTGATTTGCCATAAATTATTCACCTCCGGCACCAGGACCCCCTCCCGCAACTCCGCCGCCGAGACCTGATCGGCCACCGCCCGGGCCGCGGCGGTAAAAAATTGCGGCAGCACCTCACGGGCGCCCGAGGCCAGAACTCCCAGGCCGACTCCGGGGAAAATGAAGACATTGTTGCACTGCCCCACCCGTACGCTTTTGCCGGCCCGGTGCAGGGGGACGAAGGGGCTGCCGGTGGCCACCAGGGCCCGGCCGTCACTCCAGGCCTCCAGGTCGGTGGGCAGGGCCTCGATATTGGCGGTGGGATTGCTCAACGGCAGGATCACCGGCCGGGCGCTGTTATGCAGCATCGCTTGCACCACCTCCCGGTCGAAGCAGCCGTATTGGCCGGAGGTGCCGATCAGGACCGTGATTCCGGCCCGGCGGATCACCTTGAGCAGGCTGCCGTCCTCCTCCTCGCGGTACCAGGGCAGGGCGGCCCGGTTCTTGGCGAATTTCTCCTTGTAAGGGTCAAGTTTGCGGGCCGTGGTGACCAGGCCTCGGCTGTCCACGGTGTAGATCAGCTCGCGGGCCTCGCCCGGCGATAGTCCCTCCTCAAGCAAAGCGGCCTCGATCTGTTCGGCAATTCCGATCCCGCCGGCGCCGGCGCCGTGAACCAGAAAACGCTGGTTGGCCATGGCCTCCCTTTTGATCTTCATGGCCGAGATGATGGCGGCTAAGGTGATGGCGCCGGTCCCCTGGATATCGTCGTTGAAGGAGATCAGGTCGTGGAGGTAGGTGTCGCGGATGGCGAAGGCGTTCTGCTTGGAGAAATCCTCCCACTGGCAGAGGGCGTGGGGAAAGACCGCCTTGAAGGCCTTGGCGAAAAGCTGGACGAATTCAATATATTGGTCACCCTTAAGCCGGGAGTGGCGCCACCCCAGGTAGTTGGGGTCGTCGAGCAGGGCCGGGTTGTCGGTCCCCACGTCCAGCGAGATGGGCAGGCAGTGCCAGGGGGCGATGCCGGCGCCCTGGGTGTAGAGCATCAGTTTGCCCAGGCAGATGGCGATCCCCCCGGCCCCCTGATCCCCGATCCCCAGGATTCCCTGGTTGTCGGTGACCACCGCCACACGGATCTGGCGGCGGCTGAAGCGCTCCAGGATCTCTCGGGCCTGGTCGATATTGCCGGGGTAGAAGTGGAGGCCGTTGGCCTTGCGAAACATGGAGGAGTAGTGGCGACAGGCCTCGCCCACCGTGGGGGTGTAGATGATCGGCATGTAACGCTCGATATCGCTGGCAATAAAGGCGTGGGCCAGGGTTACGTTACGATCGAACAGCGAGCGGATATAGATAAATTTTTCGATATCGCTCTTTTTTTTCTCAATGGCCACCCGGCTGTTTTCGATCTGCTGTTCCAGGGTGCGGACGGCGGGGGGCAGGGTGCCGTTCAGGTCCAGTTGGTCCCGCTCCGCCTGGCTGAAGGCCGTGCCCTTGTTGGTGTGGGAATTGTCGTTGACCCCCAGGCCCGTGGCGAGGATCACGATCTCTTCGGTGTTGCCGTATTGGTCGTAATGGAGGCGGTAGTTGTCGTGGGGCATCGGCGGTCTCCCGTTTTTTACTCACGCTAGAGAGGAACCTGCTTACTGTCAAGAAGTTATCTCGGTGGCTCTCCCGGCCGTTTTGCCGGGGTTTAGTTTCCCCGTTGCGCTGGAGGTCGGCAGGGGGTAGGATTGGCCGATGGAACTGTTGTTGAGCTTGATTGGCCTGGTGCTGATAATTGAAGGTTTGCCCTATGTGGCTTTTCCCGAGGCGATGCAGCGCTGGTTGGCCCGACTCCAGGAGCTGGAGCCTGGCGCCATGCGCAAAATCGGACTGGTCATGCTGGGGCTGGGGCTGTTCCTCTGCTATCTGGCCCGGCGCACCACCCTTTTCTCCTGATCTTCCCAACCCCCCGGAAACTCGACCTTGGCTGCTTTCTCCCTCACCGATTATGATTATGATCTGCCCCCGGAGCTGATTGCCCAGCAGCCAGCCCCCCGGCGTGACGCCTCCCGTCTTCTGGTGCTTGATGGCGGCAAGGATGGCCTCGCTGACCGCAACTTTCCCGATTTTGCCGCCCTGCTCTCCCCCGGTGATCTCCTGGTTTTCAATGACACCAGGGTTTTCCCGGCCCGTTTGCCGGGGCATAAGGAGAGCGGAGGTCGCATTGAACTGCTGTTGCTGGAGTATCCCCGGCCGCTGCCGGACGAGGAGGGGTTTGGCGCCTGGGCCTTGCTGAAGAGTTCCAAGGGGCCGCGTCCCGGTTTAAGGTTGCACTTCGGTGATGATCTGCAGGCGGTGGTGCGAGAGGTGGGAGCGGGGGGCAAGGTCCGGGTTAACCTGCAATGTGGGGGTGGGGGGCTGGATCTCTGCCTGGCCCGTTACGGCCGGATGCCCCTGCCGCCTTATATCCGGCGCG